>CAYTJF010000157.1:0-14008 GCA_964437945.1 uncultured Granulosicoccaceae bacterium
GTTCGACTTGCTCGGCCGCTATTCTGGCTTCCTCTTCGACACGTTCGCGTTCGGCTTGCTCGGCCACTATTCTGGCTTCCTCTTCTACTCGTTCGCGTTCGGCTTGCTCGGCCGCTACTCTGGCTTCCTCTTCTACACGTTCGCGCTCTGCTTGCTCGGCAGCTATTCTGGCTTCCTCTTCTACTCGTTCGCGTTCTGCTTGCTCGGCCGCTACTCTGGCTTCCTCTTCTACACGTTCGCGCTCTGCTTGCTCGGCAGCTATTCTGGCTTCCTCTTCTACTCGTTCACGTTCTGCTTGCTCGGCGGCTTTCGCTCTTTCGAGTGCAAGTGCTGCTTCTTCTGCCTGCACTCTTGCCAGCTCATCCAGACGTTCTTTCTCCGCTTTCGCAGCAGCCAGTTCGTCAGCCAAGCGTTGACGTTCGATTTCAGCCAGGCGACGCTCCTCTTCAGCTTCAGCTCGGACTCGCTCTTCTTCGGCTAGACGCTGTTGCTCCAACTGTTCATCCAACAAACGCTGCCTTTCCTGCTCAGCCGCTTCTTTTTCAGCGAGTGCCTGTTCACGTTCAATCTCTAGCTGTTGCTTTTCTTCCAGGATGCGCAAACGTTCCTGTTCAGCTAAACGATTCTCTTCGAGTAAGCGTTGTTTTTCTTCTTCGGCCGCTTGCGCCTCAGCGGCAAGTTCGCGATTACGTTCCTCAACAAGACGCTGTTCCTCCAGCGCACGTTGCCTGTCGGCTTCAGCCTGTAGACGGGTTTGTTCAATGCGATTGGTTTCATCTTCTACGCGTTGTCGAGCCAACTGTATACGTTCTTCTTCTCGTAAACGCTCTTCTTTAAGCCGGTTTAATTCTGCTTCACGATCGGCTATTTGCTGGGCGGTCAGGTTTTGTTCCTGCTCTCGCAGTGCCTGGGCAGTGTCTCGTTCTGCCTCTGCCTGGGATTGCAGTAATAGACTTTGTTGTTCCAGTTCCAGCGCTTGCGACTGTAACGACTCTATACGTGCTTTTTCAGCTTCAGACGCCGCTCGCTGTTGTTCGGTTAGCTGCTCGGTTTCAGCCAGTTTTTTCTCTGCCTGCTCGCTGGCCTGTTGCAGTGCCGCAAGCGTTTCTGCGGCGGCGGCTCGCTCTGCTTCTCTTTTTTCGGCCTCAGCCTGCTCTGCGGCTTGTTCTGCCAGATCGGCCTGTTCGAGTTTGTCCAGATTCGCCTGGATGTCAGCTGCGCTTACAACTACTGCGTTAATCGGTGCAGAGTCTTCATTGTCTGCGGAGGGTTTGCGCTCGTTAGTGCTGACTTTAAATATAAGTGCCGCAATAATGCCGCCATGCAAAAGCAACGACAAAAAACTTGCTAGCGGGTATTTTTTTAACAGGGCAAACATGTTTCAGTTAGCGCTGATCTGGGTCCGACATTAATCCGACTTCAGGTGCTCCTGCCAGTTGCAGGGCAACCATCGCTTTCATAACAGCACCATAGTCAACGGCTGTATCTCCAGCCACTAATACTTGCCTGTCCGGATTATGCAGTAATGCCGCTGTGGCAAACGCCTGTACTTCAGCTGGCTCCATTTTCTCATCCAGTTTTTCACCGTCATTCAGATACCAGAAACCATCTTTGTCTACGGTGAGTATCAACGGCTCAGACGACTGGTCTGAATCAGATATGGTTTCTGCAGCCGTATCGGGCAGGTCTATATCCACACCTGTGCGTAACAATGGCGCCGTTATCATAAAAATAACCAACAACACCAACATCACATCGATGTATGGCACAACATTGATTTCCGCCATCTGTCGGCGGTTACGACGCGCCGGGCGAACCTGTCGCATTTACAGACTACCTGTCAAAGCTTGAAAGACAAAAATGTTCATCGCATGCCATCGCTGTCTTGCTTGGCTCGACGAATAGCCTGACGTTGCAACACGGTTGAAAATTCGTCTGAAAAATTCTCATAGCGGTTTAATAAACGATCGATTTCAGTTGAAAACCGGTTATAGAAAATAACAGCCGGAATAGCAGCAAACAGACCCACGGCCGTAGCTATCAACGCTTCGGCAATGCCCGGTGCAACCATTGCCAATGTGGCCTGCTGAACATTACCCAATGCAGTAAACGAATTCATAATGCCCCATACCGTTCCAAACAATCCGATATACGGGCTGACAGATCCAACGGACGCTAAAAACGGTAAGTTTTGCTCAACAATATCTGCCTCACGAGACACAGCAATGCGCATAGCCCGCCCTGAACCATCCATAATGATTTCGTCGTTGGAGGTTTTACGTCGCAGGCGTCCAAACTCGGAAAATCCGGCTTCAAATATGCGTTCCAGTCCGTCGAGAGTACCGCGTCGCATAGTTAATTGAGAATACGTGCCAGAAATATCCGATGAACCCCAGAAATCTTCCTCGAAGTCTTCGGCTGAAATCCTGGCCCGTCGCAGCTGTCGACTTTTGCCAATGATCAGTGCCCACGACAGAATAGACGCAATTACCAAGATGATCATCACACCCTGCACGACCGGGCTGGCGTCGATCACCAGCTGCAGAATTGACATTTCGTTGTTCACGAGTTTGTTGCCTCTCTAATTGCTGTAGAGATTGTTGCGGGAATCGCAATCGGTGCCAGGGTATCGGCATCCACACACGCAAGCCGCACTGTCGAAGAAGTCAGTAGCTCATCACCTCTATGGATGGGTTGTTCCATCTCAATACTTGCGGGTCTGAATGTCATGATATTGGCACTTACTGTCAATTGGTCATCGTAGCGCGCCGGGATGTGGTAATTGATCGTCACCGATCGCACGACAAACAACCGTCTGTGCTGTCGGTGCAGATGATCAAGATTGACCCCCGCGTGGCGCAAGCTCTCTGTTCTTGCTCGTTCCATAAACTTCAAATAATTGGCGTAGAAGACAATGCCCCCTGCGTCTGTGTCTTCTATATACACACGTACCGGAATAGAGAATTCGCGCATGCGCAAGTATTACAGAGAAATGTTTTTAAATACAGAGAGTAACGCCCTTACCGTAAAGAAATTTCTCAGTTTTTAACGCGCAGCGCGTACATGCGCAGAAACCGACCGCTTCCCAGACTACGGCTAGGGGGTGCTTCCTTCGGGAATATCTAATCCGAATATCCGGTAGGTGTTCGCCGTGACTACGCGACCTCGCGGCGTACGCATCATCAAGCCTTGTTGTATTAAATAAGGCTCTATCACCTCCTCTATCGTACCAGATTCTTCACTCAGAGCTGCCCCCAGGTTATCCACACCAACCGGTCCGCCATCAAATTTGTCAATTATGGCGTGCAGCAACCTTCTATCCATGCTATCCAGGCCTAACTTATCTACCTTTAATAAATTAAGCGCTGAATCGGCCACATCTGCATTGATAGTTCCATCGGCTCTGATATCGGCAAAATCCCTGACACGACGCAATAAACGATTGGCAATTCGCGGGGTGCCACGCGAACGGCGGGCAATTTCCTGACATCCACCTTCATCTATTTGGACACCCAGAAGCTTGGATGATCGTGCAACGATACCGGCCAAGTCATTTACGGCATAGAACTCCAGCCTCTGCACAATGCCAAACCGATCGCGCAAAGGCGCTGTCAATAAACCCGCGCGGGTGGTTGCACCGACCAGGGTAAAAGGTGGTAAGTCTATTTTGAACGATCGGGCCGAAACACCCTCACCGGTCATGATATCGATCTGATAATCCTCCATGGCCGGATACAACACTTCTTCCACTAATGGGCTCATCCGATGAATCTCGTCGATGAACAACACATCATTAGCTTCAAGGTTGGTCAAAATAGCAGCAAGATCACCCGGACGCTCCAGTACTGGCCCAGAGGTATGTAGCAGGCGCACGTCGAGTTCATTAGCAATGATATTGGCTAATGTGGTTTTACCCAGGCCAGGTGGTCCAAACAGCAGTACATGATCAAGCGCTTCGGCTCGCAGCTTTGCCGCATCGATGAACAAGGACATTTGCTCAGTGACGGCATCTTGTCCACGATAGTCGACCAATTGCTTGGGCCGCATAGCGCGCTCTTGAGCATCATCGCTCTTGGGCACAGCCGAGATGAGTCTGTCATCTTCTGTCATGGGATTTACTGTTAGCGTTGTTTTGTCGGGCTTGTTAATTCGATTACTTTGACACATTGCGAAGTGCAGCGCGAATCATGTCTTCAACACTTTGTCCATCAACCGCCGTTTTGTCTAACAAGCGTTTGACTTCAGCTGCTTTATAACCCAATGAGAGTAAGGCTTCACTGGCTTGATCACGCGCAGAGCTAACCGGTTCAGTTGGTAAGCCTTGTTGTACGGAGCCACCTGCCAGCGCATCGACCTTATCGTGCATCTCAACGAGTAATCGCTCGGCGGTTTTCTTACCAATACCGGGGACACGCGTTAACGCCACCGCATCTTTTGCAGCCACGCATTGGAAAAATTCTTCAGCGCTCAAGCCCGACAAAATAGACAACGCGACTTTTGCACCAACACCGTTTACCTTCAGCAACGCCCTGAATAAAGCACGTTCACGCCTGGTGGCAAACCCGAACAATAACTGCGCGTCTTCACGAACGACAAAGTGCGTATGCAATTCAACTGGCTCGCCGATATCTGGTAACCCGTAAAACGTTGACATGGGAACATCAACTTCGTAGCCGATACCTTGTACGCTGACCAAGATCGATGGGGGATTTTTTTCCAGTAAAGCACCGCTGAGTCGACCAATCATCGGCGTAGTCCTCGTCCGCGTGTGCGTCTTCTGGGTGCCGGCATTCCAGTGGCTCTATTCACCCCAGCATGCGCATGACACAGGGCTATTGCCAGACCATCACCGGCATCAACTTGTACTGGCCGATTAAGACCCAACAGGGATTTGACCATCACTTGTACTTGTTGCTTATCGCTGCTACCCGAACCTGTGACCACTTGTTTTATGGTACGAGCGGCGTATTCACTGACCGGCAATCCTTGTGTTACAACAGCGGTAAGTGCAGCACCACGCGCCTGACCAAGCTTTAGTGCTGACATGGGATTGTTACTGATAAAGACTTGTTCTATGGCCACCTGTTCGGGCTGCCATTGATCGATCACTCCAGCCAAGGCAGTGTGGATATGACCCAGTTTTTCTGGGAAGGTATCGCCTTTGACTCGAATATGTCCGTGCGCGACGTAGACGCTGCGCGCACCATTGGAATCTATAACACCGTAGCCTGTTATAACCGAACCGGGATCAATACCAAGAACCCGAACTGTGCGCTTGGCAGCTTCGCTCAAGCGTAAGCCTCAGGTGGAATTTCAGCGTTGGTGTAAACATCCTGCACATCATCAAGATCTTCCAAGACGTCAATAAACTTTAATAGCTTTTCACCTTGCTCAGCATCAAGCTCAACTTCAGTTGATGCCTTCATGGTAACTTCGGAATGCTCTGGTTCGAATCCTGCTGCCGTCATGGCCTCTTTTACATCAACAAAACTTTCTTCGCTGGTGGTCACTTCAATTGATCCATCCTCGTCGGACAGTACGTCCTCAGCGCCAGCTTCCAACGCCGCTTCCATGATGGCATCTTCATCAGCGCCTTCTGGATAATTAAGGGTGCCCACTTTACTGAACAAATAAGCAACCGACCCAACAGCGCCTAAATTGCCACCGTGTTTCGTGAAGGCATGCTTGACTTCAGATACGGTTCTATTGCCATTGTCGGTCATGGTATCAATCATGATCGCAACCCCGTTCACGCCATAGCCTTCATAACGGTTCTCTTCGTAGGCTGCACCATCAAGCTCACCGGCGCCTTTTTTTATCGCTCGCTCAATGGTGTCTTTGGTCATATTGCCACCCAAAGCTTTATCAACAGCCAATCGCAAGCGTGGGTTTGAATTTAAATCCGACCCGCCCATTCGGGCAGCCACGTTAATCTCACGAATTAACTTAGTGAACAATTTTCCACGTTTAGCATCCTGTTTGCCCTTTCGATGCTGAATATTGGCCCATTTACTGTGACCGGCCATAACCACCTCTTCCACTAGTGTTAAATTGCGGGAATGGCTCTGTACTAACAGATCACCCCCCGTTTATTCAGACGCCTTCAGATTATTTGGAAACATCTATAAAGCGCCTGTATTACTCCAGATATATTACCCTCAACTGGTTGCAACAAATTGTCCGTGCTGCAAAAAAACCATCGCTAATTCGGCGCAAACTCCGGAAAATAGCATTGACCCATGAGATAGTGACACGCTAATGGAGTCTTGCGCACCGTCCAGCTGTGTTTCAAACTCATTGATCATTCCGTCATTTGAGTGTTCGGATTTATATATCCTGGATGCAAGACCAGCCGGGAATGAACCACTGATCACACCGGTTTCGCGCCCGTCCAACTCCACAGACACACCGTTCAGCACACCACCCTCCACACAACGGCCCATAATCCATCGTCCTGCACGAAAACTGCGCAGAGTTCTGGCGAACTCACTGCCGTTCACCGGGCTGGCGATCAAAACGACTTTTCCGTCAGCGAAACGTTCACTAACGGGCTGCACACTGTTCATTCGAAGTGCGTGCATTATAACAATGCCACCCAGACTGTGACCCACCAGATGAACCCGCTCGGCTGGTAATGCCTGCAGCATTGTCAGTAATGCTTGCGCATTCTGCTCTGGCGTTTTGAGCAGGTAACGATTTTGAAAGATCAGCGTCTGGAAACCATGGCTCTCAAAGCGACGCGCCATCGGCCGCATTACCATTCTGGGTGAATACATACCTGGCACTAAAACCACTATTGGGTTTGCGCTTTGATTGTGATCAGAACCAGACACAGTCTGTGAACGCCAGAACAGCCAACTTAAGAAAAATATTGCGCGCTAAGCACGGTATTTTCAATGCTAGTCCGCACCAGGCTGCGGTCGCTTGCGTGGGCGCAGATGCAAATCTTTCATCTGCTGTTCCGAGACTTCACTTGGCGCACTGGTTAACAAACAACTGGCCGATTGCGTTTTCGGAAAAGCCATAACATCACGAATCGATGTTGCACCGCTCATTAACATAATGAGCCTATCAAGGCCAAAGGCAATACCGCCATGCGGCGGTGCACCGTATTTAAGGGCTTCAAGCAGGAACCCGAACTTGTCTTTCGCTTCCTCTTCACCAATCCCTAACACATCAAGCGCTTTTTGCTGCATTTGAGTGCTGTGAATACGAATAGAGCCACCGCCCAACTCGGTCCCGTTGAGTACCATGTCATAAGCGCGAGACAAAACCGTTCCTGGGTTGTCATCGAGTTGCTTGTGCCACTCTGCAAGCGTTTGTGCACTTGGCGCTGTGAACGGGTGATGCAGCGCATGCCATCCTTTTCTACCTTCATCCCATTCGAACATCGGGAAATCTATTACCCATAACGGACGCCACGCATCTTCGACCATGTCCATGTCCTGGCCAACCTGTACTCGCAATGCACCCAGTGCATCCGCTACAACTGTGGCTTTGTCGGCACCAAAGAAAATCAGGTCGCCATCCTGTGCGCCAGTACGATCGATAATGGCGCTCAGCACATCCTCTGGAAAAAACTTCACGATCGGTGACTGAAGTCCTTCCGCACCTTTAGCAATATCGTTACACTTTATATACGCCAGTCCTTTCGCCCCGTAACGCGATACATATTCTGTATACACATCAATTTCTTTACGACTTAACTTGTTTCCGCCAGGTACGCGCAGCGCGGCTACTCGACCATCATCACTTTTTGCAGGCGCTGAGAACACTTTAAAATCAACGTCATGCATCAGATCTGAAAGCTCGGTGAGTTTGAGCGGAATACGTAAATCAGGCTTGTCTGAACCGTAGTCGCGCATGGCTTCTGCGAAGCTCATATGCGGGAAGGTATCCGGTAGCTTCACATCCAGCACATTAGCAAATAACTGACGAACCATACCTTCGGTAAGATCCATAATGATCTTTTCATCGATAAAAGACATTTCGATATCGAGCTGTGAGAATTCTGGTTGGCGATCAGCTCGCAAATCTTCATCACGAAAACACCGCGCAATTTGATAATACCTGTCCATGCCGCTCATCATTAATAATTGCTTGAACAATTGAGGTGATTGCGGCAAAGCGAAAAAATTACCTGGATGGGTTCGGCTGGGCACCAGATAATCGCGAGCACCTTCGGGGGTTGCGCGCGTCAATGTTGGGGTTTCGACCTCAATGAATTGTTGATCATCAAGAAACCGACGTAACTCACCGGTAACTTTGGCGCGCATACGCATGCGATCCTGCATAACTGGTCGTCGCAAATCGATGTAACGGTGGCGAAGCCGGTTTTCTTCGGAAACATCGTTATCGTCCAATTGAAATGGTGGTGTATCAGCTCTGTTCAGAATCTCAAGATCAAGGCCCAGGACTTCTACTTCACCGGTTGGCATTTCAGGATTGATCGTGCCCTCGGGTCGCGACCTGACCCTGCCAGTGACTTTGAGCACAAACTCGTTTCGAACCTGCTCTGCCAGGGCAAATATGTCGGCCCGGTCAGGATCGAACACCACCTGTACCAGGCCGGTATGGTCACGCAGATCAACAAATATAACCCCGCCATGGTCACGACGACGATGAGCCCAGCCACAGAAAACCACTTCTGTTTCCAAATGCTCCGTATTGACCGCGCCGCAATAGTGACTACGCATAAAAATCTCTGTTAGCGAAAACCTTCAATTGTAAATTGGTTTTCGGCATAGAACTAGCGATAATATGCGGCTAACACTTTTACTGGAGCCAAAATGGCCGAATATGACGTTTATGGGGTCGGCAATGCGCTGGTCGACATGGAATTTGAGGTTTTGGATGACACATTGGACGCACTCAAGGTGGATAAAGGCCTGATGACCTTGATCGATGAAGAACGGCATGATGCCCTAATGAACAGTCTGAGTGCACAGCAAGGTAACCGTTGCAGCGGTGGCTCAGCTGCCAACACGGTTATAGCCTGCGCTCAGCTGGGTGGCAAAACCTTCTACTCGTGCAAAGTGGCTAACGATGAAACAGGCACCTTCTACATGAACGATTTAGCCGATTGCAATGTCGACAGCAATCTGACCATGGATAACCGCGAGCCTGGTTTGACGGGTAAGTGCATCGTCCTGATCACCCCTGATGCTCAGCGCAGCATGAACTCGTTCTTAGGTATAACCACCGGGCTAAGTATCAGAGAGCTGGACATCGATGCTATCAAGTCAGCCAAAATTGCCTATATCGAAGGCTACCTTGTGCCAGAAACCGGTGCGCGGAACGCGGCCATTGAAGCCAGAAAAATCGCCACTGCTGCGGGTGTGAAAACAGCCCTGACCTTGTCTGACATTAATATGGTGAAATTTTTCAAAGACGGTCTGCTCGACATTGCTGAAGGTGGCATAGACATGATGTTCAGCAACGAAGACGAAGCCAGAGAAATGTTCGGTGCTGACTCCATTGAAGGTTGTGTGCAAGGCATGAAAAGTCTTGCCAAACAGTTTGCCATTACTCGTGGAAGCGAAGGGGCGACATTGTATGACGGGAAAAACGTCATCGATATTGACGCTGTTAAAGTAAAACCCGTCGACACTAATGGTGCTGGAGATATGTATGCCGGTGCATTCCTTTATGGCATGACTCACGGTCACTCGTTTGAGCAATGTGGCGAATTGGCCAGCGCAGCGGCGGCGACGCTAATTACTCAGTTTGGTGCACGGTTGTCGACAGCTGATATGGCCACAATCGGGAAACAATTCTCGATCTGATAACTGGTTCCCGCCGATTCGCCTGATTGGTAGTTTTGTAACAAGGTCCGAATGGACTGATTGGCTAAGAACATGCACTACGATAGTGCTATTCTTTTCAATTGCCTAAATGGGTCGGCGGGATAATGTCAGCACAGCAAAAAGAGGTTCCTAATAATCTCGAACTGCCTTTTCAAACCCTGATCGAATCGATTGCTCAATCCACGCCGCGCTCGCTGAGTAACGCGAGGCGCGAAAAATTCATTGATTTTCTATCACGCTACTACAGCCCTGCGCAGCTGAAAGATCTCGATGCGCTGAACCCCGAAGATCTTAACGGTTTAGCGCTTTCACATTGGCAGTTACTGCTCTCGCACCAACAGAATCAACCAAGTTTGCATGTGTTTAATCCCAGCCTTGATGGTGATGCGTGGCAGTCTCTGAATACCGTCATTGAACTGGTCACCGAAGATCAGCCTCATCTTGTAGCCAGCATTCGAAGTGCTTTGCTATCACAAGGCCATACTATACGGCTTATCATTCACCCAGTGCTCAAGGTTGATCGTGAACAACAAGGCGTTTGCACCGCACTTGATTCTACTAACGCCCGAACAAACGATAATTCAGACACGAATTTGATGTCACTGATGCATGTGCAAATTGCGCCAGTCGCCGATGAAAGTCTCGACGAAATAAAAGCCACTGTTTTGAATACGCTTAGCGTTCTGGATGTTGTTCGAAAAGATTCTGCAGCCATGTTACAACGGCTGGCAGATCTCAGCGAACAATGCGTTGATACAGAACAAACTGCCTTCTTTAAATGGTTATCGGAAAAACAATTCAGTTGTTTTGGCACAGCCGATCTGGTCCTCGACGGTGCGCTAAACAATGTTGCTGCGCCTTTGGGCCTGTTATCCGAATTCAATACTAATCTGCAATGGCAAACCAACACACTGATACCAGAAGACGCGCTGGCATCGCTGCACAAAATCGAAAACGGCGTCATCATCTGCAAAGCTAATACGCGCTCACCCATTGTTCGCTCAGATTATGCCGACTTAATCCTGTTACTACACAGAAAGTCTTCCGGAGCACTTTCGCATATTAGTTGTGTGGTCGGATTATTTGTAACTTCGCTACAAGCTGAAACCGCAGACTCCATCCCGCTGGTCAGGGAACGCATTGCCACCGCGATAGACAGCAGTCACTTTGCTCCCGAATCACACGACGAAAAAGCGCTCTCAGGTATTCTACGAGAATTCCCGCGCGATATGCTGCTACAAACAACACCAGCCGCCTTGCTAACCATGGCAACGCGCATCGTGTCTTTGCACGAGCGCCAGCAAATTCGACTGTTCCACTCCACCGACCCGATGGGCCGATTCTGCAATTGCCTGATCTATATTCCGCGAGACACCTATAGCCGGGAACTTCGACTCGATATCGAGTCCATACTCACAGCCCTTATTGACGGAAAAAGCACGCAATTCCATACCGAGTTTTCATCCGAGTCGGCACTGGCCAGATTGCATTTTGTTGTGCAGAAAAACCCACCTCTGGAACGAGACATCGATTGGAAAAATCTTGAATCGCGCATTCAGCATGCGGCTATTACCTGGGATGATCGCTTGTTGGAGTCATTGCAGGCTAAACACCCCGAACCTGAAGCCCTGTCGCTATATGCCCAGTACAACGGTGCATTCCCAAGCGCTTACAAGGAAGACTACTCTGCCCGTATAGCAGTATCAGACATCGCTTTTATGCAAGGTAATGTCAAGCCAAACATGCCAGTCATGAGTTTCTACCGGCATATTATTGCAGACACTGGCACGATAAATTTCAAACTATTCTCACACACCAATCCGGTATCTTTGTCTGATGTCATGCCCATTATTGAAAACATGGGATTGCGGGTCGATGCTGAACACCCGTTTGAAATAAAAAGTAAAAATCAGGCGCCAGTGTGGATTCATGAGTTCACAGTAGAACAACTTAGCCACAGCAAGCTGGACTCAAAGCATTCTGCCTATAATATTCAGCAGGCGTTTAGCCATATTTGGAGTGGTAACGTTGAGAATGATGGGTTCAATCGACTGATACTTGCAGCTGGCCTGAACTGGCGTCAGGTAGTTGTACTGCGCAGCTACTGCAAATACCTGATGCAAATCGGCGTACCATTTTCGCAGACTTACATGATAGACACTCTGGTTGCCAACCCCGAAATAGCGGCTGATATTGTAGTGTTCTTTGAGCAACGCTTTAACCCAGCACTGGATAATGAAGCAACAGCTGAAATCCAAAAACGGATTGTTTTAGCGCTGGACGATGTTGCAAGCCTTGATGAAGACCGTATTATTCGCGCCTACTTGAACCTGATCAACACTACTTTGCGTACCAATTTTTATCGTCTAGATGAGCATGGCGCGCATTCGGATTATCTATCTTACAAGTTTGACAGCGCTGCGATAACCGATCTGCCGCTACCTCATCCGATGGCTGAAATATTCGTTTACTCGCCGCAATTTGAGGGTATCCATTTGCGTGGTGGGCGCGTGGCTCGTGGTGGTTTGAGGTGGTCAGATCGGCGTGAAGACTTTCGTACCGAAGTGTTGGGGCTTATGAAAGCGCAGATGGTCAAGAATGCGGTTATCGTGCCTGTCGGGTCTAAGGGCGGTTTCTATGTCAAACGCAACCTTGCCACCGATCGCGATGAAATGATGCAGCAGGTTGTCGAGTGTTATCAGAATTTTCTACGAGGTTTACTCGATATTACCGACAACATTGTCGGACCAGATATTGTCGCACCCGACAACGTTGTGCGTTACGACGACGATGATCCGTACCTTGTTGTGGCAGCAGATAAAGGTACCGCTACGTTTTCCGATTATGCCAATGCGGTATCAGCTGAATATGGTTTCTGGCTTGGTGATGCGTTTGCATCCGGTGGCTCAGTTGGGTACGACCATAAAAAAATGGGCATTACCGCGCGCGGTGCCTGGGAATCGGTTAAGCGGCACTTTCGTGAGCTGGGCCATGACACCCAAACGCAAACCTTCACCGTTGCTGGTATTGGTGATATGGCTGGTGACGTGTTTGGTAACGGCATGTTGTTATCAGAACAAATTCAGCTGGTGGCCGCCTTTAATCACATGCACATCTTTATCGACCCAACACCCGATGCGGCCGCCGCTTTCACCGAACGTAAACGCCTGTTCGAACTACCTCGGTCAAGCTGGAGCGACTACAAATCCGAGTTATTGTCCAAAGGTGGTGCAATTTACTCACGTAGTGACAAAAGCATCACCCTGTCTGCAGAGGCTTGTAAAGCTATCGGCGTAGATAAAAACAGTTTTACACCAACCGAACTCATCACTGCTATCTTGAAATCGCCTGTCGATCTACTGTGGAATGGGGGTATTGGCACTTATGTAAAAGCATCGGACGAATCGCACGCCGATGCTGCAGATCGCGCCAATGATGGTTTGCGAGTCAATGCATCTGATCTGCGCTGTCGCGTATTCGGCGAAGGGGGCAATCTGGGTTGCACACAACTTGCGCGTGTGGAATATGCGCGCAGTGGAGGTATGATCTACACCGATGCCATAGATAACTCGGCAGGTGTTGATTGTTCTGATCACGAGGTCAATATCAAAATACTGGTTAATTCTGTCGTCGCCAACGATGACATGACTTTAAAACAAAGAGACAAACTACTCAGCGACATGACCGGCGATGTCGGTCTGATGGTATTGCAAGACAATTACCTGCAAACTCAGTGTATTAATCAATGCATGGAACCTGGTAGTTTGTCACTGCATGAAGCACAGCGATTCATGCAACACCTCGAATCGATTGATCGTCTCAATCGCAATATAGAATTTTTACCAGACAATGAAGAAATCGCCGATCGGCTGGCGGCTGAGGAGGGCTTAAGCAGACCTGAGGTTGCCGTATTAGTGTCGTACAGCAAAATGGTGATGTACGACGACTTATTAGCCGGCGACTTTGCTGAAGAACCCGCTTTACAGCAAGTACTGATCGACTACTTTCCAACTATTTTATCGCAGCAGTACAAAGATCGTATTAGCGACCATCGACTTCGCCGAGAAATCATCTCAACCGTTGTCACCAATGAGTTGGTGAATCGTCTGGGGCCAACTTTTGCGTTCCGCATGCATCATGAACTGGGAGCCAGCGCTGCCGACGTGGCAGCAGCGTTTGTCGCAGTGCGAACCATTTTTCAC
>CAYTJF010000158.1:0-13962 GCA_964437945.1 uncultured Granulosicoccaceae bacterium
ACACCCTAATAAACCCGCAAATGCCCCAAAACATTCCTATGATCAGACCCTTCCAGATGTATCGTTTCAAAATGATCCACGTTAATTTTTGAATTAACCAGTATATGATCTATCGGAATCTGTTTTGTGATTTTCCCGGTAGGCCATGTAGGGTTAAAGCCAAAACCAGCGCTGGCGTTTCGTAAACTGCCTTCCTCGAGCATATCGGTGAAATGAGATGTCCATGGCGTGGCTTTGAAGTCGCCCAATACCAACACGGCACCATCCTGTGCTTCAGACTCCAGCGCTATTCTTTCCATGTATTGGTTCCGATTCGAGTACGTATACTTATTTACCGGTGGAGGAGGGTGTACTGTCATGACACGAACAGTGGATTCGC
Source organism: uncultured Granulosicoccaceae bacterium (assembly GCA_964437945.1). Lineage (GTDB taxonomy): Bacteria > Pseudomonadota > Gammaproteobacteria > Granulosicoccales > Granulosicoccaceae > Granulosicoccus. The sequence continues at coordinate 380 of CAYTJF010000158.1, forward strand.
CGATTTGGATGTCCGCGCTAATGGCCGGAAACGATTCGGTTGAAAATATTTCAACAGCACCATCGGTAATAGGGTGCTTGCTGTAAATCGCTATCCCAAAATTGCTGGCAATGGGTTCTGTGATGCTATGCGGATAGTTGTTAGACAATTGACTGCTTAACACAATATCCCATCTGGGCGAGTATTCCTGCAGCGCGATAATGTCAGGATTCTCTTTTTCAATAATATCGAGCTGCGCCTGATAGTGGGTATTGCGCGATAACAAGTTTGAACTCAGAACGGTGAGCTCTGTAAATTCGGTATCGTTCTTGGGTGTCACTGGCAAAATGGACATGGTAACCACATACCCGTGAACTGCCAATGCAATGCTAATAACGAGTACAGCTAACGTTTTTTTTGCAGCTATGGCAACCAGGAACGCTGGCAGTAACAACACAATATACTGCACACGAAAATGACTGAGCAGATCAAAATACAGATGGTGCTTCGAGAAGAACGAGCCAAGGCTTAACAACGCGCCCAGTGTTGCCATTAATATAAGAATATTAATCAGAACACGAACAACGCTCATATCAATTTACAGTGTTACCAGCAACCTCAACAATAATCTGAGCGATCTGTTCGCAATCATCAACAGAAAAAGTAAGTGGTATACGACAATCGTATAATCGGTGCAATACCTGATTGGTCATTTCCAGTTTCTCGGAATCTATATATGCCCAGCTTTCATATCGACTGGTATATGCCACCGGATTATTATCCCCGAACCATTTCAGTTCAACACCGCGCTCCAGGCATTGTGCAATAAACTGCTCGCTCTGAACGTCTGTGAACGCTGGAATGGAAAATTGAAATGAACTGGATACTTCGCGCGCTTTAACATGCGGTTGCGTCAGGGCGATGGTATTGCACGGTTCCAGGGTTTCCCTGATGCGATCGAAGCGTTCATTCCAGCGAGCACAGTTCTTGTCTAGGTTAATCAGTTGCGGCCGCAGAATAGCAGCGCGTAAGTTATCCATTCGACCACTGCAATTGGGTGTTTGCAGTCGTATTGTTTCAAATACTTCTGCTGGTGGTCCCGCGGCATGACGCCCGTACAGCATGTAAGAGCCAGACAATACAATGGATCTTGCCATCAGGGTATCGTCATTAGTGGTAAGAAATCCGCCTTCTCCCGAATTCATATGCTTATAGGTTTGCGTACTAAAACAAGCAATATCGCCATGACATCCGCTTTTAACACCATCGAAAGTGGCACCCATAGTGTGAGCACAGTCTTCGATTAGTTTTATATTGTATTTTTTAGTCAGGGCAACAATGGCATCCATATCAACAATATGCCCACGCATGTGCGACAGCATAAGTACACGTGCGCCGGTGCTTTTGGCAACCGATTCCAGATGGGCAAGATCAATTACTAAATCGCTGGTGGTTTCAATAAGCACTGGTTTTCCACCTACAGCATCAATGGCACCGGGGACAGGTGATAGCGTAAATGCGTTGGTTAGTACCGGTTCGCCGGCGGTAATGTCAATAGCCCGCAAGGCGGTTTGCATCGCGTAACCACCGGAGGCCAGAGCCAGAGCGTAACGTTGATTTTGATAACGAGCGAATTCAGTTTCCAGCAGGGCAGTTTCTGATTGTTCGTCTGGTTCAGCTACGTTGTAGCGGTGCAATCGACCACTGCGCATGACTTCAATGGCTTTTTCGATTGCGTCTTCTGGAATGGCTTCTTGCTGCGTGAAGTTACCTGAGAACCGAGCAGGTGCTGTGGATTTGGTCATTGGATTTGTTTTTAAACGTTGGTGTATCTGGAACCAGATCGTGTTTTAGTGTTTTCTGGTGTTGAGTACATTTTTGCTGTTATCAGTGCAACTAATGCACCTGCAACAGCGCCGAGAAGATGTCCATCCCACGAAACACCTTTTTGAAAAGGCAGTACGCCGTTTAGCAGCGTACCCGCGTAGAGTCCACCCACCAGAAGAGCAATAACGATGGATTTGAATCGGCGTTCGAAAAAGCCTGAGAAAATATGAAAAGCAATGAGTCCGAACACTAAACCACTGGCGCCGATGTGAAGTGCTTCTCGCCCAAAAATCCAAAGGCCAGCTCCGCCAAGTAGTGTTATAAGAAAGACAATAGCGCCGCTGTTGGCCCGAGAACCTGCCAGTAACAACAGCGTAATCGCAAGTGGAATAGTGTTGCTTATGATATGCGCCAAATCACCGTGCAAAAATGGCATGGCTAAAATACCAACAAGACCCCGAGCGCTTCGTGGTACCAACCCGTATTGCTCGAGTGCTAAGAATCGATCAAATGCAAATACAATCCAAATGACAGCAATGAAAATCGCTATGGCTATAAAGTCGCGTCGAATAGTGTGAACATTGCGAGAATCGACGAGTGAATGAAAAACGTTTTTCGGCATAGATTACTGCAACATGTTTCGCAGTTTGTCTGCAACATTTTCAATTTTTTCTGGCTTTACTTCGCCTGGTTCGCCGGTTTTGAGCTGTTGAAATTCAGCCTTGTTGATCTCCAATCGGGGTGAATCCGATTCGCGAAGATTGAGTTCCTTGAGCATATCGCTGATGTCTGAGGTCAAATCGCCAAAGTCGAGTAGTTCGTCGTGACTGCTGCCTTCTATCTCTTCAGTATAGGCGGATGGATTCTGAGTCGCTCCCAGTTCCACATCGATATTTTCGTCAGCGCCTGCGTATTGCTCGGATGGGTGTGGAATGGTACTTTCTTGCGAGGTATATTCGCGAGGTGCAGTATTATCATTTGGCGAGCCGTACTCGTCTTGATCATATTCGTCTCTGAATTTTTCATCGGTAGCGTCTGCACGATCGTGTGCAGCAGTTGCTGCAAATCCGGCTGCTGTGGCCGCCGCAGCACCGGTCGCTAACAGACCTGCACCGGTATTATTTTGAGGCGTATTATCCGTTGCATAGTCGTTGTTGTTGGCTGGGACCCCGACATCGCCCATCGGCTCATGCTCAGCGGTGAAATCCAATGTGCGATCGGCCGTCCGGTCTGGATCCAGATCCATGTCGATGCGGTCGTCAGTGGTGATCTGGGTACCGCCGGATTGTGCTGACGTTTTCTGCAGCGTGGCATCGGACATCCTGGCGTCGTAACCTGATTGCTGCTGTCGAGTGGAATCGGAATAGTAATCGTTGTTACCAGTCTCTCTGCGTGCAGTGTTGGAGCGATCAGCATAGAGTAAAGAGGGCGAATCTTGTGGATTATGAACGCGTTGATTTTGGACTTGTGTAACAGCCGCCGCCGAACGTTTGTGAAATTCAATTTGATCTTTCGGATGGGCGATGGAATCTGGTACGTACTCGGCTGTGCGGATATCGGTTTGGCACCGCGATATATGACGTGCATGTAATCCTTTAACAATAAAGTATGTAACGAGCGCTATGATTAATAACACAACCCATATCATCGGAATAGTTCTCCATTTACATCGTGTTCGATTGACCGAACCAGAGTTGACCCGGCACAGGAGCTGAAAAACCCGTCTAGCTGCTAAACTTCTTAATAAGAAACAACATCAGCAAGACACCAGCAAATTAATTAGTACAACAGCATATACTACGGCAGTATTGGTGGCTGAGTACAGTATTGTTTACTCAAACATTCGTCCTTAATATTACCACTTTTAAACGAGAATCAGATCAAAATGGTCCGTGCGGACAAATCTATAATCAAACGCTTAACCAGCCTTAAAGAACATCTGGAACGTGAGAATCCTGTTTTAATACAGGCTATTAGCGGTTTTCAGAAACTCGATGTGATCGGTTACAAAATGGGGTTGTTGAAAGCTGATCAATCATACGCCACTCAAATCCAGTGGTGGCCGCTGATCTCGATTCTTGGTGTGTTTTCAGCCGGCAAATCATCGTTTATTAATACTTATTTGAACAAGCCTTTACAGAAAACCGGTAATCAGGCTGTGGACGATAAATTTACTGTTATATGTTTCGGTGAAGATAATCAGGGCAAGGTGCTGCCGGGGCTCGCACTGGATGCCGACATGCGGTTTCCGTTTTATCGAATCAGTAATGAAATAGAAAAAGTATCGGCGGGCGAAGGTAGGCGCATTGACGCCTACTTACAATTAAAGGTAACTGATTCGTCTGTTATGCGTGGAAAGATATTGATCGACTCACCTGGCTTTGATGCTGATGATCAACGCACCGCGACTCTACGGTTGACTAACCATATCATGGGAATTTCAGATTTGGTGTTGGTGTTTTTCGATGCTCGACACCCTGAGCCTGGCGCCATGCAGGATACCTTGCAGCATCTGGTTGGCAATACCATCGATCGATCAGATAGCAACAAATTTATGTTTGTACTTAATCAGATGGATACCGCGGCACGTGAGGATAACTCTGAGGAGATTGTTGGTGCGTGGCAGCGAGCGCTATCCCAAAAAGGCCTGACCGCCGGTCGGTTTTACACCATTTATAACAAAGATATCGCGCCCCCAATTGAAGACGAAATTACGCGTACCCGTTTTGAGGCCAAATGTGATGCCGATATGGCCGAAATTGAATCGCGTGTAGATCAAGTTGAAGCTGAACGGGCATATCGAATCGTCGGTTCGATGGAAAAAGAGGCGTATCGAATTCGCGACGAGGCGGTTCCAACCATCACACGGTTGAAAAAAGTATGGAAAACCCGGGTGCTTCGCTTTGATGCCATTGTCTGGGGACTGATTGCGTTGATTGTGCTCGGTGCATCGATTGCGCTGGGTGCTGCCGGCGCATTGTTTACCTTCCTGTTGAGTTTATTTGCAAATCCGGTGACGATGCTGGGCAGTATTGCCGCCATTGTGATTACCGTTCTGGCCTTGCACTTTTTCATTCGATCGCGAGTGGCTAATTATATGATTGGCAAGTTGAAAGAAGGGGACGATGCGCCCTACACAAAAGCGTTTGCTCACAACACACGTTTTTATCGAACCCTGTTTAGAAGTTCGCCGGTTGGATGGAACAAGCGAGGTCGAGAAGAAGTCGATGCCGTATTGGAGCAGGCTTCTGACTTTGTGCAAAAGCTCAACGATCAATACACTCAACCATCAGGATGATAAGTGGCGCGTGTGCAAACACTCTGCGCAAGCACGCTATGCAAGCGTGCTGTATTGTGCAACCAATCACCAGTAGGCCCGAAGCGCATGGGCATTAACTAGATGCCCGAGAGCGATGAATTTAATACTGGCGAGATAAATTAGCGCGGCGTTCGTTCAGGACACGCATTGCGTCCAAACTCACACAGTGTGCTACTCGTCCGATGTTTCGGGTTTGACGGGTTCTTTACTCTTATCACCCGATTGCGGTTTCACGTCAGTTACTTTTCTTGAAGCGAACGACAAACCACCTCCTGACGCCTTCCCAGAACCAGACTCATCTTTATTCGCCAGCGATCGCACTGTGCTTTTTAATTGGCTTGGTTGTCGCTGCGATACGCGTTGCCCATCAGAGTCGGGACTCGCGTTATTGCCAGAGCGACTATCGTTGCTCGTCGCTGTCTGCGCTTTATCAACTGATGAACTTGTATTTTTATCGGCAAACTCAGCGTGTGCGGAAGAGTTTGCAGTGCCGGACGACGAGGTGCGTTCTGGTTTACTACTCGCAGGTGTAGCAGGTGAGGAAGCGTTGTCGGTTTTCTTGCTTGTTGCAGTATTACTTGCAGGAGTGACATCGTTGCCTGATCCGCCACCAGAAGATACGTTGCTGGCATGGACGTTATCTGTTAGCGATTGGCTACTTGTTGGAGTATCACTCGCAGGTTTAACGCTTGCCTTTGCTTTATCGCCAGAATTTTCGCGAGAGTCGGAACTCTGTGGTTTGGTGTCGGTCGATGTTGAGCTGGTCGGGACACAATTTGCGGCTGAAGTATTTTCAGCAACATTACCAATTGACACGTTACTCGCTGTTGGCGATGTTTTCGCCGTTGCAGTATCACGCCCGGCATCGACACTTTGACCTTCTGACTGGCTGTTTTCAGTATCGATTTTTGCAGGTGTTGTTTTCGATGAATCGGTGTCTGATTGCATCTTTTTTACTGATGAATCATTAGCGGCACTACCGTCTGGTGATGTTGAGGTGACCACTGCCGGAGATGAATAGGTTGGCTTATTGGCGGCAGTCGATGAGTCGGATGACACCGTTTTTACCTCATTTCCAGTTTTATCTTTCGGTGCGTCGACATCACCTTCACCGGCTATCGATTTGTTGTTAGTTCGTTGGCGACGTCTGCCAGGGCCACGGCGACGACGTGCGTTGTTTGTTGAATCCTGATCGACGTTACCGTTTGGTTCAACATTGCCGTTTACATCATTTATTTCCTCTGGCTCAGGTGGAATAACATTGCCGTTTGGTTCAACGTTGTCATTGATTTCCGAGTCGTTCGTTTTAGCAGATCTGCCAGCATTTCGGCCACGTTTACGGCCATTCTTGTTGCCAGTTTTCGCATTGTTAGCTGCAGTGTCTTCAGAAAGGTCAGTGGTAGAAGTGCTGTCGGCGTCTGCACTCGACTCTGTTACGTTCTCTTTCTTACTGCGTCCACGAGCAGGGCGTCGATTACGCGTACGTTTTGGCGACTCTTGCTTGTCATTTTGCTCATCGGTGGCGGTGTTTGTAGCGTTGGCATTCTCTTCAATATTTTCTGTTGAGCTGACTTTTTCTTTACTCTGGCTGCGTCCACGACCGCGCCCACGGCCACTTCGTGGTTTGTTGTCGTTCTGCGATTGCTCATCTCGCGTATTATCGCGCGCTTGATTATTGCCATCTTTCTTGGCACCGCGTTTCTTGCGACGCCCTGCCGTTTTCTTGCTACTTGATCGGTTATTGCGATCCTGATTATTGTCATTGCGACCACGGTTTTGACCTGAAGCTGTCTTTCGGGTGTTGCGTGAACGCGGACTAGTCTCAGTCAGGCTTGAGTCTTCTGTAACTTCTTGTTCCGTCGTTGGTGTTGCGCCAAACAGCGAACTGACCGCACCAAAGAATCGACTGATACCGGCTTTTTCAGTTGCAGCATTTGTACTAGGTTTTTCTCGTCGGGCAGGAGCAGGGGCATCTGGCACCACTGTGCTAACGGCTGCTTGCTCAACAGGTTTTTCATCACGCGCATCGGTTGGACTATAAGCATCTTCGCCGTCGGTTTGAAGCTCATAGCTTTTCATGTTGTTGGCATTGTGATCAGATTCGCTGCCACGAATGCGTTCCAACGTGTAGTTCGGTGTTTGTAAATTAGGGTTGGCAACAATCAGCAGGGAGACTTGATTGCGCGCTTCGATCTCGCCAATGCTCGTACGCTTTTCATTGAGAAGGTAGGTTGATACTTCAATGGGCACCTCTGCCAGTACCCGTTCCGTATTATCTTTCATCGACTCTTCTTCAAGCAGACGCAATATTGATAACGCGGTGGACTCGATACCACGTACGGTGCCATGACCTTGACATCGAGGGCATACGTTCTCGCTGGTTTCGCCTAGTGACGGTCTTAGCCGCTGACGCGACATTTCCAACAGACCAAATCGCGAAATTCGCCCTACCTGGACTCGAGCACGATCTTGTTTGAGTGCCTCACGCAATCGATTTTCGACCGATCGCTGGTGTTTGTTGGACATCATGTCAATGAAATCGATAACCACCAGGCCGCCCAGATCTCGAAGCCGAAGTTGCCGGGCAATTTCATCGGATGCTTCAAGATTGGTGTTGGTGGCAGTCTCCTCGATATCCTGGCCTTTGGTTGCGCGTGCAGAGTTGATGTCGATAGAGATCAATGCTTCGGTGTGGTCGATCACCAGCGCACCACCAGAGGGCAATCGAACCTCGCGTCTGAATGCTGATTCGATTTGAGATTCAATCTGGTAGCGATTGAACAAGGGCACATCATCGGAGTGCATCTTCAACTTGCGCTGATTTTGCGGCATGTACATGCGAATGAATTCGTTTGACTGATCGTACGTGGCTTGTTCGTCGGCGATTATTTCACCAATATCGCTGCGAAAATAATCACGCAGTGCGCGCACAATAATATTGCTCTCCTGATAAACCAGGAAGGGTGCAGCGCGATTGCCTGCGGCATCTTGAATGGCTTTCCAGATTTCAGCCTGATAGTCCAAATCCCATTGCAGCTCTTCTGTGGTGCGGCCAACACCTGCAGTGCGCACAATGGTGCCCATGCTGTCGGGTACGACAACATCGGCCATGGCCGCTTTTAGTTCATTGCGATCATCGCCTTCAATGCGACGAGAAACGCCACCGGCGCGAGGATTGTTAGGCATCAAGACCAGAAAACGGCCTGCCAGAGATATAAAGGTGGTGAGGGCTGCACCTTTGTTACTGCGCTCTTCTTTTTCTATCTGAACAACAATTTCCTGGCCTTCTTTAATGCCATCGCGAACATTAGGCCGACCACCGTCGTTCTTCTTGCCTTTATCTTTTATGTATTCTCGAGCTATTTCCTTAAAAGGCAGGAATCCATGCCGTTCTGCACCATAGTCGACAAAGGCGGCTTCCAGGCTGGGCTCAACCCGAGTGATTTTCGCTTTATATATGTTGGACTTTTTCTGTTCTCTGTTCTTACTCTCTATATCAAGATCTATAAGTCGTTGGCCATCTACGATGGCGACTCGCAACTCCTCTTCGTGGGTTGCGTTTATTAGCATTCTTTTCATTTAGGTAGAAATCCACTTCGGATTCCCTTGTCACTCTGATGCGCGCACGCTCGGGCCGTTGGCTTGCGCAGTGCATGCACCACACGCCAAGAATAGCCAGTATTGTGAATATCGCGAACGTCATGGTTGAGCTGATCGGGATTTTTCCGAATTTAAGTTAGGTTGTGGAAGCTCCGATACTTCTTTGCACCGATATTCAACGCATTTGCGCAGCACATTCAGATGCAAGTGGTTCAGATTGGCTTCCTAAAAACTTCGTCTTTCGGACGAACAAGCGATTATTGCTCTGCCGACCGATTTTCAAACTGTGTAAGTTCCAGCGTTTCTTTGCCTTAATTGCTTGTTTTTGGCTTACTTGCTTCTTTACTTTGATTTAATTCGCTTAGCCAAACTCTTTAAATAACTTCAAATTGCTGCACGCATTGCTTCGAAGATGGATAAAACGAGCCAAATCGGGCATCTTGTTGGCCTTTCCAAGGCCGAATCGTCTGGTCTTTAGTGCCTTACGGCGCCTATCACGGTCGTTTGACCGTCATTTGGAGGCTGTGTTCCGTTTTGCAGCCGATTAGTTAATATAGCAGTGGTGGCCCATTTCAGCAATTGCTAGGGTCCAAACAGTGCAATTTTAATACGAAGCAACATTCATGCAAGACAGAAATGGCGACTCAGTAGGCGTTCGTGTAGTGGAAGTTAGCGGTGCTGAACAAGGGCAACGCATAGACAATTTCCTGCTTAGCCGAGCTCCTGGAGTGCCGCGCAGCCACGTTTATCGGATTATCCGAAAGGGACAAGTACGGGTCAATGGCGGTCGCATAAAGCCAACTCGCAAACTGCAGACTGGCGATATTGTCAGAATTCCACCAATGCATTTGAAAGCCGCAAACGATGTCAGGGTTCCTGATGGGCTGGCTAAATCAGTGCGCGATTCTGTGATTTACGAGTGCGACGACTATTTGGTAATGAACAAAGCGGCTGGGCTCGCTGTGCACGCTGGCAGTGGATTGGCATTTGGGGCCATCGATGCGTTACGTCAGGCTCGACTGGAGCCAAAATTGGAGTTAGTTCATCGTCTTGATCGTGGAACAAGTGGCTGTCTTTTGGTTGCCAGAAACCGCGGCATATGCCGAAACATGCAAGCGCTGTTTCGCGAACGTCAAATAAGGAAGCGTTACCTGACGCTACTCGATGGGGTTTGGGCGCATGGAGATCGCACGGTTACAGCACCGCTGGCCAAAAATAAAGAACATGCGGGTGAGCGGCGTGTCATGGTCAGTGCCGATGGTCAATCGGCGGAATCTCATTTCAGTGCTATCGAAACCTACGAACAAGGTTCGCTAATGCGAGTTGAAATTGAAACAGGTCGAACCCATCAAATTCGTGTGCATGCCAAATATTGCGGTCACCCGGTGATTGGTGACAAACGTTATGGAGACAATGCGCGCAACACAACATTCAAGCAACTTGGTTTGAATCGTTTATTTCTTCATTCTGAGAGTCTGGCTTTTGAATGGAATGGCGAGCAGGTAGAGGTGCTCGCACCGGTGGGAAGTCTTTGGGAGCAAGCGATAAGAGATTTACAAGCCGGCAATAGGTTGAATAATGCTTGAGCCGAATGTAAAGTCTGAAGTGCACAATATTGCATCAGAAGATGACATGGTCAAATTAGGGCAGACCTTGGCGGTCAGATTGACCAAACCCAGTGTCATCACGCTTTCAGGTGACCTGGGTGCTGGTAAAAGTGTACTGGCACGAGCGATCATTCGCGCGTTGGGACATGAAGGTGCCGTAAAGAGCCCGACCTACACATTAGTGGAAACCTATTCGACAAACGGCTGGCAAATAGCGCACCTTGATTTATATCGATTAAACGATCCAGAAGAGCTGCACTACCTGGCCTTCGACGACATTGTTGCAAATTGTGATTTGATCATCGTCGAATGGCCCGGTCGAGCTGGCAAATTGTTGCCCAAAGCTACCCTGACAATAGCCATTGAATATCTACAACCAGGCCGCTCGGTCAGCATCGTTTCCCCAGTTATGCACAACTAACGCACATCGACTCAATTTATACTTGGTATTTTCTCACACTGCACTATGCTTCATTTAGCGCAGCTTCGATAATTGTCCGCGGCTACGTGTTATTTAGAGAAATAGGTTGGTATGTGAGGAAATCATGGGTAAGGGTCCAGATACGACGCGCAGAAGAATTGTCCAGCTACTCAGCGGTTCAGCATTGCTAGCTGGACCGGTTACCGGTGCGCAGGCCAATATCATTTTGTCTGGATTTCGTATGGTGCAGCAGGAGAACGTTATGTTGCATTTCGACTTAAGCTCGGCAGCCGGTGATGCAGACCTGTTTACCCTTACTGAGCCTGATCGGTTAGTCATTGATTTGCCTAACACCAGTAAAGCGGAATCAATACTACCCAAGCAATTTCCCCAAGGTGCGGTAAAAGGCATTCGCTATGGCACACATGGGCCAGAGAAGTTGCGTGTGGTTGTCGATCTGAACCGACCTGTGGCCGCATCGTTTCGATTTGTTCCTCGACAGGATGGTCAGCGATTGATTGTGGACCTTGGCGTAAAAGGCAACCTGGATTTGGCGCAATACAAAGCCCGGGTTGAAGAACCGGCACCGCTGCGCAATGTTATTGTGGCAATTGATGCGGGGCACGGTGGAAAAGATCCGGGCGCGATCGGACAGCGAGCCACACGTGAAAAAGATATAACGCTTAAGGTTGCCAGAAAACTCTTTGATCGTTTGAAAAATCAAGATGGTATTACACCGGTGATGATTCGTAATAAAGACACCTATGTTGGTTTACGTGAACGGATTCGGCTGGCTCGCGCCAAGCATGCCGATTTATTTGTGTCCATCCATGCTGATGCTTTCAAGCGAAAGGCGGCGAAAGGCAGTTCGGTCTATACGCTGTCCTTAAAAGGCGCTACGTCTGAAGCAGCATCGTGGCTGGCTGAGAAAGAGAATGAAGCAGATGAGTTGTTCGGTAATGTAGCGCTCGATGGCTTAAGTCAGGATTTAAGGCAAACGCTATTGGACCTTGCACAGAACAGTACGCTGGAAGCGAGTTTTGAGGCTGGAGCCGATGTGCTGGACGAGCTTAAAAAAATTGGTGCTGTGCACAAGCCCAACGTGGAGCAAGCTAATTTTGGCGTACTGAAATCGCCTGATATTCCATCACTGTTAGTGGAAACGGCTTTTATTTCGAACCCTCAGGAAGAACGCAAACTCAATAGTCCACGTTTTCAGGATCAGTTGGCAAGTGCAATTCAAAAAGGCGTGACCGGGTATCTGAACAAGCGTGCCCCGGAAGGTACGTATTTGCACGCTAGCAAGGGTTAAGTAGTAGAAGTCAGTTGGCTAAATTTATTAACGAACGTTTCATGCTCCTCGTCTGAACCTATTCCAACACGAATAAAGCGATTCAACGGTGCTACACCTGGCATGCGTATAAATACACCTTGTTTGTTCAGTTCGGCGAGTACGTTTTTAGCACGTTCACTTGATTGCAAATCGACAGCGACAAAATTGGTGGCTGAGGGCAAATAAGCCAAATCGTTTTCCCTGGCAAAGTGATAAATGCGCTCACGTCCTGCCTGGGCTTTGTCCATCACAGAGCTTAGAAACAATTTATCTTTGACAGATGCCACAGCAGCAATTTGTGCAAGGCGATTGACGGCGAAGTGATTTCGAATTTTATTAAATCCTGTAATCATATCCGGATGCGTGACGGCATAGCCGATACGCATGCCAGCCATGCCATACGCTTTGGAGAATGTTCGAAAGCGAATAACCTGAGTGTTGTCACAATCAATCGGTGGCGCGGTGCCTTTTGGAGCAAACTCGACATAGGCTTCATCGAGTAGCAGCGTGCTGCAAGCCGGTAGTTTGTTGATCATAGATTGAATAACGTCGGCAGTGTGCCACGTACCCATAGGATTATCCGGATTGGCCAAATAAATAAGCCGAGCTTTGTGCTGTTCCGCTTTGGCACACAGGGCGTCCGGGTTTTCTCGATTGTTTTTATAGGGCACCTTGTGCAATTCACCGCCAAACCCGTTCACATGGTAGTTAAATGTTGGGTAAGCACCGTTTGAGGTGACCACGTGATCACCGGTTTCCATCAGCATGCGCACAGTCAAGCCCAGCAACGAATCGATGCCTGCATCAACGCAAATACAGTCGATGTCTACGTTGTGCAACCTGGCTAGAGCACTTCGCAAGTCATGGTTTTCCGGGTCGGCGTACCAACTGCAACCCGATACACCCAGTGATGCTGATATCGCGCTAAGTGCTGCAGGCGAAACACCAAAAGCGCTCTCATTGGCGCCAATACGCGATTCAAAGGACTGTCCGCGTTGGCGTTCCAGCGTTTCCGGACCAACGAATGGCACGCTGGACGGCAGGTTTTGTACTTGTCGGGTAAAGTTGATAGTCACTGGTGTAACGTTATTCAATCTAAACTCTGTGCACGCTACCATAAGTGCACACCAGCCTTCCAATGCTATGTTCTTTTGCGGTGAAAAAAGCGCATAATACAGGCTATTCCGAATAGCGTCGAAGAGCTGCATTGTCATAATGTCCATTCGCCAACTACCAGATCACCTGATCAATCAAATTGCCGCCGGTGAGGTGATTGAGCGTCCGGCATCCATCGTTAAAGAATTACTGGAAAATAGTCTTGATGCGGATGCAACCCATTGCTGGATAGATGTAGAACAAGGTGGTCTTGAGCGCATTCGGATACGAGACAACGGCTCGGGTATCGCAGCAGAAGATCTTGAACTGGCTTTGAGTCGGCATGCGACCAGTAAGATCGATTCATTAGCTGACCTCGAGTCGGTTCGTACCATGGGTTTT
>CAYTJF010000159.1:0-13937 GCA_964437945.1 uncultured Granulosicoccaceae bacterium
CTAGGACTAATTCCACTTTGATGATTTATCAATCGGTTGAGAGTAGATGGAGAAACGTCTAAATTCTCTGCCAAGGCCCTGACACTCATATCAAAAGGTTCAATATAAGTTTCTCGAATAAAATCACCTGGGTGTGGCGGATTGTGCATTTTCATCAGTAGTAATCCTCATAGTCCAGTAATTGCACGGTCCCATCTACGAACTCATAGGTTAATCGCCAGTTACCACTATCAGATATAGACCATCGACTTTTTAGTTTTCCTTTTAAGGGGTGGAGCCTGTAGCCCGGGATATCCGTATCTTCTACGGATTGTGCAGTATCAAGCGCAGCCAACATCATTCTCAAGCGTGCTCTATGCTTGGATTGAATTCCTTTCGAACTACCAGTTTCAAAAAACTGCTTTAATCCTTTGTGTCTGATGCTGGTTATCACATACCTGGCATAGCACGTTGCGCATCACGCAACAAGCACGCAGAATGGCTAATAATTGCGGCATAACGCCTTTATCAACGGCAATTGCATCAGTTCGCTGTTCCGGCGATAGCTGTTCAGTTTTGCCCTGGCTTAGCAATTAAGAACATTTTTACGTTTCAGGCCGCATATGCGGAAACAACAACACATCACGTATAGATGGCGATGCGGTCAGCAACATCACCAAACGATCAATCCCGATACCCTCGCCTGCTGTTGGTGGCATGCCATACTCCAGGGCGCGAACATAATCGGCATCGTAGTGCATCGCTTCTTCGTCACCTGCATCTTTGTCGGCCACTTGTGCCTTGAAGCGTTCAGCCTGATCTTCAGCGTCGTTAAGCTCCGAGAAACCATTGGCTAGTTCTCTTCCGCCAACAAATAGTTCGAATCGATCAGTGACTGAAGGGTCATCATCATTGCGGCGAGATAATGGTGATACTTCCGTTGGATACAGTGTTATAAAGGTTGGGTCGTGAAGCTTCTCTTCTACGGTAGCTTCAAAAATTTCAGTTTGAATCTTACCGATGCCCCAACTCGAATTAACCTCTATATGCAATGACTTGGCAATGTCTGTGGCTTTATTCAGATCGGCCAGTGCATCGGCTGAGATCGAATCGTTGTGCTGAAGAATTGAATCGAACATACTTAAACGCGCAAACGGCTTGGCAAAGTCAAATACACCCTCACCGTCTTCAGTGGGAATATTCGTCGTTCCAACAACATCTTCCACCAGTCCACGAAACAATTCTTCAGTCATATCCATCAAGTGCTCGTAGGTGGCATATGCCTGATAGAACTCCAGCATGGTAAATTCAGGATTGTGTCGAGTGCTTAGCCCCTCGTTGCGAAAACTTCGGTTTATTTCAAACACACGTTCAAATCCACCAACAACCAGGCGCTTCAGGTAGAGCTCAGGTGCTATTCGCAAAAACAAGTCCACATCCAGGGCATTGTGATGCGTTGTAAACGGGCGTGCCGCCGCACCACCTGGAATGACATGCATCATTGGTGTTTCTACTTCCAGGAATTGTTGATCTATCAGGAACTGTCGAATGTAGGCAATAACCTGACTGCGCATTCGAAACGTCGCCCGAGTGTCCTCGTTCATAAGCAGATCAACATAACGTTGACGATAACGAGTCTCCTGATCGCTCAAGCCATGAAATTTTTCTGGTAATGGCCGTAACGACTTGGTGAGCAACTGTAGCTTACTCACTTTAATACTGAGTTCACCAGTTTTAGTTATAAATAAAGTGCCAGTAGCGCCAGCTATGTCGCCAATATCCCAGGTTTTGAAGTCGTCGTATGCCTCCTCACCCACTTGTTGCTTTTGCACAAACAACTGAATATTGCCACTCACATCTCGCAAGCCCGCGAAGCATACTTTTCCCATGACACGACGCGACATCATACGACCGGCAACGGTAACAGTTAATGCTTCTTCGGCTAACGCCTCTTTATCTTTTTTATCGTGCTCTGCATGCAATGCTCCAGCCTTATGGGTAGGCTTGAACTGATTAGGAAAGGCATTGCCGCGGCTGCGCATGGCGCTAAGCTTTTCTCGGCGCTGAGCAATTAGCTGGTTCTCATCTTCACTCATGGATCTGCTTCAACTTAAATTATTTTTAGCAACATGTTTCTTATACTGGCGTACTGCACAAGGCAATAATTTACAAGCCAGCTTTCAAACTTTCTTTTAAGAATTGATTAATATCACCATCAAGCACAGCCTGGGTATTACTGGTCTCAATGTTGGTGCGTAAATCTTTAATGCGTGACTGATCCAATACGTATGAACGTATCTGACTGCCCCAGCCAATGTCCGACTTGCCATCTTCTACCGCTTGCTGATCACCACTGCGCCGCTGCAACTCGGCCTCATACAGTTTCGACTTTAACTGCTTCATGGCGGTGGCCTTGTTTTTATGCTGAGACCGATCGTTCTGGCATTGCACCACGATGCCTGATGGCGCATGCGTAATTCGCACAGCAGATTCAGTTCGGTTAACGTGCTGACCACCAGCGCCACTGGCGCGATAAACATCTATTCGTAAATCTGCAGGGTTGATATCGATATCGATGTTGTCGTCGATTTCGGGGGACACAAACACCCCAGCGAATGAGGTATGACGCCGACTACCTGAATCGAACGGGCTTTTTCTCACTAATCGATGCACACCGGTTTCAGTACGAAGCCATCCAAAGGCGTACTCGCCTTCGAAACGTATGGTGGCAGATTTTATTCCGGCAACATCCCCTGGAGACACTTCGATAAGCTCGGTCTTGAAACCTTCTCGCTCACCCCAACGCAAAAACATACGCAACAGCATCTCCGCCCAGTCCTGAGCTTCAGTACCACCGCTGCCTGATTGAATATCGAGAAACGCATGAGCAGCATCATTGTCGCCAGCGAACATTCGACGAAACTCAAGTTTGGCTACCCGCTCTTCATAGTTGGCAAGGTCGTCAACAACAGCATTGAGGGTATCTTCGTCGTTCTCCTCGCGCGCCATTTCGAGAAGATCGGTGGCGTCACCAAGACCCGATTCAAGTGTATCGAACACATCGAGCGTTTCTTGAAGAGAGGAACGTTGCTGACCCAGCTTTTGTGCTCGTTCCTGATCAGCCCACACATCCGGGTTTTCAAGCTCTAGCAGAATTTCCTCTAGCTGTTCTTTTTTGCCCTGATAGTCAAAGATACCCCCTGAGAGACTCGGCACGGCTGCGCAAATCATCAATGTGCTGTATGTAGGGATTAATTTCTATCATTGTAAAGCTGGCACTGTAATAAAGAGTATCCGACAAGTTTAGCGCAATTAGCGTTCACTTATCGGCATATAACTGCATATGTGCCACTTGAAGCTGCAAACTTTGCTCCCCACGAAAATGATTGACCAAAATGGCATACACCACATGAACGATGTCTCCCGGCGAAAAGCTATTGGGCTGGTTAAACGCGATGGCATCATAGATGGTTCCGTAGTCAGCGCTCTGAGCATCAGGACTGGATCGCAGCCGCGCCTTCAAGTGACC
Source organism: uncultured Granulosicoccaceae bacterium (assembly GCA_964437945.1). Classification (GTDB taxonomy): domain Bacteria; phylum Pseudomonadota; class Gammaproteobacteria; order Granulosicoccales; family Granulosicoccaceae; genus Granulosicoccus. Next base: position 3,509 of record CAYTJF010000159.1, read on the forward strand.
AGTGCCAACCTCACGAGCGCTCTCAACAATAAATAAATCATCAAACTGCGGTGCTGGGAACCCCTGCCCCCATGGACAGATGGTATTGATCAATTGCGCATTTGATAGCGTTCGCTGAGCATCACCCAGTGACCCATCGCTATGCCACTCACGGTTCGGCAATGCATCCCCAAGCACGCGTTTTACTTCTGCGTTGAAAGCCTCGGTAAACCGGTTAATTCCTGTACGCGCCAAAGTTAGCCCGGCAGCCATCGCATGACCACCGAATTTATCGATTAAATCGGGGTTCTGCGTAGCAATGGTATCGAGTACGTCTCTAATATGCACTCCGGGAATAGAGCGCGCCGAACCCTTGGCAAGGTCATCGCCATCGGCTGCGAACACAACCACCGGTTTATTGAACTGCTCTTTCAAACGCCCTGCCACGATCCCGATCACGCCCTGATGCCAATTCTTATCAAAAAGCACCAGACCAAACGGTTCATGTGTATCGCTAAGCAACGTATCATTATTGGCAACGATGGCTTCAGCCTCCTCGCGCATCTTTTGTTCTATGGAGCGACGTTGTTTATTCAGTTCGTCCAACTCTGTGGCAAGTTTCAATGCTTGCACATCATCATCGCTTAACAAACAGGCAATCCCGCGAGTCATGTCGTCCAGGCGCCCGGCAGCGTTGAGCCGTGGCCCAATAGCAAATCCAATATCACTGGCGGTGACTCTCTGTGCTGTGCGACCGGCTCTGGATAGCAGAGCAAGTACTCCCGGCCTTGCGTGTCCGGCTCGGATACGCCGCAGCCCCTGCTCAACCAGGGTTCTATTGACCTTGTCCAATGGAACAACATCTGCCACCGTGCCTATAGCAACCAGGTCGAGGTAGTCTGCAAGTTTAATTGCGCCGCCCTCCAGCCCCTCTTTGGCCAATCGCGCACGCAAGGCGAGCATCAGGTAAAAGCAAACACCCACACCAGCCAAATTGCTACTCGGAAAATCAGAATCTGCAAGATTGGGGTTGACCAACGCTACGGCGTTTGGCAATACATCCGGCGGCAAATGATGATCGGTTACAACCACATCGATACTGTGCTCACTGGCTCGCTCGACTCCTTCAACCGATGCTATGCCGTTATCAACGGTGAGGATCAGGTCTGGCTTGGATTCAGCTGCCACATCCACAATAGCTGGTGACAAACCGTACCCATAGTCGAATCGATTTGGCACCAGGTACTCTACGTGTTCAAATCCCATAGCGCGCAAAGCAAGCACAGCAAGACAGGTACTGGTTGCGCCATCGCAGTCGTAGTCACCAACAATAAGGACTTTTTGTTGTGCACGGCGTGCGCTCAGCAAACGCTCAACAGCAACATCAATGGCAGGTAAGGTATCGGGCTTGGGCAGGTTTGCAAGTGCGAATTCCAATTCTTCTGGCGACTCAACACCACGTATATTCAATAAACGGTTAACCAGTTTATTGTCGTGCAGCGGTAGTAGTTTGTCTGGAACCTCTGTGCGCGTAATGATAGTAGTGCCGGTCACGGGCTGGTGTCCGATTTGGTTGCACGCTTAAACCAGTTACCAATATAAAATCGCTTCCAGAACGCTGGCTCTGACATCGTTTTCGGTTTTTCAACAATAGCCTGCCCTTCACAACCATCCAGCTTAAATTTATTGCATAGTCCATTTGCCACCGCTAGTTGTGCCGGAATTATCCATTGCTCCTGCAACGCTTGCTTGGCATTTTGCATGGCTGCATGATCCGCGCGCAGCCAAGCCGAGTACACGCCAAGCTCAACAACGATTATTTCCCCTGCCAGATCAGACCAGTCAAAGTGGTTCAGTGGCTTATGTCCAATATTCATTGACCTGGCCAAGCCGGCGGTGTAAGCGTCTGTAGCATACAGATCAACTTCACCTGTCGATGCGTGCGTTGATACGCGTGAACCGCCCCAGAACCACATGCCATTAATGGGCAATTGTTGCGCGTTGGCTCGAGCAACATTGACAGGGTGCGCATGAAACAACATTTGTACTTCAGTCATTAGCCGACGCCAATCACCGGCAGCGGTTTTCCTGGGTAAATAATCAGCGATTTTTCCGTTGGCGACTGCGTGAGCAGGCCAGGTGTCAAGTTCACCGGCTGGCATACCCGTCAAATAAAAATGATCTGGCGTGGTACGAAGCACTTCCAGACCATCGTGGCCAATAAGGTCATTGAGTGCTCCAATTAACTGATCTGATTCGTCCTCGGTAACATTCAGGGCCTGCATGGGAACCAAACGTGCGTTATCCTTGTCGGCCTGCAAATGAATCAATTCTGCACACACGCAGTGTGGTGGCGCGTTTTTGTCAGTGTCAAATAAAAAGCGATGCTGAGCCACCGGTAAAGCGCCTAGTTCTGGTACTGATTGATGTAACACATCGGCCAGTGCTTGTTCGTAGGCGCGGTTAGTGCTTACAACGACCCTGGAATCGTTGAGTTCCGGAGTGGAATCGACCGGGTTGGGCATGTTCTGCGACTCGCCAGCATCGGCCAGTGTGGAAAAACAACCGGGTGCTATCAGAGTAATCTGCGTGGAATTGAGATGCATGGCTGAGTCTGTCATATAATAGTGCCAAAATGTGGTACCGAATTGGCATCACTACAGGCTTGCAAGGAACTACTTTGAACAATTTGCATCCTACGAAACTATAAAATCTAAACACTAGGTTTCCTGCAGTATGAAAAACAAGAAAGTTCTATTTGCCCTAGTCATCGCACTCGTGGCAGCGTTTTTCATATTTGATTTAGGTCGATTCCTGAGTCTGGACTATCTCAAGAGCCAACAGGCAGCCCTGGCTGATTTATACAGCAATAGGCCTTTCATGGTTATTGCAAGCTTCTTTGCCATCTACGTTGCCGCTACTGCGCTCTCACTGCCCGGTGCCGCTATTCTAACGCTGGCGGGCGGAGCTATATTCGGGCTTTTCACCGGTACACTGATTGTGTCGTTCGCGTCTTCCATCGGCGCTACCCTGGCGTTTCTGGTTTCGCGCTTCTTATTGCGTGATTCCATCGAATCCAAATTTGGTGACAAGCTAAAAACCTTTAACGATAACATCGAAAAAGACGGTGCGTTCTATCTGTTTACCGTGCGTTTGGTTCCGGTGTTTCCATTCTTTCTGGTTAACCTTGTTATGGGTTTAACCAAAATTAAAACTGGCGTGTTTTATCTGGTCAGCCAACTTGGCATGCTTGCCGGCACAATCGTATTCGTCAACGCCGGCACACAGCTAGCCAAAATTGAAAACTTGAGCGGCATTCTTTCTCCAAAGTTACTGTTCTCTTTCGCTCTACTGGGTATTTTCCCGTTAGTGGCAAAAATAGTTGTCGATATTGTCAAAGCTCGAAAAGTTTATGCTGATTATCCAAAACCTGAAGGCTACGATCGAGACATTGTAGTTATTGGTGCAGGCGCCGGCGGGTTGGTCTCATCTTATATTGGCGCAGCTGTTAAGGCGCGAGTCACTCTTATCGAGCGACACAAAATGGGAGGCGATTGCTTGAACTTTGGGTGTGTGCCATCAAAAGCCTTGATTCGCAGCGCCAAACTTATGGATTCAATCAACCATAGTGATAAATATGGTGTTGAAACAGCGTCTGGAGAAATCGACTTTGCCAAAACCATGGGGCGCATACACGAAGTCATAAAAAGAATCGAACCGCACGATTCAGTAGAACGCTACACCAAACTTGGCGTCGATGTAATAAAAGGCGAAGCAAAGATAACTTCGCCGTGGACAGTGGAAGTCAATGGTGAAACACTCACCACCAGAAACATCATTGTTGCAACGGGCGGACAACCGTTTGTACCACCTATTCCCGGATTGGAAAAGGTTGACCATTTAACCTCAGACACCCTATGGAACATAACAAGCCTTCCAAAGCGGCTGGTTGTTTTGGGCGGCGGCCCCATCGGTAGCGAACTCACTCAAGCATTCAGGCGTCTGGGCAGCGATGTGTGGCAAGTTGAAATGCAAGATCGCATTATGAATCGGGAAGATCCCGAGATATCGGAGTTGATCAAGTTAAAATTCATTGAAGATGGCGTGTCTGTGTTGGTCAACACCAAAGCGGTTGGCGTTGAAACAGACGATAGCGGTGAAAAGCAACTGGTTTGTGAACGCGACGGCGAACAAATTCGCATACCTTTCGATCAGCTCTTTATTGCGGTAGGTAGAAAGGCTCGCACCAAAGGTTTTGGTCTGGAAGAGCTGGACATTTCAATTCGTGACAACGGCACTATCGAAGTCAATGAGTATTTACAAACTCGCTTTCCGAATATCTACGCCGTTGGAGATGTAGCCGGCCCTTATCAATTTACCCACGTGGCAGCACACCAGGCCTGGTACGCCAGCGTGAACTCCCTGTTCGGTACATTTAAGAAGTTTCGGGCAGATTATCGCGTTATACCATGGGCAACGTTCACCGACCCGGAAATTGCGCGCGTGGGCTTAAGCGAGACCGAAGCGAAGGAACAGAATAAACCGTACGAGGTTACAACGTACGGCATCGATGATCTGGACAGAGCAATTGCTGATAGCGCAGATCATGGCTTTGTTAAAGTACTAACTGTGCCAGGCAAGGATAAAATTCTGGGCGTAACCATTGTAGGTGCAAATGCCGGTGAGCTTATCGCCGAGTACGTACTGGCAATGAAGCATGGCCTTGGACTGAATAAAATATTGGGTACGATACATATCTACCCTACAATGTCAGAAGCTAACAAGTATGCAGCCGGTGAATGGAAGCGAGCGCATCAACCCGAAACCTTATTGAAGTGGGTTGAGAAATACCATACCTGGCGACGTGGAGATAATACGCAAAGTTAATTAAAAAGCGTATAGTTTCATTTACACTTGGAATTTATACGAAACCAGACTGCGAGACCAGACAATGACCAGCCCTACTCCCAAACCTGCTGCAGGTGCAGAACTACCCGGCTTTGCCGCAACTCGCCTCGATGGTTCTTCAATGACATTCGATGGCTCAAACGGACAATGGTTTTTACTTATCGTTTATCGTGGTAAACATTGTGGTCGTTGCAAAAAGTATTTAAACAAACTTGAGAGCATGCAGAGCCAATGGCGCGATGCAGGCTTTGAAATCCTCGCCGTGTCCGCAGACCCAATTGAAAAAGCGAAAAGTGACGTAGAAGAGTTTGGCTGGACCTTCGATGTCGCCTGCCAACTCAGCGAACAGGATATGCACAAGCTCGGTCTCTACATAAGCGACCCGCTGACCCCGGATGAAACCGACCGACGCTTCGCAGAACCAGGTGTGTTTTGTATTCGTCCTGATAACACCGTACAAATCGCCGCTATTTCCAACGGCCCTTCAGCAAGACCTGATCTTGAAGAATTACTCGATGGCATGGCCTTCACTATAGAGCACGCAAAACCTGCGCGTGGTATGGTGGCTTAGCTACTGATGTATTAATAGAAGCCATCTCAAAAACTCGGCGCGGCCGCGAGGCGTGGCCGGCGAGGCGCGGCCGGCGAGGCGTCGCGTTTGAGATGACTTCTATTGTACTTCAACTAACTTAGCTTTCAATTGCGTTTCGTCAAGCCCGAAGTGCGTCGCGATCTCGATAATCTGGCGCATGGTTTCATCATCTACCGGAATGCCATGCGCAAGCCGCTGCGCCTGACATATTTGTTCCGGCTCTCCTGGCATTAACAATTCATCAACCCCTTTTGCCGTTGGAATGCCTTTAATGTAGTCATAAAATTGCGTAGTGCGATTAGCAACTTCATCTGTACTGTCAAACGCATTCGGGTCAATAATTATGGAGAGCATATTATTGAACACACCCTCGGGAATATAGTTTTTCTCTGCGATAGTTTCCTTACCCGCCAACGCGCCGGCAAGTAACTCCGCGAACAACCCCAGACCAGAGCCTTTGTGCTCTCCAAATGCTGACATAGCACCACTTCGCCGCAATGCCATGGGGTCAGGATTGGTGGTTGGCACACCTTCTTTATCGATCAAATAGCCTAGCGGCACGGTCTCACCCTTGTTACTGGCCACACGAATTTTGCCAAACGCGACCGTGCTGGTTGCCATATCCAGCAAGGGTTTGGCCTTGCCAGCAACTGGCATCGCCATGCTTATTGGATTAGTTGAAAACGCAGGTTCTCTTGCACCAAATGGAGCGACCAACGGTTGGTGCCCGACGACGTTAACAAAATGAATGGATACATAACCTTTTGCAGCACAATACTCGGAATAAGTGCCAACGCGGGACACATGGCCCGAGTTTCGAAGCCCTAGCACAGCCACCCGATGTTCTTTGATCGTTTGCATGGCCCGATCAAGCGCCAGCAAAGACATGTGATGCCCGAACCCACGTTGTGCATCAACTACCGTTACAGCGCCGACAGCATCATGAAATAGCGGATTTTGGTTCGCTATAAGATTACCATCACGCACTTGCGCACCATACATAGGTAACATACCGACCCCATGCGAGTCGTGCCCGGTCAAATTAGCCAATACTAAATGATTGGCGACAATGTTGGATTCATTTTCATTACAACCAAAGCCAAGCAGAACGGCTTGAGTAAATTCGGTCAATGACTTACTGGTGTATAACATTCAAATACTCCTTATCGCCCTTTATAAGAACTACAGCTAATTTACAAACATCAACAGACCACCAGGTCAATACCCCACAGTATGCGTAAAGAACATATCAGCTTAAAATTTTCCGCTTAGAAATAATTGCCGAATAACTGTAAAGAAATTTTAAAACTGATCAATGGCGAACCCATGATCGACTATGTTACATTCTATCTCAGCCCTGCCGCAATCGATGTAGCTATTGGCAATAAACTCGTCAAGGTTGATGTCTATGACATTAGAGTCTAAAAAAGAGTCTAAAAAAGAGACTGGAAAAGAGTCTAAAAATCCTAAGCAACAGTCCGCTACTCATACAGCGATGCTAAAAATCAGGCAACTTATTTTCTCTGGCGAATTGTTCGCAGACTCAAATCATTTGGAAACCGAGCTTGCAACAAGGCTCAATATGTCGCGAACACCGGTGCGCGAAGCAACTCTGATGTTACAGGCTCAGGGTTTACTCGAAGTTCAACCTCGCAAAGGCATCAAGATCAAGTCCATTTCTGTTCAGGATATGGCAGACATCTATGAACTGCTAACCGAACTTGAATGTATAGCTGCAAAACGCGCAGCAGAAGCTGGATTTGTAAACAAAGAACTCAAATCCATGCGAGACACCATCAAGGAGATGGATAGTGCGCTTGCCGAACAGAATCGTCTTGCCTGGGCCACGGCCGATGAAGCTTTTCATAGCGAGCTGCTTCGATTGGGTGGCAACAAACACGTCGAAAATATGGTTAAAACGGTCAATGATCAAATCCGTCGGGCACGACTAATTACGCTGAATTTGCGCCCGTTACCAACCAAGTCAAACAAAGATCATCGTAAACTATGCCAGGCCATCCTTAAAGGCGATCCAGTTATGGCCGTCGACGTTCATCGACGGCATAGACAGACTGCCTGCGAGATGCTCATCGCCGTATTGAACAATGCAGGGCTCAGACGGGTTTAATTCAATCAATTTAACGAACCGCTTTTTGATGTTGCAGTTAGATCATATTTTCGTGCTCGCAAGCCCTGGTGCACCCGAGGCCGATGCCTTGCTCGATCTCGGTATTGTGGAAGGTGCATCAAGACAACATACAGGCCAAGGCACCAGTAACCGCCTTTTCAATCTGGCCAACACGTCGCTGGAATTTCTGTACATCCGAGATATTGCGGAAGCCTTGAACGGGGCAGGAAAAAAACTGAAACTTCTGGAGAGGGCTATCGAAACGCAAGCATCACCCGTTGGTTTGGTTACCCGCTGGTCTGGTAGCGAACCTACTCCAGACTATCCGTACTGGGAATATCAACCAGAGTACTTTCCAGATCCAATGTGCTTCTATGTTGGCAATAACTCTGATAACTTCGACGAACCACTGTGCATTTGCATGCCCACCGATTTGCCATTACCAAAAACCCAACCAACGCCCAGTAACAGCGATTGGCTTTTGAGTGAAGCTGAGCTTTGCGTACCGGCCATGTTTGGCTCCGAAACGCTAACGCGTTATGGCAAATGCGATAAAGTCAATATAAAGCTCGGTGAAGAGCATCGGCTAAAACTGGTTTTCAATCGAGCAAAGCAAAGCCAGTCGATAAGCTTCATGCCAGATTTGCCTCTTGTTATTGAATGGTAAACATACCCTGGGCAGCGAAAAGCGCAATTATTACAGACAGACCCAAAAACAATGTATTGTTCTTGACCAACAGCTTTTTCATGCGCTTTTCTCGTAACAAACGATCAAATAAAGTTTCTTTATCTTTATCCTGACCCTTATCTTCTTTTCGCTGTCGCATAATCTTCTCTCAATAAATTGGAGGCTTGAATGCAGTTTATCGACACGAGGCCGCTTGATAGCGGTAATTTTACGCAAACGGGTCAGTTGTAACAATCTTGCACAAGCGAATCAATTGATAATGACTCTTTCATAAAAGCTCTGAAAATTTATCTACCATTTGGGCCACACGTGCATCCCATCGGTTATCTACCATCGCATCCATGCCCCTTTGTTGATAGTCTTTCACATCTTCAGGATCTCTTTTCAGGGTCAGTAAAACTTTGCGCATCTGCTGAGGTGACCTTACCTGGATAAGCGCCTCTTCCATCCCCATATCTGCAACCGTTCTCGGATTCAATGTTTCAGATACCACCATGCAGCCACTGGCAAGTGCTTCGAAGATGCCCGTTTCAAATTCATCCACGCTGTCTTGATCAAAATGAATATTGATCGATATTTGACTGGTGCGCAGATCTGAAAAATAACTATTACCGTGACGCTCACTTCTCACTTCAACAATATCTGAAATCTCACGCAACCACTTCTCACGCCTTGGTGATATATCGCGATTGAAAACAGCAAATCGCGGACGATCTCCGTTACCGGCATCGTTTTCCATGGCACCGGCATTGTGCATCACAGAACAGCGTTGTGAGAGATGCGGGAAGTCATTCTCGACGATCCTTTTGCAGGTATAGGAGTGTAAGTATACCCAAGCAAGCGATGCATCGGTATCAAGCAGATTATCGACATCGCGCTTGTGGTTCAGAGGTGCAGTACTCCAAAACACCACTGGCACCTCAAATATTTTAGTGAACGAGGCTGGCATATTCTCTGCGCGTTGTATTAGCACAACGTCAGGCTGAAACGCTTCATTGATGCCGTGCAATTCTCGTCTGATTAACGACCAGGGTTTAAATTTGTTGCGACGGGCACGATAGTCAAAGCGCCCCACCGTGTGACCAGCACGTTCAAATGCGTTGGCCATCCAGTGTTCCGCTCCCCAACCTACGTGGTGATGGACAGCAATGTACAGGATTTTCACACGCGAATTTTCGAAATAGGATTAAGCAGGAACAGGGATAGTGTAGCTTTCAATCAGCTCAGGCTCACCTATATGAAAGCCCTGAGCGAAGTCGATGCCGATATCACGCACAGCGTTAAGTAAACGAGGCGACTCAATATGCTGAGCTACCGTACGAGTTCCCATAGACTTACTCATTTCGTTGATAGATTTGACCAATGTATAGTCGGTTGCATCATCAAGAATACCTTTGACAAGCAGACCGTCGATTTTTAAAAAGTCGACCGGTAGTTTACGCAAATAAGCAAAAGAGGACAATCCTGAACCAAAATCATCGATGCTAAAGCGACATCCAACTTCAGCCAGTTTATGCATGAAATCAGATGCACTGGAAAGGTTCGCAATAGTTGCCGTTTCGGTTAGTTCAAAACACAGCTTTGCGGGTGCAACACCACTGCGTTGAATTTTACTAATAAAAAGATCAGCGTTTTCAACATTAGCGAATGTTGCACTGGATAAATTCAAAGAACAAAGCCGCATGTCATGCCGAATACCAGGGTTTGCATCGAGCCAGCCAAGCGTTAAGTCCAATGCGCGTTCATCAAGCGCTGACGACAAGCCATAGCGCTCAGCCGATGGAATAAAAGATGTCGGATTAATAAGCTTATGGTCCGCCGCTTTTAAGCGCAGCAGCATTTCAAAATGCAGTCCATCTGGTTGGTTGTGCAAGGGCTGAATTTTTTGACAGGCCAAAGATACCCGGTTGTCGGCAAGCGCTGTGTTAATTTCTTCCACCCAGTGCGTGGCAATATTACGATTGCTGGCATGCCCATCAGCTTCACGATAAACATTAACTCGGTTACGACCTTCATTTTTAGCGATGTAGCAAGCTGAATCAGCTGCACTGAAAAGCGTTTTCAGACTCTCCCATCGATCATCAACTACCACCAGGCCAACACTTACGCCAACGGTAAATCGATTCTCACGCCA
>CAYTJF010000160.1:0-13909 GCA_964437945.1 uncultured Granulosicoccaceae bacterium
CCTCCACCCCTCCCTTCACCTACCCTTCACCTCACATTTATCCAGATGGATTAGATGGTTTGTACACCAGCGGCAGGCATTGCAACCCGTTAGCGGTCGATCGTTGTGCATTGACAAAGTGCTGGATTGCATAGGCTGAATTTGGTTAAATAAATTTATATCAGTAATTCGCAGCCGACAACAGCGGAGCGTTATGATGGCATCTGGTTACTCCTATCCGAAACTGCATAACGCTATGTGGCCCGGGTTAGTTGGCAAAGGCCCCGACTCCGAACCTCCGATCGATTTAGACACCATGCTGGACTTGACGGCTAAAACCCGAGTGAATGGGCACGGGTTTGATGGGGTCGATATTTTTCTATCCGACCCGCACACACCGATTACTGCGAAAGACGACGACATTCGCAAGCTCAGCGATAAAATCGCATCACACGATCTTGCCGTTGGTACCTGTATCGCACCAGTCTGGGAACCTACCGGCGGTGGTTCAGCTATGGGTTCTAAGCGTGAACGACAAGCCTTCCTAAATGCGTTGCGTGATGCTTGTCGTATCGCCAACAAACTCTCTGACATTGGCATTCGTAAATCGGGTGTGGTACGTATCGATTCATCATGCTCGCCTACTGACTGGGCAAAGGACCCGGCAGGCAACACAAAAAAAATCGCAGAGACCTTTCGTGAAGCTTGCGACATTGCATCAGATTATGGAGAACGCCTCGCGGCCGAAGGTGAAATTTGTTGGGGTGGCATGCACTCATGGAAAGCCATGATCGATACGATGGAAGCAACAGATCGGCCCGGAATTATCGGCTTCCAGGCAGATATGGCTCACACTCTACTTTACGCTGAAGGTTATAACGCACCCGAAGATCGCATCATAAAAGAAGGAAAATCATTGGACGATGCCGAAGCCTTAGATGAGGCTATTGCAGCAATGACTGCAAAGCTGCGACCGTGGACAATCGATTTTCATGTAGCTCAAAATGATGGAACTGTTAAGGGTGAAGGTTCACACGATAAGACTGGAAGACACTGTTTGCCCGACGATCCCGATGGCAAGCTGGACATTCCGAGGCACGCCGGAAACTGGCTACGAAATGAAGATGGTGAATTAACCAAGGCGTTCAATCACATTTGCTGGGATGGTTGCATGTTTACAAACGCACAGCTGATGAATCCGAAAACCTGGGAGACCATTCTGGGCGCCATGCTTCAAGTGCGTGAGCAACACGGTTGGAATGCCTAACTCCAACCAAGCGATGACTAACTCAATGCCTGAACACGCACTGAATATAGGACTGATTGGTTGCGGGTTTATGGGTAGAACCCACTCCAACGCCTTTCGTCAGGCCAACGTTTTTTTTGATCTGGCGAAAACACCCGTACTTAAAGCCGTCTGTGCCAGAACACCCGAGTCGGTAAGTAAATTCGCGCAAAGCTGGGGTTACGAAAGCACCGAAACTGATTGGCGCAAGCTGGTTGCACGTGATGATATCGATCTTATTGATATTGCCACGCCGAATAATACACACCTCGAAATCGCTGTGGAAGCGGCCAAAGCCGGCAAGATGGTGATGTGCGAAAAACCATTGGGTCGTACTGCAGAAGAATCAGCTGCCATGGTAAAAGCGGTAGAGGATGCCGGTGTCGCCAATATGGTCTGGTACAACTACCGCAGGGTTCCAGCAGTGACGCTTGCCAAGCAATTAATCGACGAAGGCAAGCTCGGCAAGGTATTTCACTATCGGGCAAACTTTCTTCAGGACTGGACTATTGCCAGCGATCTTCCGCAGGGTGGCGAGGCTTTATGGCGGCTCGATAAGTCGGTTGCTGGCAGTGGAGTAACGGGTGACTTGCTTGCGCATTGCATCGATACAGCCATGTGGCTGAACGGTGACATTGATGAGGTTGTCGGTATGACAGAAACGTTTATCACGGAACGCGAGCACCAGCTAACCGGCAAAGTAGAACCCGTTACGATTGACGATGCCAGTCTGTTTCTTGCGCGCTTTGCTAACGGTTCGCTTGGTAAATTTGAAGCAACGCGTTATGCGCGAGGTCATAAGGCGCTCTACACGCTGGAGATAAACGGCGAACACACCTCATTGCGCTGGGATCTTCACGACCTGCATCGGCTGCAAATGTTCGATCATCGCGACGAAAGCCGCTGCCGTGGCTGGCGCTCGATTCACATTACTGATGGAGATCACCCGTACATGGACCGATGGTGGGTGCCGGGCTTGCAGATAGGCTACGAGCATACTTTCACTCACCAATTCGCTGATTTTATTGATGGATTGGTAGCAGGTAAAGGCGCATCGCCGAGTTTCCGTGAAGCCTGGGCTACCGACAGAGTGACAGACGCCGTTCTGGCCTCAGCCGAGTCCAAACATTGGCAGAATGTGACAAAGTGAGATACATTGAGGTTCCAGCGTAGTAATACAAAAATGAAACTACAACGGTAAACAGGGAAAAGTACTAGTTAATGCCGCACCTAATAATAGATAACGTTCGACGAAATTTTGGCACGGTAGAGGCACTGCAGGGAGTTTCCTTTTCAGTGGAGGAAGGCGAGTTCTATTGCCTTCTGGGTGCTTCGTCAGCCGGCAAGACGACAACATTGAGGGCAATCTCCGGATTGGAAGAGCTGACTGAAGGCAATATCAGCTTTGATGGACAGGACATGACCGATGCACCAGTTCAGGGGCGTGGCATGTCGATGATTTTCCAAACCTTTGCTCTCTATCCTCACTTAAGCATCCACGCCAATCTCGCCTACCCATTGGTGCGAGATGGTATCCCCCGAAAGGATGTAAAGACCCGCGTTGCCGAAGTTGCCGAACTATTGCGTGTCACTCACACACTCGAGCGTAAGCCCAACACGCTTTCCGGTGGTGAACAGCAAAGGGTCGCCATCGGTCGCGCCATTGTGCGTCGCCCGAAACTGCTTTTATTAGACGAGCCCTTAACCAATCTTGATGCCAAACTACGACACGAGATGCGCGCCGAATTCAAACGGTTGCATCGTGAACTCGGTATGACCATGCTGTATGCAACACCAGATCAGCTTGAAGCCCTGACGATGGGACAACGAATAGCTTTGATCGACAACGGGAAAATTGTTGAAATTGGTACACCAAGAGATCTCTATGCAACACCGTCTCAACGCTTTGTTGCGAGTATGGTGGGATCACCTGCGATAAACCTGATACCAGGCAAAATCAGTTCGGATGCAAATTCGAAGCTCCTGCAAGTACCGTTTGGTGATATTGACCTTAGCTCGGCAGGCATTGGCTCAAACCTCAGCCAGGGGGATGAAGTGACTCTTGGCATACGCCCGCACGATTTGCATGTAAGTGATCTGAATGCAGATAGTAATGGCGCAAACTACGATGTCTCCGGCAAGATTCATCTTACAGAGCCTTTGGGCGATGTCACTATTCTGGACATAGACGTTGCGGGCAATATTTTAAAACTGGTTCTACCGGAAGAAAAAGCCGCTTCATACAGGCTCGGACAGGATATCAACATGTCGTTCCAACTGTCCGATGCACATCTGTTCATGAGTACAACAGGCACAAGAGTAGCCTGAGGAACGACCAATAAAATCATCACGCAGTACAACGGAGGAATGAGAATGAAACGGTTTAATTCGCGTAACCAGTTGTTGTCAATTTGCGCTGCCACATTGGTGACAGGTAGTTTGTCAACTGGCGCACTTGCTGAAGACATCACCATCACCATGGCAGCACCGGACTGGCCGCCAACCCGCTTTATGAAAGAAGCGTTCGATAAGTCATACAAATCACCCGATGGTCACACCACCACACTGGAGATGGACTTTATACCCTGGCCAAGCTTCTACGAACGTGTGGCAGCATCGCTGACATCCGGGGAACAGAAATACCAGATGATTGTGACAGACAGCCAGTGGCTTGGATCCTTTGTTGAAGGTGGTTACTACATGGACCTGACTGATCACATCAAGAAGGATCCCGAATTGATGGCTATCATGGAAGACCTTCACCCTGCCCTGGTCTCTGCCTATTCAACCTATCCGCATAAATCTCGCGAACAGTTGGAAGCAGCGGGTGAAGCTGTGGCACCGGATACCAGTTACTACGGGTTCCCGCAATTCCCTGACACCTACGTGACGTTCTATCGCGAAGATATTTTTTGCCACGAAGGTGAAGCTGCAGCGTTCAAGGAAAAATACGATGCAACCTTTCCGTGCACCTATGAAGACTGGCAGGATGTTGACTGGGAGCGTTATGCCCAAATCGGCGAATTTCTGAAACGTGCAAAAGGTGAAGAACTAGCAGGTGAAACTCTAGAGGATGACTTTTACGGAATTTCATACCAGGCAGGTAAAGGTTATGACTTCTCCTCCATGCAGGTCAACGCATTTGTGTGGCAGTACGGTGGCAGTATCTGGGATGAAACCCAAGCGCCCGACGCCCAGGCCGAAGGTGTCGTCAACTCGGATGTCGCAGTCGAGGCATTTGACCACTATCTATCAATGATTCCACATATGCCACCGGTTGCTAAAACCGGGCAAATGGACATCTTTGTTACCCAAGAGCTCTACATGCAGGGCAAAGTTGCAACCACTATTGATTGGGTAGGTCTTGGTGAACCAGTGCTTGATCCAAGCACATCCAAAGTGCATGACAAGTCTGCTTTTGGTCCCGCACCAGGGCTGCGAAAGGACGATGGCACAATCGATCGTACCGGCAACATTGGAGGTCAGCCTTTCGTTTTGACAACCTGGAATACAGACGAGATCACCAATGAAGCTCTGAATGTTGTGAAATGGTGGTTATCGCCTGATACCCAGATGGAAGCCGTAGCCAATGGTGGACAATCAGGGCTTAAAAGTGTCATGGCCAATCCGGACTACGATGGTTTACGCCCCTGGAACCGCGCTCATAAGGAAATGATTGACTGGCAGAAAGACGTTTGGCATATCCCGTTGTTCTTTGAAATGTTGACACAGCAGCAGGAAGAATTTGATCGGGCTATTACCGGCCAGATTTCAGCCAAGGAAGCTTTGGATAACGTCGCCGAATTCCAGCAGGAATTGCTCGAAGACGATGGTTATATCGAGTAGACGCGTTTAGAGGTATGTGCAGGCCGTTTATTTGTGAACGGCCTGCGCGAACGTTTTTGTTTAAATAAATTTTGTTTAAGAAATAAACTTAAGCATTCTCGCGCTCTATAAGTGCAAACAAAAAGGAGCCTTAGGTGGCTAGCGCCGAATCAAATCACGCAAACAAACCCAACAGTAAACCTAAAAAGAAAGGTGGGCTGTGGGCACGAATAACATCACCGGCTAATCGCGGACCGCTGCTGGTCGCCCCGGCGATAATCGTCCTGTTTGTGATGAATATATTCCCGTTGCTCTGGTCGTTTGGCCTTAGCTTTTTTAACTATCGGGCCAACCGCCTGAAGGTACCCGAATTTGTTGGCTTTCGGAATTTCGAGCGTGTACTTACCGATGACAAGATCTGGGAACGTTTCCAGACCACTGCGATCATTGTGGGTTCGTCGGTAACGTTACAGTTAGTTATCGGCTTTGGGCTAGCGCTGTTGTTTGCCAAGCAATTTCCGATGCGACGCATCATCATGATGCTTGTGTTGACACCAATGATGCTGTCGTTCGTGTCGGTGGGTGTTTTTTTCAAACTGTATTACGAACCAACTTTCGGTTTGTTGAGCTGGATAATCAACCACTTCACAGCCGAACCTTTTGTACTGCTGGCATCATCCACAGGCGCGCTTGCAGGCATCATCATTGCGGATGCATGGATGTGGTCACCGTTTGTCATGCTGCTGGTGTTGGCGGGCCTGGTATCGGTTCCAAAATACCTTTACGAAGCTGCTGAGATCGATCGCGTCAGTCCATGGAGACGATTCATCACGATCACGTTTCCATATATAAAGAGTTTGTTGTTGCTCGCAATCCTGTTTCGCACAATAGAAACATTCAAGATTTTCGATATCATTTATATCATCACCGAGGGAGGGCCGGGTTCTTCGACCGAATCCATTGCGGTGAATATCTATCGTATGGCATTCCAGAATTTTCGCACCAGCCGTTCAGGTGCGCTGGCTTATATCATCCTGTTTATCGTTATAGTTTTGACTAACCTGTACCTGTATGCCGTTAATCGGCGAGCTAGCGAGGAACAAAGATAAGTGGCTAAGCAACGAGAAATTGGTAAAGCCGGCTGGGGCCAAACCCTGTTTGCAGGCACTGTCGGGCTGGTGTATTTCTTTCCGGTTTTATGGATTATTCTCACCGCATTCAAGACACGGCCAGATGCGCTGGAAATTCCACCAAAACTGTTGTTCACGCCAACGCTGGATAATTTTCGCAGCGTATTTTTTCGAGCCTCGATCAGTTCGGATTCAACTCAGGCTACCAATTTTATATTGTATTTCTTCAACTCAATTTTTATCGCCGGTACCGCCGTTCTGCTTGCGCTCATTATAGGAACGCTTGCGGCCTACGCGTTTTCGCGTCATCCGCTCAAGGGCAACGACACTTATCTTTTTATTATTCTGACAACGCGCATGATGCCGCCCATCGTGGTTATCATTCCAATCTTCCTGATGTTCAGGCTGAGCGGACTTGCCGGCAGTTACTGGGGAATCATTCTCTTGTATACCGCGTTCAACATACCTTTTTCAGTCTGGTTGGTGAAATCGTTTTTTGACGAGCTAAATCCTGAAATAGAGGATGCAGCTCGAATGGATGGTGCCAGTGACTGGCGGGTTTTCTTCGGCACCTGTATTCCGCAAATTGTTGCGGGCTTAGCTGCAACTTTTGTATTTGGCCTGATACTGACATGGAATGAATTTCTGTTTGCACTGTTGCTTACCGGCGTGGAAACGCGCACCGTTCCGGTTGCAATGGCTCGAACACTAGGTGGCGAAGTTGGGGTTGAATACGGGTTGCTGGCAGCTATCATCACCCTCTTCCTTATACCGATATTCTTTGTGACCTATTTATTACAAAACCAGTTGCTGCGCGGTGTCACTTTTGGAACGGTTAAAAAATGAGTATCGAGCTTCAAAGCGTTTCCAAAATTTACGGCGACCTGACGGCGGTTAACGCCGTAGATCTCGAAGTTCGAGACGGCGAAGTACTGTGCCTGCTAGGGCCGTCAGGTTGTGGCAAAACCACAACACTGCGACTGGTAGCAGGACTGGAAACCGCCAATTCGGGTGACGTCCACATTGGTGGAGAACGCGTCAACGACCTGTCTGCACGAGATCGCAACGTGGCTATGAGTTTCCAGTTTTACGCACTCTACCCTAGCTTATCGGTGGCCAAAAATCTGGCTTTTCCTCTGCATGCCGAAGGTTTGGGACGCCAGGCTATCGATGAAAAAGTACGTGAAACTTCCCGCGTACTGCAGCTTGATGACATTCTGGATCGCACGCCGGGACAACTCTCGGAAGGCGAGAAACAGCGAGTGGCTGTTGGACGTTCAATCATCCGGGATCCAACCTGCTTTTTGTTTGATGAACCGCTTTCACGTCTGGATGTACAGTTACGAGAAGAAATGCGCGGCGAAATCAAGGAAGTGTTGCAAGGCCTATCCAAACCCACTGTGATTGTGACCCATGATCAATTGGAAGCACTGACAATGGCTGACCGCATTGCCGTTATGCGTGACGGTTTGATTGAGCAGGTAGACACACCACACAATGTATTCAGCAAGCCTACGAATTTATTTGTAGCCGGATTCATTGGTACGCCGCAAATGAACTTGATACCAGCAACGCTGGATAAAATTACCAACATCGGCACTAATGCTGGCACAGGCAACTTTGTTATAGACGAAGAGCAGGTTTTGCAACTGCCGATCAACTTAGCGCAGTCAGGGCTTTCACCCGGTAGCCAGGTGACACTGGGTATTCGACCACGCAATCTCGATCTGCAACAAGAGTCAGCGGATAATACTTTGTCGTTGGAGATCGATCTTATTGAGCCGATGGGAGCAGAAACGCTGGCGCACCTCACATACAAACAGAATGAACTGCGTGTGGTTACCGACTGGCGCACTGATCTGGCTGAAGGTGAATCGGTGCATGCACGCTTTCTACCAGGATCAACGCATGTATTCTCTGAACAAGGCGAATTGGTGACCACCCTATGACAGCGACTCAGGCCAAGATTCTCGAATTCTCGATCATTCTACTGTGCGTCCTTTCCATAGTAATGATCTTCCAACCATTTTCAATGCAACTTTTCAGCATTGGTTGTGTAACGGTTGTTTTCGGTGCACTGCTTTTTAATCTGGTGCCGTTCTGCCGTGCGGGTGTATCGCTAAAGCAGATCGGAAAAGTGATATTGATTGTGCTTGTTGTTCTTATCGTGGCAGCGCTGCTCGGCATTGGCACCGCATTTTTATACGTTGAGTATCTGGAATCGCTTCGGTAGAAACGTTATTAATAGAGACGGTAGTACGCCATGAATTGAATATTGGTATTAGCACGGAATACGCCCAGGACAAAAAAACTTCTACATCACGGAACGTCGGAGAATACTGAAATGAAAATCGGCTTTTGCATGTTGTTATGGACAACTTCCGTTAACAGAGAACATCAATCGCTCATCGAAGATCTCAAAGCAACCGGATACGATGGCATCGAGGTACCGGTTTTTGATGGAACACCTGATGACTATGCCGATATCGGAAAAATGCTGGACGAGATGGAACTCGGACGTACCGCTATATCGATAGTGCCAACTCTGGATAAAAATCCTTTGTCTGAAGACAAGGCTGATCGTCAACGAGGTATCGATTATCTTACCTGGTGCGTCGACTGTACAGCTGCACTTGGCGCAACACGGATAGGTGGCCCGCTACACCAAACCCTCGGGCATTTCAGTGGTGCCGGAACAACAAAAGAGGAATTCGATCGGGCCCGAGAGGTTCACCAGGCTGTTGGTGACTATGCCCAAAAAGCTGGGGTCACACTGGCACTTGAAGCGGTTAACCGCTTTGAATCCTACTTTGCAACCACGATGCAAGAACTGGATAGCTATGTGGAAAGTGTTAATCATCCGGCGATAAAAACCATGTACGACACGTTCCACGCAAATCTTGAAGAAGCAGACCCTGTTGGTGCGTACACCGCGAACAAGGACAATGTCGTACACGTTCATATTTCTGAAAACGATCGTGGTGTGCCAGGACGTGGGCACATCCCGTGGACGGACACTTTTGCCGCACTAAAAAAAGGTGGCTATGATGAGTGGCTTACTATTGAAGCCTTTGGCCGGGCACTACCGGATCTGGCAGCAGCAACAAGAGTCTGGCGCGACTTATCCGAAAGCCCAGAAGCTGTTTACAAAGAAGGTTATCGCACCATCAGGGATAAATGGGACAGTGTTTGAATGCTGAATGACGCGTCGGAGTGCTATGGCAGAACGCGCAGGTCTGAATCATTGACGTACTATTGGGTTTAACGGAGTTCTCTATCAATGCCGAAATTTGACGCTATCTTTCTTGGATTCACCACCCTCGATATTGCTGGTCGCCCGGTAGAGAAGGTACCCGACGGTGGCGGTGTTGCTTTTATAGAAGAGATTCGCATTAATCCGGCGGGCACGGCGTCCGGTGCTGTTATGAACGCTGCAAAAATGGGAATCAAAACAGCCACTGTTGCCTGTGTCGGTGACGATGAAAAGGGCAACATCATTGTCGATTTCTACCAGCGCATGGGCATTGATTGCTCGATGATTCAGCGCTCTTCAAAAACCCCGACCTCTTCAACCATCCTCCCTATTCGCCCAAACGGTGACAGACCGGCACTGCATGCCAGAGGTGCCTCTGACGACTTGTATGTTGAAGAATCCGAATTCGACCAGGTTTGCGATGCCAATTTCCTGCACCATGGAGGCACCGGACTTCTCAATGCCATGGACAGTGGTCAAAGTGCAAAGCTTATGCAACACGCAAAATCGAAAGGATTAACCACCACGCTTGATCTTATAGCACCTGATGAACAAACCATGCCGAGGCTGAAGGAACTATTGCCGAACGTGGATTACTTTATGCCATCAATGGAAGAAGCCGAGTTTATTGCTGCATCTGCAAATGCCGGGTGTGAATCCCCGACTGAAATCGCCAACTTTTTTATGCAGCACGGTGCTGGTGCGTGTATTTTCAAGTGGGGTGAGAAAGGTTCGTTTATTAAAACAGCGGATGCCGAATTTCGTGTACCGGCGTTCAAGGTAGACGTGTCGGACACCACTGGTTGTGGTGATAGCTACTGCGGTGGTTTTATTGCAGGGCTTGCACTTGGGCAGGATCTTGAAAGCGCCTGCCGCCTCGGCACTGCAACTTCCGGTTTGGTTGCAACAGCACTGGGTTCAGATGCCGGTGTTGTCGATCTGGAAAAAACCATGGAATTCATTCGTACCGCTGAAACTATCTGAAAAATCCCACCAGAAAATTCAAAAGGGACTCGCAACTATGAGTGACGTGAAGCCAACCAAAAAGCTGATCAACAATCCGGATAATATTATCGAAGAGATGCTCGAAGGCATTCTTGCCGCGCACCCGGAGCATGTATATCAGCATGAAGACAATGCGCGAGCAATAATCGCAAAACATGGGCCACGGCAAGGCAAGGTTGGTTTGATGATTGGTGGTGGTTCTGGCCACGAACCAACGTTTGTAGGCTTTGTTGGAAAGGGTTTGGCAGATGCAGCTGCCATTGGAAACGTTTTTGCATCCCCTCCTCCCGATCCGGCTCTTAATTGTGCACAGGCGATTAATGGTGGCGAAGGTGTTTTATTTATGTATGGCAACTACGCAGGGGACGTCATGAATTTTGACATGGCAGCAGAAATGGCTGCGATGGAAGACATTGAAGTACGTACAGTGCTGACGACTGATGATGTGGCTTCTGCACCTTTGGACAAACGAGCTGAGCGTCGCGGTGTGGCTGGAAATTTTTTCATATTTAAATCCGCTGGCGCTGCCTGCGACATGATGAAGTCGCTCGACGAATGCGAACGCATTGCCCGCAAGTCAAATGATCAAACC
Organism: uncultured Granulosicoccaceae bacterium; assembly: GCA_964437945.1. GTDB lineage: Bacteria > Pseudomonadota > Gammaproteobacteria > Granulosicoccales > Granulosicoccaceae > Granulosicoccus. Next base: position 11,070 of record CAYTJF010000160.1, read on the forward strand.
TACACAATGGGTGTAGCACTCGGTGCCTGCTCACTGCCACACACGCTCAAACCGAATTTTGAGCTTGGCCCCGAAGAGATGGAGATTGGTCTTGGCATCCATGGTGAACCCGGAGTGGAACGAGGAAAATTGCAATCGGCCGATGCAGTAACCGATGCGCTGATCGATAGAATTCTTGCCGAACTATCACCTTCACGTGGTGATCGAGTTGCCGTGCTGGTGAACTCACTGGGTGCTACCTCGCTGATGGAACTCTATGTAATGCAGCGTCGCGTCAAACAACGGCTCGATGACATAGGTGTGGATATTTACAAAAGCTGGGTAGGCCCATATTGCACATCACTGGAAATGGCTGGAGCGAGTGTTACTTTGCATCACTTGGATGAAGAGCTAACACAATTGTTAGATCACCCCTGCGATTGTGCGATGTTCAGGGCTGGCTAGAACCAGCGTGGCAAGAACCTTTAAACCATAGGATCGAAACACTGGTGAACACAGAACAACTGCTCAACGCATTTTATGCAATGGCTGAAGCCATGCAAGCCAACAAACAAATGCTATGCGACCTTGATGGTGCCATCGGTGATGCCGATCATGGCGTTACTATGGCGTTGGGGTTTAATGCCATTCGTGAAACACTCCAAACAGAATCGATTCACGAACTTAAGCCCGCCGATGTTTTTAACAAGGCTGCAAAAACGTTTCTAAGCACTGTTGGTGCATCTGCCGGCCCACTCTATGCAACTGCATTTATGCGTGCTGGTGCAAGCCTTAAAGGTTTGGACAGTATTGATGCAACTGCTGCTGCCAATATGATCGAGGCCATGGCAAAGGGCATTCAGGACCGCGGAAAAGCAGAAGCTGGAGATAAAACCATGCTTGATGCTTGGTTGCCAGCTGCCGAAGCCGCTAAAGCTGCAATACCTGAAAATGGTAGTAGCGACACAAGTGGCACGCAATACGTGTTACGTGCTGCAGCCGATGCAGCTGAGGCCGGTGCTGTTGAAACCATGGACATGATTGCAAAAAAAGGCCGGTCCGCCAAACTCGGTGACAGAACCGTTGGGCACATTGATGCGGGTGCGAAATCTACAGCTATATTGCTTGATGCATTTGCGTCAAGCACCGAGCGCCACAACTAGTCAACTTCTGCATAGACCGACACCAGCGTAGCGCAATTCAAACACATACAGGGATCAGAATAAATCATTCGTGTATGCAGACCACGCTTTCCAAACACCTGATTGATCAAATGAGATGCGCCATTGAGAGCGGCTGGTTGTTCTGTAAATCCGGGTGCTGCGTTGATTGACCCTTCCAGTCTGACAATTTGTTTAACTCGGCCAAGATCATCGAGAGCGGATTGCAACTGAGCTATTACGTTCAGTGTGCTGAGACGAAACGCATCATACCCTTGTTGTAGAGTCAGGTCTGAGCCCACCTGCCCTTCAAATTTTAAGTCGCCATCGATCCACGGTAACTGGCCAGAGGTCATTAACAAGTTACCGGTAATGACCCAAGGTGCATAGTCGCCCACGGCACCTGGCACCGGTGGCAATTCCAGTTCTAATGCAGCAACTCTCTGCTCTGGCGTGGCACTTTCGGGTAAGGCATCAAAGGCTGGTGTAGTTGGTGCTTGCATGTAGTACTCCTTGCGAAATTGGTTTTATTAAAATATAGCAGCGTATTCCATCACTACTCGTTTTCGTGAGACAGGCAATTGACATACTAATACATGGTGTTTTTGTACTCATCTTCCAACTCGTTCCCCAGCCGAGTCGCTTCAGACTTTGTTACCGCTTCCCCGGAAATCTGTTCAGTGACTATCGTGGCAAGCGATGGTAACTGTCGACGATCTTGCAAGCTTTCTGGCTGCCAGAGTTTGGCGCGTCTGAATGCCTTGGCGCAATGCAGGAACACTTCTCTAATTTCCACAACGATGGCAAGTGTAGGTTCACGATTTCGAACCGCCATGCTTTGAAGCAATTCCGGATCCCGGGTCAGGAATGCGCGGCCATTGATTCGTAGTGTGTCATCGAAACCTGGGACCAGGAACAGCAGGCCAACTGACGGATTGGAAATGATATTGCTCAGGCTGTCCAGGCGATTGTTGCCTGGCCGATCAGGAATGACAATGGTGGTCGAGTCGAGGATGTGAACAAACCCTGCCGGGTCGCCACGTGGACTGACGTCGGCGGTGCCATTGGCATGTTGTGTTGACAGGCATATAAATGGAGACCTTGAAATATATTCTCTGCAATAGTTATCCAGCGCTGGCAAGCATTTTTTTACCGCCAGCGCATGCGTCTCTCCATACAAACTTCTTAATGATTCTTCGGTTTCAACCAGGTGCTCGGTAGTGGTCTTTAGCTTCTCTGTGGTGCTGTTGGCCATACTTATTCCTCGCAGTTACTGTTGCGTTATCAGTCATCTTTTAGAAACTGGCGTCTGTCCATCGTATTCTATTCTAAGTTCTAAACAGCTGATAAGGAATAGTCAAACGAAACCACTTGATAACAAAATAGCCATTATGGCAATTGATAACCGCATAGCATTGCCGCATTCACAAAATCCTTAACTCGTTTTAGTTCTACTTCATTCCACCAGTCGCCGTTTCTTTTTAACGACGATGCAACGATAACGGCATCGACCAGTGGCAGAAGTTCAGGCAGATTTTCAGACGTTACCCCTGAGCCGATTAGCAAAGGAAGTTGTGTCGCTTGACGAATCTCATTTAACTCCTGCGTGTCTACCGAGTTACCGGTTCGCTGGCCTGTTGCGATGATGGCATCCGAATCGAAAAATGCCAAATCACGCGTAAGCTCCTCAACGGTCCGATC
>CAYTJF010000161.1:0-13887 GCA_964437945.1 uncultured Granulosicoccaceae bacterium
CAGCTACTTCAGCTACTTCGGCTACTTCGGCTACTTCGGCTACTTCAGCTACTTCAGCTACTTCAGCTACTTCAGCTACTTCAGCTACATCAGCTACTTCAGCCACATCGGCTACTTCAGCTACTTCAGCTACTTCAGCTACTTCGGCTACTTCGGCTACTTCGGCTACTTCAGCTACTTCGGCCACTTCAGTTGCTTCAGTTGCTTCAGTTGCTTTAGTTACAGTCTGCAATTCCACGGTTGACTCACTTTCAACTTTCTGCGAACTATCCGCCAGCGCCGGTTGCTGTACTGTACTCTCTGCATCGCAACCCGGTTGCCATTGGTATGGATAGTTTGCTGTATGTTGATAACTGTCTTGTACGACTCTCCATGGAAAATAAGTATCCGTACTAAAATACAAATCACTGGTGACTGGATGTGGCAAACATTGTTTTCTATATAATGTTGAATAGTCCACTTCATAAAAAACATAGGGCGTATCATCATGCTTGAATGCGTCAAATACAAACCGTTCTTTATGATCGCCCAGAAAACCAATCGCGTGAAAGCCTTTCCATTTGGTGGGCGCTGGATACGCAACTCTTTTTTCTAACTTACCATCACTTATGGTGATGTCATAAAACGTATCATCCAACAGCACATCACAATAGTTCCACTGTAAAATGACGCGTTCAACATCACCGCTGAGCTCAGGAAACCGTTTACTGGTAGAACTTAAAGTTATTAGCGCAATATCTAAGGATGCCGCATGCAACGACGGTGAATTGTTTGTACCGAACCATTCGTTCGGCAAAACCTGTCCCGGTATGTTAATGCCTTGATACGAATCAAGTAGTGTTTTAGCGACGCTAGATGTTGTCGCACATTCCAGCTTTTTAGACACAGACAATAACGGTGGCAAAGCATCGTTTGCTGAAACGCTCTGTACGCTGTTATAGAATAGTAGAAACAACCAGAATGCGGGAGCAAATGCTGCACTTATTCGCCAGCGCATATCTCACAAACCAGATACTTGCGGTTGCCTGAGCAGCTCCGATTTTATCTCGATGTCACGACTACAAGATTCGCAGTGGGGAAACAAGGATCCGTATTTTTTATACAAAAAACCGCTTAATATGACGCCGTTGGTGTTAGCAGTGGTCACTGTGTTATAACCTGCCCCACTCTCGTATATTCCTGAGTACCACCCCTCATTGACGTCATAAGCAGATTCAACCGCATTCATCAAGACGGCGCTGTATTCATCCTCAGGAAAGAGCAAGGCCATCGATATGGCGGCTTTGGTTGATATGGTTTTTAAGTGATCATAAGCAACATCACTACTGTTTGTTGTCTGCCAGGTTTTTCCAGCATTAAAAATAGTATTGTATAAAAACCAGGGTTCCTCATCGATATTATCTTCTGATATGGCGGTGACAATACCCGTTTCTCGCCAACGCTGTTTTTGTACTTCGAATATGTTTTTAACTAATTGTCTATTCTCGTCATCGATACCGAGCTCCATGGCATCCATAGTGTATGACTCAGTCAATACATAATTATTCGCATGAAAATCACGCGGATCACGAATATCATGCGCAATATTGACACCCATGATTTCAACATTGCCACGATACTCGTTTTCATAGCTTGCAGCTACTGATGCATCAAAGCCATATTTATTAAATATTTTTCCAGCATATTGCTCGTAACCCAAACGCCCTTCTTGCCATACATTTATTTTACTGTGACTTTTGTCGCTTAATGCCAGTCCGTGCAACATTTGGTCTTTTATCATTCGGTCGTATTTCCAACGCGAAAGTGTAGTTTCAATACCACTATGGTATTTCGGATGCATACAACTCAGGGAGCGTGTCCAGGACATTAAACGCGCAAGATCCAGCACAGATACACCAATACCACGCTCAGATGGTTTATTTGCGTAGTCAACCATGTCAAGTGTTTTGGTGTTGTACACTTTGTTTGGCGCTTCATCGTTAAACAATTTCATACTAGCTAATGATCCAAGCATGGCGGTTATGCGATCATCAAACTCTTTCTTGTCGATAAAGCCAAAATCATGAGCAGCAATTGTTGCTGCCAATGCAGAACCTGTGTCCCACATGGTAGTTGAGGAAAAGTTGTTTACCGCATTTACCAAACCTGTTTCAGGATTGTAGTTATTCTCAAAGTATGTCCATGCAATGCGCGCCATTTGTAAATCCGCCTCGCACAGCTCACCTTTTCCTGCCAGACAACTATTATTCTGGGGCTTAATTAGACACGCTAATGTGTCCGCATCTTTCCCGTAGCACATTTGGCCATCACTCATGGAAACAGTCGACATTAATGGGTTTTGTGAATTTTTCTTCAAACCTAATAAGTCCGTCGATGATGATTGCTTGTTGTGTGTGCCAAGGGTAAAAACAATAATCGCGGCCACCAGCATGCCTAAAGCAATAGCTATTACGGATTCCAGATACGAACGCCTGCGTCGTTTGCCCGGTTGTGGTGCAAATGGCATGTAATCTTCGATGTTCATTGTACGTTATGTCTAACCTGATTCAATTGAACGTTGGATTTGGAATCATTGCTCGCAGAGTTTTGCCATGGCAATGGACCCAAACCCACAGTCCAGGCAACCCATTTAACTTTACCGATTGCTATCGTGATACTTAGAGCCAGAAAAGCGGTTGCGCAGTATTTCACTAGCACATACCAATCCGGTTGTAGAGAAAACTCTAGAAATGCAACGTCAACTAGATCCATAATCGCCGGATGTGTGAGATACATACCAAAAGAGAAGCGAGACCATTGTGACAAACTGTCAGGCCAATTTAAGTACCAGGACATCATAAAGGCGGTGAGTACCGCGCATGGCAACAGGTAATGACCGTAGTAGATCATATCGGTTCTGACGATGAACTCACCCGCTATGCCTACTTTTTGAGCATAAATTAGCTTCATTAAAAAACCGATGGAAACAAAAAACAGACTTAAGCCAAATAGCGCTTTTGCTATTTCTGGTTTGATGCCACGTTGCCAGAAACCAAACAGGCTATAGGCAAAGAATCCGTATCCTGAATAGGTAAGAATTTTAATGAAACGTACTGCGTATTCACGCAGTATTGGGTCGTTCACTGTACTCCAAATCCAATCATTAATGGACACATTCAGATACAACATGGGAACAACGATCAAGCCAAGCAGCGGGTAGAAAATGGCCAATTTATACAGGCGATGAAAAAGCAATAATAGAAACAGGGTTGGTAGAAAATGCATGTGAAAATGGGCATCGCCAAGAACAAAAAACCCTACCCAGCGATCCAATGATCCAATTTGCTCAAATATGGCCTGGTCATACCCCAGGTAACTGGCTTTGTATAATCGAAAAAATACATAGAACACCGTCCAGAATGCGAACGGCACTAATAATCTTCGGGCTTGCAACAACATGGTTGGGATAAATGCTGATGTCGTTTTCGATAATTTCATCGATAATAAAAACAACGAAACCAGAATAAAAAATTCTGTACTGGCCATCTCCGATACACTGCGCATCAGTACCGGGAACACACGATCATGCGCTGCTGCCTGTGCGAATGCACCACCTGAAGGATCGCTGGATGTGTGGATACCGATTATGCAAAACGCCGCAGCTAAACGCGCGCCGTCAAGCCAATTCATTCGACCAGAAGCACTATTTGCCGCTACGGTGCTCATCGGCTCACTACTCTGACTTTTGCCAGTACCGTTAAACCGTCGCTAATATCAATGCCAGGATACTTGCCAGTTTCTTTTCCGTGATTAAACCAGCGTTTGATTCGCTCTTCAGCCGTCGCATTCACAGACAGCAATTCAATCGTGTATTTGTAACCCTTCCCAGGACTGGTGTGCTGCGTTCTTTGAAAATGAGTCGGTTCAGCTCCAATTCGCTGTTTAGGCCAAACTCGGTTATCGACTCGTTCTACCAGGTACACCACCTCACCTGCCGGTACAGATTCTATACGGCCGCTCACTTCAAACTGATTAGCAACCAAATCACCGGTAACGGGATAATCAAAATAGGCATACTTCGTTTGATGACCAATACCATCGTCTCTTTGCACAGCTCCACTGAAAAAAACCAGTTGCGTAAGAACGCCTGCCACCACAACAGGAAAACAGGCAACCAACATCACGTACAGTGCGCGACTCAGTGCGTTTGTTGTTTCACTACCTGTGTGGCTGAAGGTTTTCATCGTAGTAAACGAGCAGCAATCACGGTTTAGACTGCGTTTCGAGTGCCGAGACCAGTACTTCTTGTATAGATTTGGTGTTACCTGAATAATCGCCGCGATTCCATTTACCGGCAAGAATATCTATTGGCGCCATTAGTTCACGCAGCGAATCCTTGCTCTTTTTCCATCTATCACTAGTTTTCCAAATTACCGTCTTGGTGGATTTGAGGAGTTCTGCTGCTTGTGAACCTTGTTTATCGAAAGCGGCCAAATCGGCTCTTAATACCGTGGCATAGGCATTTTGCAGCTCTGCTTTTTCCTGCATACGCGCAATAGCCTGGTTTTTAGCTTTTAATAAATTCGGATCAACCTTGTTGGTTGATTGCTTAAATTCGGCTTGCTCTGCAGAAAATTGATCCATGCGAGCAAATAAATCGGTGCCAATAGACTCACTTTGGGTAGATGCACTGTTTAATTCTGCGCGCACATCAGCCAGCGCACGTTGAAAGTTCAACTGCGCTATTTCCATGGATTGTTTTGTTTGCAGCATTTGTACTGACAACCACGCCAACACGATAAGCGTGGCTGTGCTGAATATCTTGACTAGCATCTCACCAACCGGTTTGATCAAATTAAAATTGAGCGCAAAGTTGCCCGCTTATCGTGTTATCGACCTTCCGGGGATTAACTTTTAATCTATTGACTATTCAATTCGCTTTGGTAATTGAGTGAAGGGTTAGCTGCATTTTGACGGACGAATTCACATTATTTTAAATAGCAGGTTAAAGTTTTGATGTCAGCTGCCGACGGGCTTGCCACGCACGCGGAGTATCGAAGATAACGCAGTTGTTTTGCGTTACGGGATGATTCACTACCGCCGTCACCGTCGGTATCAATGCTAGCTTGAAATGTATTTTCTAATCACATCAGCCATACTTTGAGGATTTAATACAGGCGGGAAAAACGTTTGCAGCTTTCCATCAGGGCCCATCAAATAAAAATAGGACGTGTGTGTAACAATTTCCTCGTTGTTCAGCTTTTCATCAAGCACAGAAGGCTTCTGTCGATAGGCTTTATATACCGGCTTAAGTTGTTCAAGAGACCCTGTTAAGCCGGTTAAAGCTGGATGGTAGGCAGACAAATTTTCTCGCAATTTTGCTGGACTGTCGTTTGCCGGGTCTACCGTTATAACGAGCGTATTGAATTTGTTTAATGGATCATCGGAGTCGGCTTGTAAAATATCCAGCGCATCGGCAATGCGTTTTAACGAAACCGGACACATAACCTGGCAGTTGCTATAACCGAAAAAAACCAACATATGTTTGCCAGAATAAGTTTGGTCGGTAACTGCTTTACCCAAATGATTTACCAGTGAAAACGGCCCTCCTATATTGGCAATTTCATCAGGCAGAATATTCTCTGGGCTGACAGTCTCAGCCATTAAAGCGGCCTCAGAGTCTGGATTAGAAACGGCTTCTACTGAAATCCCTTGATCATCATGCTTTTCACCGGCATGAGCCATAACCCAGCTTGGGGTTAACACAGACACCAATAATATAATTATGCGCAAACCCATTGAGACTGTCCGACTCCTGCTTTTTTATTGACCAAGGTATTCCTGATCGGCTTCTCGCCCAAGCCCTAGCACGCCATCACGTTCGATGATCTCACGCACGCGCTCATCGTTGTCTTGCCAGTTGCTTGCCTCCGATAGCGGTCTACCTGTGCGATCAGACCAGGCTTGCAGATAACCCGTCGCACGTTGCCACTGTCCGCCTACTGGCCTTACATTTTGAACTTGAAAAAAACGTACGCCTTTGTGCTCTGTAAATAAGCCATTCAGATCAACCACTTGATCACAATAAGGTGACAGTTCAACTACAGCACCAGTAAAATTAGTTAGATTTTTTGACACTAAAATGGTGCGCGAATCTTCCGTTTTTATAGCGAGTTGTCGCTTACCATCACCACAATTATTAGCACAATTTCCGTTGAGTTCGCACAGTACATCAACAACGGTGCCAGTAAGTTCACTTTCCTCACCATTGGTCACAGGCCATGAAGCTACTTTGCCAACGGGCGTTGCACAAGCGCCAAGGAACAGACTGGTGACCAAAAGACTCGCCAGCGATAGAAGCGATGATTTTCGGCTATGGTTTTTCTGATCATGTTTATTCAGATCACGGATTATGCGCTGTATCATTGTCACTCTCATGGTCGGGCCACACCTGGCACAATACCAAATCGTTCATGCGTTAAGTTGACAATGCCATTGTCTTCAACCACCTCATCGATGTTCAAATAAGTCAGACCATCCAGCTCGAAGGTGGTGCCTTTAACCGTGAGTTCACGACTTTGCAAGTTGAGAATTTTCTCGTTGGCGACACTTGTGTCATCTCCTTCGAAGGAAAGCACCATGTAGACTTTTCCGTCTGTCTTATCGAGCAGCCCAACCGGTATTCCTCCAGCTGCACACCAAACCGCACAGACATGATGCGCTGTGCCTGTAACGGCTTCGGATGACCCCATGATTTGCGACACGTAGCACCAGGTATCAATCATCTCACCGGTTAGTGTGACCTGTTTTCCATCGACAGCCATGGCTTGCTTGGGTACAGAAGCACCCAATACCACGGCTATGGCCAGAAGCAATAAATTACGCCCAACAGAACGACAAATAGGCTCAGCGCAGCGAACAAATTGATTGACTGAATTGAAACGGTTTAAGTCTGGGCTGTGTATCACTGGCATACCTCACTGCACGTCTGAATAGGAATCGCTCTCTATAATAAACTAAAGCGGTATTCATAGTAAATTGCGCCTAAATCGGCTGATTTAATGCCGCCGAGCGGTGAACGTTTTATAAAACCGTGATAGAACAGTGATAATTGCATAGCGATATAACGTCTGACATTGTCTATGATGATGTTATCTATTATTAAGCAATTCAGCGAATGCCTTCTCCAATACCTGCATCGTCTGCGGATTGCGTCCTGGAGATGCACAACAATGACCCCAATCTGAATCAATGACACGTAGCTCGGCGTTTTCCAATAATGCCACTTCTGTCAAGCTGTCCTCTGGCGGAAAATAAAGATCCGTTCTACATGGCATCACCACCGTTTTTGCGGTAATAGCCTTCAACGCATCATCGTAGCTGCCAGCAAACTTTGGATGATTGCCAATATCAGCTGAACGCCACGTCGACAATTTTGTTAACAGATCGTTGGCATCCCACTGCAAATGATCTTGCTCCCAGCCTTGCATTAACCCTTCAATATCGTCGAAGCCAAGTTCTCGATAACGGTGTTCTCGAAAAAAAGTCTGAGAATAGGCCCAACCACAATACACTCTGGCAAACGCTTTCAAACCTGTCGTTGGAGGTGATGTGTAGTTACCATCGTCATAATGTTGGTCCGCCTTCAAGGCGGCAGCCACTCCCTGTAAAAACACATCATTGTGTGCAGAACAACGCGCCGAACCGCAAAACGGTAGCAGCGCGTCGACCATATGCGGATAGAGCGCGGCAAAGTGATAAACCTGGATAGCGCCCATCGACCACCCGGTGGCAAGACGCAAGCGCTTAACACCCAACGCTTCGGTTAATAAACGATACTGGCACTCGACGTTGTCATAGATAGAAACCGCAGGAAAACCACTGCCCGATTGAACGCCACTGGTGTTACTTGGAGATGAAGATAAACCATTGCCAAATAAATTGGGCACAACCACAAAATACTTGTTCGTATCTATCACCCTGCCCGGCCCAAAGTACGCTTCGTTGCTGTGATGGGTGCCGGTATAGTAGGTTGGGATTAGAATGGCGTTGTCAGCACCGCGGTTAAGTTCACCGTAGGTTGCATAGTGCAACTTCGCATCGCACAGCACAGAGCCGCTTTGCAAAGTAATATCGCCGACAAAGAAATCTCGAACACTCACGCTTAACTAACTCTCACTGATCTATCTAAAAGAGCTTTAGGCCAGCTTTGATAGTCACCGTGCATTAATAAAACTTCAAATACTTATCGACCTCCCAGTCAGACACATGGTTCACATAGCTCTCCCATTCCTCACGTTTGAACTGAAGATAAGTATCCTTCATCAGTTTTCCGAATACTTTCTCCGTCAGCGAGTCTTTTTCAAACGCATTGAGTGCTTCTTCCAATGTACGCGGCAGGTAACTGACTTTCAGCTTGGCCAGTTGCTGTGGAGATTTGAGATACATGTTTTCTGTATGCGGCGCCCCAGGATCAATTTTTTCCCGGATACCCTCTAGACCTGCAGCCAACACCAGCGCACCACCAAGATACGGATTATTAGAAATATCAGCGGCTCTTAATTCAACACGGCCACCACCCAATGGCACACGCACAGCATTTGTTCGGTTGTTGTTGCCGAAGCAGGCAAATACCGGAGCCCAGGTAAACCCTGACATACTGCCCTCTTTAATAAGACGCTTGTAGCTGTTGACTGTGGGGGTTACTACAGCGCACAGAGCAGGCAGGTGCTTCAAGATACCACCGATAAAGTAATATCCCAGTTCAGACAAGTTACATCCGCGTGGGTCTTTTGACGAATCAAACAGGTTTTTACCCGTTTTGATATTAGCCAGTGACATATTGTAGTGAGCACCGCTACCTGCACGATCGGCAAACGGTTTGGGCATAAATGATGCGAAGCAGCCGTGCTGGTGCGCTACTTCATTTACCAGAAGCCGAAAGAATGAAAATCGATCTGCCATTTCCAGACCTTCAAAATAATTGAAATCTATTTCAAACTGACCATTGCCATCTTCGTGGTCGAATGAATACACATCAAAGCCTGCCTGTTGTAAGTGCTCTACTATGCTGCCCAATACTGGCAAACTATCGAGCGTACTGCGAACATCGTAGGCAGGCTTGGCAAGATCATCCCTTGCGCCAATGGGCACCACTTTGCCAGTCTCATTTTCACGGAGTAAAAAGAGCTCAGGTTCAATACCAAAGTTAAATCGATACCCGAGCTTTTCGGCATCTCCCAACACACGTTTAAAGATCTGCCGGGAACAAGGTTCAAATACATCGCCCTCACAATACAAATCACTGGCAAACCACGCCACATCAGATTGCCATGGACAGATAATCACGCTTTCCGGGTCTGGGTGTGGTGAGACTTCCTCATCGCTGACATCTTGTGGAACACCGTCCAGAGCCGCTCCAGTGCAAAGCTCCGAACCACCCATCATTCTATCCAGGTGCGAGAGTGGCACCATCTTCGATTTGCAAACGCCGTGGATATCAACATACGAGGCAAGCGCGTATTTCACCCCTTGTGACTCCAATCGCTTACGCAATCGCACCGCACTGCTGGTTTTTTTCGAATTGGTTTTCTTTTTTGCGGCCATTGGGCATCCCTGAATTTAAGCGTTAATCAATATCTGAAATGGTTGCCTCCTAATCTACTACTTTTTCCAAACTCTTAAGAGCTAAATTTAGCCTGCGTATAAACCGGTAACCCTTGGCGAGACAAAAACAGACGGCACACCAAGTCGGTGCACCGCCTTTTGGCTGTACTGGTGAGCAGCTAACCAGCAAGATTGTCGATGGCGTCCTTGCTGGGGACGAAGTCGTAGCCGAGTGCTCCGGCGACTTGCGGGTCAGTGATTTTTCCAGCGCTTACGTTGAGGCCGTTGCGCAGGTGCGGCATCGCTAACATGGCTCGCTTCGGGCCCATGTCGGCTAAGGCCAATGTGAACGGAAGCGTGGCATTGTTCAACGCGTAAGTCGAAGTCCGAGGTACCGCACCTGGCATGTTGGCAACAGCGTAGTGCACAACATCGTCAACCATATAGACGGGGTCTTGATGGGTGGTGGCATGTGATGTTTCGAACGCACCGCCCTGATCGATGGCGACGTCGACAAGCACTGAACCTGCCCGCATGGCCTTCACCATATCCTTCGTCACCAGCTTGGGTGCAGTGTCTCCTTTGACGAGCACGGCACCTATTACAACATCGGCATCGATAACCATGTCTTCAAGCGCCGCGGCTGTTGAGTACATGGTGGTAACCGCTGCTCCCCAACGAGCCTCGCTGTAATCGAGCACGCCATTGTTGCGGTCGAGAATGGTGACGTTGCCGCCAAGGCCGATGGCCATCTCTGCTGCGTGCTGTCCAACTACGCCGCCTCCAATGATAACGACTTTCGCTGGCGGTACGCCAGGGACCCCACCGATAAGTAAGCCGGCGCCGCCGTTTGGTTGTTGCAGGAAGTTGGCCGCAGCCTGAATGGACATGCGGCCAGCGACCTTCGACATGGGAGCCAAAAGCGGCAGACCACCATCATCGTCGGTCACGGTTTCATACGCTATGCAAGTGGCGCCGCTGGCAACCAGATCAGAGGTCTGCTCGGCGTCGGGGGCTAGATGCAAGTAGGTAAAAAGCGTGTGGTCTTTGCGGAGCATGGCCCGCTCTTCCGCCTGTGGCTCTTTGACCTTCACGATCAATTCGCTGCTGTCGAACACCGACTTTGCATTGGTGGCGATCTCGGCGCCAACCTCAGTGTAGTCAGCATCACTTGCTCCAATACCAATTCCAGCGTTTGTTTCTACAAGCACGGAATGTCCACGTCGGGTGAGTTCGGAGACACTTGTTGGCGTTAAGCCAACGCGCTGCTCGTGATTCTTGATTTCTTTTGGTAGTCCTATCTTCATTAGCTACATCTCTTTATCGTATTTGTCGGCCGCACATGCGCAGTCTAGTTAACGCGGTTAACGATACGCCGAATGGTACGATAGGTGTATGCAAATTATGTGCATAATTTTTTGTGCTCGCTTAAAAAATCCCACAATATGCCTGTTTTATCGTAGAATCTTCGAATGATAGATCTTGATGTATTAGATCATTCGATCCTTGATGAGCTTCAAGAGGATGGTCGAATGACCAATGCCGAACTCGCCGACAAGGTTGGGCTCAGCGCATCTGCATGCCACCGCCGGGTGCGCCGCCTCGAAAACGATGGGGTCATCGAGCGGTATGTAGCACTAGTCAATCGCAAGCTAGTCGGACGCGGTTTGTCGGTGTTCGTCGAGCTGTCTCTAGACAGCCAGCGCGAAGAAATGCTCGACAAGTTCGAAGCTGCAATTAATGATGTCCCCCACGTGCGAAGCTGCCACCTGATGTCGGGCAAATCCGACTATCTCTTGCACGTCACGTGCACCGATGTAGCCGACTACGAAACTATCCACCGGGAGTACATTGCGTTGCTGCCAGGTGTGAACCAGGTGCGCAGCAGTTTCTCCATCCGAACCGTCACCGACACAATCGCCCTCGACCTATCCCGATAAAAATCTCAGTTGTTGAGCAGGCGCATGCACTCTGATTTGCGGCTAAACAATCAAATCTTTCGTTGCGATCAATGTAATAGTTTGATTTGGCAATCCATATCACTGTTTCACTTATTGCTGGTTCTCAGGTTGGTAACTCAGCATTAAAGCCACCACCGCATTGAGTCGATTGCCTATCGTATGTGGCATTTACTGTACGAAAAAGCAACTAATCAGCGCTTTCTAACAACCATAAAAATCTGCCTGTTCATGATGATTATGAGCTTAGTGCTTGTCGAGCCATTAATGTTATTGGTGGCTCCGTGGCCTGGCATTGAAAACGTACTGACTGAATACATTAATGCTTTGCCTTATTTGATCGTTCTGGGTCTAGCGCTGCTAATACCTGCAGTCGTAAAATATGTAATCGCTGTAAAAAATGGGGCACCATTATTTTCTAATCCAAAGTTCGACTATCAACCCTGGCCAACCCATTCGCACCCGGTAGCCAAAAATATTTCCTGGGGTGGTGTAGATCCGGAGAATGACATTAAGAGTCGACAGACCAAGATAATTTTGTGTGGAGAGCTGCAGGTCAAACAAACGGTACTATTGCGACGCAAGGTTATGTTGTTTGTTGTATTTATTGCAGGCGTAGTGTTAACAACTTTTCCGTTTTTAGCTAAAACCATTGTCTATGAGATTACTCCACCACGCATAGAAGGTTTACAAAAAATGGCTCAAGAAATGACGCCACTGTTTGTAGGTCCAGGTGCAATCATCTTGTTGTCCTGTCTTTTTATTTGGATGAGAAAAATACCAACAGCATTGGTAGATAAAGTAGATGGCACACTAAGATTGAGACAGAGCCGTTTCATGGGGCTACTTGATTGCGTTATCAAACCCGATGAGGATATCGTAGTTACATCGAAACTTGTGGGGTTTCAATTAATTTCGTATCGCTCCAAGCACTCATATGGTGGCAGTAAAGGCCGAAACGGTTCCAGAATTGAACAATATGAGTTAAACGCCGTACTATCCGATCGTAAACGCAAACTGATTTCCAAACAACCAGCCTCAGTGTCAATGTCGGGAGGGAAATCAAACAAAGCGTTGCTAAGTGACGCCTTAGTGCTTGCCCGATTTTTAGATTTACCAGTATGGGATCGCTGTGGGTACTATCGTCCTGACAGCCAGGAACTATTGCAACCAGCAGATCCTTTAATTCAACCGCTTTAATTGGGTAGAGAAGGTATTCGCTGTTTATCGGGCGTAACAGTTCTAATCCACCTCTTAGCAAAAATTTTCTTAACGGTTAAATTTTTGGCCAATGATGGTGTCGCCCAAACAATATTCGCTATTTATCGAACCGAGGTTCTGATTAATCTACTAGGAAAAATTTTCTTACTGGTTAAAATTTTCTTGCTGGTTAAATTTTTGTTTCTCTCTTGAGCGAGTTGTACTTTAGTTTTATACGTGGAAGAGTAAGTTACTTTGTTACTGTCGCGGGATTGACTCGGCTAGCACCTCGGGGCTTCGCCCCAACGCAGCGTTGCCCAAACGGCGTTTGCGTATACCAGTGAAGTCTCCCACCCATTCCACGTGAAGGCTGCCACCTAAACCAGGCAAAGCTGCCGTACGCAGGGTCTTGAAATACCGCACTGCTTGGCTATTTGGCGTTGGCTCTGTTTGCAGGCCCAGAGAAGACGCAGAACTTCTTTAATTTTTCGCATGGATTTTCTCTTAGCTGGCATCTGAAGCTCGGGTAAAGGCCCAGAATACGTTGGAGAATCCTGCGTCGCTTAACTCGCTCGATCACCCCAAATTTTGGTGGCAGATTTGCTCTGGAATAGGTGGCAGCTTTGGCGTGGAACCAGTGGCAGGCTTGCTCTGGAATACGCAGGCGTTCGCCGTTTGTCGAACCCTGGGTTCAAATCCCTCTCTTGGAGAGAGTTGATGCACTGGTTAAGGATGATTCTTGAGTGAAGTTTAATTTTTACTTGGAATGGCGGAGAGAGAGGGATTGACTCGGCTAGCGCCTCGGGCCTTTGCCCCAACGCAGCGTTGCTGCGTTGCCCAAACGGCGTTCGCCGTTTGTCGAACCCTGGGTTCAAATCCCTCTCTTGGAGAGAGTTGATGCACTGGTTAAGGATGATTCTTGAGTGAAGTTTAATTTTTACTTGGAATGGCGGAGAGAGAGGGATTCGAACCCTCGATACGCTATAAAACGTATACTCCCTTAGCAGGGGAGCGCCTTCAGCCACTCGGCCACCTCTCCAGAGGTCATTTACGCACTTCGTTGTGCGTGTTTACTAAGTTTGGAGTGAATTGGCGCGCCCGGAAGGATTCGAACCTCCGACCGCCTGGTTCGTAGCCAGGTACT
>CAYTJF010000162.1:0-13872 GCA_964437945.1 uncultured Granulosicoccaceae bacterium
TGTATCTCGGTGCTAAACACATGGTCACTGGATACGATCACATCCTGTTCTTGTTCGGTGTTATTTTTTTCTGTATAAATTCCGGGATGTTGCGATATATGTAAGTCTGTTTGCAATCGGTCACTCGATCACGATGCTCGTCGGCGTCTGGTATGGCTGGGGTATCAATGCTTATATCGTTGATGCAATCATTGGTTTCTCGGTGGTGTACAAGGCGCTTGATAATCTTGACGTATTTGAGTCATGGTTTGGCTATCAACCCAATACGAAAGTGGCGACGTTTATATTCGGTCTTATTCACGGCACGGGGCTGGCAACCAAGATACTCGAATACAAAATTTCAGAAGATGGTCTGCTGCCTAATCTGTTGGCCTTCAATGTGGGCGTCGAAATCGGGCAGATTTTGGCACTCTGTGTCATCCTGATTGTCATGGGCTACTTGCGCCGGAGTGACCGTTTTCCCAAATACGCCGTTAGCGCCAATGTCATAATGATATTTCTCGGTTTAGCCCTCGTGGCGCAACACATATTTGGTTATATCCATTCCCATGCTCACTAGTGTAGTGTAACCAGACACCAATAGAGGTTATACCCGTGTTCAACATTGAAAAACCCGATTCAAATGAACTACCCAGTCTGGCTCGATTAAGGCGTTCAACCCTTGTTGCCTTCATCGGTGCCATATTGATTCTCGTCGCTGTTGTGTTGCCAGCGGAATACGGCATCGATCCAACGGGTGGCGGACAAGTATTGGGGCTCACCGAGATGGGCGAGATTAAACAAGAACTACATGATGAGGCAGAACGAGATAAGCAAGAGCATGGAAATGCCCAGTCACCCAATCTTCTAGATGACATCATCGGCATGTTCGTCAGTACAGCACACGCTCAGGATAGCTGGCGGGACACGATAACCTTCACACTTGAACCAGGTGCCTCCACCGAAATTAAACTAATCATGAGTAGCGGTGATCAAGCCCCATATAACTGGACTTCAACGGGTGGCAAGATTAATTTCGATCTACATGCACACGGCGATGGACAATCGACCACATACGCGAAAGGGCGCGGAGCGACAAAAGACAGTGGCAATATTAGCGCGAAATTCAAAGGTGAGCATGGTTGGTTTTGGCGAAATCGTGACAAGTCAGCTGTTACGGTTACACTGAACCTTAACGGTGACTATAGCGATATTGTACGCAGTGAGTAGTCGGCTCAGTTGGTAAGAAAATCTAATGCGTTGGGGAACCTTAAATTCTTCGAATCCCACTATGATCGGTTCGGTCCCGTTCTCTTTTTACTCTATACCTAAGATCGAACCGTTTTCAATTTAAAGTTAACCAATAAGAGTCTGCCTTCTTCTGCCTGCAGCTCACTACTGGTTAGTGGGTTCTCTTCCAACCACTCGATGCCGGCAGACACGGTTAATTGGTTTTCTTTTACTTTAAGTTTGAATCGATCAAGGTTGACAGTGTGTCGTCCCCGATGGATGAGCACGGCTAAACGCAGTAAACCTAACAGCTTAACGACACGCTCTTTTTCTGAACGCTGTAGAGCATCAAACGCGCCAAGATCTATTTTTCTTCGATGGTTTCGAATCAACAAGGCCAAGGTTTTCTGTTCGGCCATGGAAAATCCAAGCAGGTCTGAATGGCCGATGATGTAAGCACCGTGTTTGTGATATTGCGTATGAGCAACCGCCTTGCCAATCTCATGCAGTCGTGCAGCCCACACCAGTTCGGAAAGGTCAGTGTCTTCATCAAGATTCCATGCCGTTTTTACTTGTTCGAAGAAATGTGTCACCGCATTTTCAACGCGCTGTGATTGCTGCGTGTCGATATCGAATCGAGTGATCAAGTTTTGCAGAGTTTGGCTTTGAATATCGATATGTTCAGCCTTGCCAACCATATCGAAAATGAGCCCTTCGCGCAGTGCAACCGGGCTTGCGTGTAATTGTTGAATTTTCAGGGTTTTCATCAGCGCGTGCAATATGGCAATGCCGCCACAAATCACCGCACAACGGTCTGAACTGATTGACTGGAGGTTGAGCTTATCCGCACTGCCAACTTTATCAATGGCGCGAATCAGCGATTTAAGCCCATCACGTGTTATTGCACCATTGCTTAATTCAAGTTCCACCAAAATTCGGCGCACAGCTTTTATTGTTCCCGAACACCCGGTAACTTCACTCCAACCCAAGTCGGTATACGCGCGAGCAATCGGGGTGAGTTCAACCTGCGCCTCTACCGATGCCTTCTTAAAATCGCTTGAACGCACTTTGTTATTGTTAAAGAACTTAGTGGTATAACTAACGCAACCCATGTTTACGCTTTCAAGTAACTGCGGTTTGTATCCTTTACCAATGATCAGCTCGGTGCTGCCTCCACCTATGTCCATAACCAGTCGTTGTGTATCCGGGTCAGGAGCCGCATGCGATACGGCAGAAAAAATCAAGCGAGCCTCTTCACGGCCAGAAATAATTTCTATGCGTTTGCCCAGCATGGCTTGTGCTTCGTCCATGAAGTCTGTGGAGTTACGGGCTCGCCTCAGGGTGTTCGTACCCACCACACGCACCTGTCGTAGTGGTATCCCGCGTAGCCTTTGCGCAAATTGGCCCAGCGCATCCAGTGCGCGTAATCTTGTCTGTTTTTTCAGCTTCTTGTTTTCGTCCAAT
Source organism: uncultured Granulosicoccaceae bacterium (assembly GCA_964437945.1). GTDB lineage: Bacteria > Pseudomonadota > Gammaproteobacteria > Granulosicoccales > Granulosicoccaceae > Granulosicoccus. Next base: position 2,674 of record CAYTJF010000162.1, read on the forward strand.
CCAGCGCCGAGTCTTACCGGCACACGCAGGCCGTCGATCATTCGGATGGAGCTGCCTTCGGGTTCGGCGATCACCATGTGAAAGCTGTTTGAACCCAGGTCTATTGCTGCGAATGAATTTGTCAGCGGGGAATGGCTCATAAGGAGCGCCTTTGTTTCGTAGTCCCTATAAACATAGTCAACTTTATGGACAATAACCGCTGCTGACTCGATCCAGACCGGCAAAATCCTGATGAGTTTGTACGTCGGTATAGCTCGCTTGTTGCATTAATGCACAAACCTTTGCTGCCTGAGTTGCACCGTGTTCGAGCAATAAGTAACAACCCGGTTTCCCGACACGGCAAGTATCCTTGATGAGCTTGCGTATGTCGTCAAGCCCATCATCGCCACTGACCAGCGCTGTGACGGGCTCATGTTTCAGTGTTTTGTTTTTCAAGTGTGCGTCGTTTTCGGCGAGATAGGGAGGGTTGCTAATAATCATGCCGAAGGTATCTTCGGCAAAGGCATCAAGCCAGTCGGCGCGAACGAAATTAACAAGGTCAGGGGTATGTGTGTCTGCATTGTGCGCGGCAAGCGTTAGCGCAGCCGAGCTGTAGTCGGATGCAACGATGTGTTGCTTTGCGACTCGATGGTTTGCTTGCTCTGATTGCCATTGGTGGATAAGGGCCGTTGCAATAACACCAGAACCCGTACCAGCATCAAGAATGCTGCCATTGACTGGCATCGCCAGCAGCGCAAGGGTAACGATAAGCTCTGTTTCTGGCCTGGGCACCAGAACACGCTCGTCAACCTTGAATTCGAGAGACCAGAATTCACGTTGCTGTATCAGGTAAGCGACAGGTTGCCCAAGCTTGCGTTTATCGAGCAATTCGCGCAATTGAGAAAGATGCTCGTTGCTCAGGTTCTTTTCGGGCCAGGCGTAAAGTTGTGTGCGTTCGCAATTAAGCACATAACACATTAGCAGATCAGCATCGAGTCTTGCTGAGTCGTGCTCGGCCAATTCATGGCTTGCCTGCCTGAGCCATTGCGACACGTTCACAGACAATAATCAACCACCCTAGTCGCCAAACTCAGCCAGCAAGTTAGCCTGGTGCTCAGCAATGAGCGGATCAATAACTTCTGATAATGCCCCTTGCATTACCTCATCCAGTTTGTACAGGGTTAAATTAATCCGATGATCTGTCATGCGACCCTGTGGAAAGTTATAAGTGCGTATACGTTCAGATCGATCTCCTGAGCCCACCTGCAGTCGACGCGATTCAGATTGTTCTTGCTGCTGTTTATTCACCTCGATATCGAGTATGCGAGCCTGCAACAGTGCTAACGCTTTAGCGCGATTTTTATGTTGGCTGCGTTCATCCTGGCATTCCACTACTATCCCTGAAGGCACATGAGTGAGGCGAACGGCAGAATCGGTTTTATTAACGTGCTGCCCACCGGCACCTGATGCCCGAAAGGTGTCGGTTTTCAGGTCTGCCGGGTTTATGTCTATCTCTTCTACTTTATCGGCCTCCGGTAAAATTGCGACCGTGGCAGCTGATGTATGCACCCGACCCTGTGATTCGGTTTCCGGCACGCGTTGCACCCGATGTGCACCTGACTCAAATTTTAATTGTGAGAACACGCTGTTGCCAGTGAGCCGACAGACCACTTCTTTGTAACCGCCGTGATCACCATCTCGCTCAGTAATAATTTCGCTGCGCCAGCCTTTTGTTTCTGCGAAGCGTAAGTACATGCGCAATAAATCTCCAGCAAAGATCGCTGCTTCGTCACCACCGGTGCCGGCACGTATTTCCAGAAACGCGTTGTATTCATCGCGCGGGTCCCGTGGTAACAACAGCGTTTGTAATTCTGATTCCAGTGCCTCCAATTTTGCCTGCAACTCTGGCAGTTCCTCTGCCGCCATCTCACGCATTTCCGGATCGCTGTCTTTTTCCATCTCGTGAGCATTTGCCAGATTGTCGCTGGTGGTCTGATAATCGGTAAAGGTGCTCACCACAGGTTCGAGCTGCGAGTATTCTTTCGACAGCTCACGAAATTTGTTTTGATCGCTAATGGTGTCAGGATCGCCGAGCAGGACGCCAATTTCTTCGTGCCTTTCGCACACGTTTTCCAGTCGGGTTTGTATCGATGCTTTCATTGCTTTTATTTGTTAGGCGTGTCTAGATCGAGCAATGATTTGGCCGCTTTGAGCAAGTCGTTGTCGCCATGCTGGGCCGCTTCACGCATTCGTTTGGTTGGTGCATGCATTAGTTTGTTACCAAATGCATGTGCAAAATGTTCAAGTACTGTTTCAGGATTTTGCCCCGACTGCAATTGCTTGCGCGCTTTATCCAATAGCTGGCTCTGGGTCTGCTGGACCTGGTCGCGATAACTTTTAATGCTGTCATTGGCACCCATGGAGCGCAACCTTTGCATGAACAGCTCTACCTGAGCCTGAACGATTTCCTCTGCTTGTTCCGCGGCAGCAATCCGATTTTTACGTCCTTCGTCCACAACATTATTTAAATCGTCTACCGTATACAGATACACGCTATCGATGTCGGCGACTTGCGGTTCAACGTCGCGCGGTACGGCAATATCAACAATGAGTAGGGGGCGGTAACGACGAGCAGGCATGGCCGCCTCGATTGCACCTTTGCCAAGGATTGGCAGTGGGGCGCCAGTAGAGCTAATAATGATGTCTGCATTGCCAAGCGCTGCGGGAATGTCGGCAAGTTCGATAGCCTTACCGTCTACCGCGTCGGCCAGGGTTTGTGCTCGACTCAGAGTCCGGTTGGCGATGGTGATACTGCCTATCCCACTGGACTTCAAATGCCGGCTGGCCAGGGTGGTGGTTTCTCCTGCGCCAATCATCAGCGCATGGTGTTCCCCGAAATCTGCAAAAATCTGCTTGCCCAGCGCGACAGCCGCAAAGGCGACTGAGACCGGGCTGCTGCCTATCTCGGTATCGGTTCGAACTTGCTTTGCGACGGTGAAAGCGCTCTGAAAAAGCTGAGAGAGCTCTGTTCCAACGGTACCCACATCTGCCGCATCTCGATAAGCCTGTTTGATTTGGCCCAAAATCTGCGGTTCACCGAGCACCAGCGAATCGAGTCCACTGCACACCCGCATGAGATGGCGAACACACTGTTTGTCGGTATGAGTGAATAGGTGCGGTCGAAACTGGCTGTCGGACATATTGAGAAACTCATGCATCCAGTTCGACACAGGTTCTGCATCATTACCGTGCAAACCACAGTAAATTTCAGTTCGGTTACACGTTGATACAATGGCTGCTTCTTTGACTTCAGCGACGTTGTTCAGGTTTTTCAATGCCGTTTGCAGGTTATTTTCATCTATTACCGCACGTTCTCTGATGGCAATCGGAGCGGTATGGTGATTTAGGCCTAATGCAAGCAGTGACATAGCCTCTAATTCTACCAAATGTTGGCAATTACCCGTCCAAATAGACATAGTGCCTTGGGGTTTGTGCCAGCTACACTATATAAAGTACTAATAATTGATGACTAATGCAGGTGGTCTGCGTAATACTGCAGGCTGACACAGCGGTTTTCTTACTTTGGAGAGAACATGAACGGGACAAATTGCGGCGGTGTGCCTTGGAAGGGTATGTCGCGCCGTTACAGCAGAGCTAGCCGATTCTCTAAAATGGTGTCGGGTATGCTCTTTCCAGCCATACTAATTGGCTGTGCAGCAGGTCCAATGGTTTCGCAAACGGCGAATGCCCAGGATAAAAGAACCTTGCCAGACGCTCAAAGTAAATTTACCGACGAGCGTTCCCAGTTGATGTACGAGCTGATGATTGCCGAACTTGCCGGTCGCCGGGGCTATCTGGACGTTGCCACCGAAGGGTATCTTAGCGCTTCAAAGCGAACCGACGATACCCGCATTGCCGAACGAGCAACCAAGCTGGCTGTGTGGGGGGCGCAGTGGGAGTTGGCCCAGGAAGCGGTCGATCGCTGGCTGGAACTTGAACCAGACTCCTCCGAAGCGCGTGAGCTGCTGGCGCAAATTCTGATGCGTTCCGATCAGCCCGAGGGTGCAGCACTCGATCAGTTTGCCAGCCTGGTTGAAAGCGCTGAAGATCGTGGTGTGGTGCTAAACGACATTTATGTGCTTATGTCGCGAGAACAAGACCGGCCGGCGGCATTGGCTACATTAAAAGGGTTGCAATCGCGTTTCCCGAAAGAGGTAGAAGCGCATCTGGGTTTGGCGCGTTTTCTACTACAACAAAATGATCGTGATGCTGCGTTGGAAGCGGTAGAGCAGGGATTGGTTGTTAATGCAGAACACGGTGACGCTTTGCTGCTGCGAGCACAAATTCTTGCCGAACAAGGTAAACCTACCGAAGGCCTGAGCGAAATTAGTAAAGCGCTCGACAACGATCCAGATAATGTCAATTTGCGTACTGGCTATGCACGGTTGCTTGCAGGTGCCGGGCGTTACAATGAAGCCAGCGCCGAGCTGGAAATAGTCTTTGAAAAAGCTAACGGCAATAGCGATGTGTTGCTCTCGATTGGTTTGCTGGCTTTAGACTCCAAACGCACTGAAGCTGCAACAAAGTATCTTGAGGCACTGCTTGATACAGGTGATCACCGCGACCAGGCGCATTATTATTTGGCGCGTATAGATGATCAGCAGCAAGCATTTGAAGACGCGATCGAGCACTATGAAAACGTCGGTGAGGGCGAATTATTTCTGTCATCACAGCTGCGTTCGGCGGAGTTATATGCTGTAACCGATCAACTCGATCTTGGTATTGAGCGGGTAAGATCTTTATCTGCAGTTTTACCCGATCCTGCGATGCAACCTATGCTTATCACCACTGAAAGCCGGATGTTGCAGGAAGCTGGCAGGGATTCAGATGCGGTTGGTGTATTAAGCGACGGTTTGGAGAAATTTCCGTTGAACGGTGAGCTACTCTACGCTCGCGCTTTGGCAGCTGATCGAACCGGTGATACCGACACACTCATGTCTGATTTAAACACACTGATTACTGCCGAGCCGGAAAACGCCAACGCATTAAACGCACTGGGTTACTTTTTAGCTGATGAGAATCAACGACTCGATGAGGCTGAAAAGCACCTTGAAAAAGCCATGAGTCTACGGCCGGACGACCCCGCAATTATGGATAGTCTTGGCTGGTTGCGATTTCGCCAAGGTGACAGTGAAGCGGCTAAGAAATTGCTTGAACGTGCCTATGAATTGTTGCCCGATGGCGAAATAGCAGCGCATCTGGGCGAGGTACTGTGGGTCAGTGGAGATAAAACCGCGGCCCGATCTGTTTGGGATAAAGCCTTACTCGATGCGCCTGATCACGATAAATTGAACAATACGGTGGAACGGCTCACGCAATAATGAGGTTACGTTATTTTTTACTCGCAGCACTCGTGTTGCTGGCTGGCTGTGAAACAGTACCTCGGTTAGACATCGATGCTGGGGCTCAGAAACTGGCAGCCAAGGAGCTGAATTCGTTTCGAGTCACGGGCGGACTCGGGGTCTGGACTGACGAAGAATCCCTCAGCACTCGTGTGGTGTGGCAGCAAATGGCTGAGGACTTCGACATCCTTATCCGTTTGCCGGCCGGTTTGAGTACTGTGCGTGTCACTCGGAAAAATGGACAGGCAATGTTACGCAATGGCAGCTCTGAGCCAGTCTATGGGCAATCAGCCGCCAGATTAATGCAACAGGCGCTTCGCCTGGATGTTGCGGTACCAATTGAGCAAATGTCCCTGTGGATAAAAGGTGTGCCAGGTGAGCAGGCACAGGACGTTCAATACGATGAGCAAGGTCGTCTGACGAGCATGGTGTATGTAGATGCACAAAACACGCGGTGGCGAGCCAAAATTTTAAAATACACCGCGTTCAAGAACACTTATGTTCCTGCAATCATCCGGGCAACGGGTGGTCCGTATACAGTGCGACTGTTATTGAAGGATTGGCGTTCTGAGCTGGATACCATGGCCTCGGTAAAAGGCACGGGGAGTGCTACTGATCGATTGAAAGTACCTGGACGTTAGCCGCCGGCTGTTTCTATCTACCGTCTTCTCCCGATATATGCCTCGATAGTGTTGCCAAACCTTAACTATATGTGAATTTTTGAACATTCCCTTGTGAAAATACTCTGAGCTTCGAAATTCGATTTGGCTCAAAGGGTGTTTGCCCGTTATGATAGCGGGTTAGGGAACTCGACAGTAGGTATTAAGCAGTTGACAACAAACTGGTTGGCTCCGGCCAAGATTAATCTTTTTTTGCACGTCACCGGTCGCCGGAGCGATGGCTACCACACGTTGCAAACAGTCTATCAGTTCATCGACTTATGCGATGTGCTGCAGTTTTCTGTGCGCGAAGATAACGATGTTCAACTCCAATCAGCGTTTAATGAGGTGCCACCAGAAGAGAATCTGGTTATTAAGGCGGCTCGCGCATTGCAAGCTCAGTCGGGTACTCGTTCGGGTGCTGATATAGCGTTAACTAAAACCATTCCGACCGGTGGTGGTTTGGGTGGTGGAAGCTCTGATGCTGCCACCACGCTGGTGGCGTTAAACGAATTCTGGCGTCTGGGATTGAGCATAAAAGAACTGGCCGAAATAGGGGTTTCTGTTAGTGCTGATGTGCCGGTATTTGTATACGGACAAGCGAGTTGGGCCGAAGGCATTGGCGACAAGCTTACGCCCGTAGCGCCAAAAGAGCCCTGGTACCTGGTGGTGAACCCACAAGTGCAAGTGTCTACTGCCGCCTTGTTTAATCTACCCGAACTAACACGAAATACCAGCCCAATCACCATACGTGACTTCATGGACGGTAGAACCACCAATGTATTCGAACCCATCGTTATGGCACGATACCCGCAGGTTCGCGCAGCGTTGGAATGGCTTGCCCAGAATAATCGTGGAACCCGCCCGAAGATGAGTGGAACGGGTAGTTGTGTGTTCACGCAGTGTGAAACTGAGGAAGAGGCACGCGAGTTAAACGCTAAATTGCCAAATTCCATGACTGGTTATGTCGTAAAAGGGCACAATGCCTCCCCGCTGTACGACTTTTCCGGTTAAAATTCCGGTCTTGGTTTTGCAAGGAAGCACCAGCAAGGTAGTTTCAGGGAAAGGTATTGCAATTGTAGAAGGGTATTGCAGTTGTAGAGGGTATTGCAGTTGTAGATAAGAGTAGTAAATAAGAGTAGTAAATATTCAGTACATTAGTGCTGAGATACATGCTCTGATAGTTGTGCGCTAATATAGAAGTGCTAACATTTTTGCGCTGAAATATAGGCGCTTATACATAGTGCTGATGGATGGTGCTGATAGATAGTACTGATAGAAAATGGGCCGTCGCCAAGCGGTTAAGGCACCGGGTTTTGATCCCGGCATTCGGAGGTTCGAATCCTCCCGGCCCAGCCAACATTAAGCGTATATGTCAACATGAATGATCGCAAACTGATGATCTTTGGCGGTAACGCCAATCCTGTTTTAACTCAAAATATTGCATCTTATCTCCAGCAGCCAATTGGCAAAGTCTCCATGGAGCGCTTTAGCGATGGCGAAACCTCGGTTGAGATTATGGAGAATGTGCGCGGTGGCGATGTCTTCGTTGTTCAACCAACCTGCAAACCGACCAACGATAATCTGATGGATCTGCTGGTCATGGTCGATGCCATGCGCCGAGCCTCTGCCGATCGCATCACCGCTGTTATTCCTTACTATGGATACGCCCGACAGGACCGGCGTGTTCGCTCAGCTCGTGTACCTATCTCAGCCAAACTGGTTGCCAACATGCTCAGCGTTGCCGGAGTCGATCGGGTACTCACAGTCGATCTTCACGCTGAACAAATTCAGGGATTTTTCGATATTCCAGTCGATAACGTGTATGGCTCACCACTATTACTTTTGGACATTTGGCGTAGTAAATACCCGGACCTTATTGTGGTGTCTCCGGATGTTGGCGGTGTTGTGCGGGCACGAGCGGTTGCCAAGCAGCTCGATGACAGTGACCTGGCCATTATTGACAAACGTCGCCCGCAGTCAAATCAAGCTCAGGTTATGCATATTATCGGCGATGTGAGTAAACGCACCTGCGTCATCATTGACGATATGGTCGATACCGCAGGCACACTGTGTAAGGCGGCCGAGGCGCTAAAGCAACACGGCGCAACCAAAGTGGTGGCATTGGCTACGCACCCGGTTCTGTCAGGCCCTGCGATCAGTAATCTGGTAGCGTCCCAATTGGATGAACTGGTGGTCACCGACACCATCCCGCTCTCAGAAGAGGCACGCAGTTGCAAGGTCATTCGTCAGCTCTCCGTTGCCGACCTGCTCGGTGAAACCATTCGTCGTATTCACGAAGATGAATCGGTAAGTTCGGTCTACATGGACTAAGGGACTGAACCCGCCAGCGCGTGGCCGCGCGGTCTGGTCGCACAGTAAAGCATTCCTGACTATTTGGGCTGACATACCCCGTTTTCGCAGGCTTTGAGCTTGTCGTATGGTCAGGATAAAGCTATAATCGTCGGCTTTGCCTGGTCGCGGGCAAAGAGGGATCAGGCTGATTTCCAGCTTGGCCCATATTTATTGGAGCAAACGACATGTCAGACGATATTCAAGTCAAGGCCACGTCGCGCAGCGTTTTGGGGAAAGGTGCGAGCCGCCGCCTGCGTCGTGAAAATTTGGTACCCGGTATCCTATATGGAGCCGATGAAGATCCAGAACCGATCAATCTGAAACACAATGAGGTGATCAAGCACCTTGAGAATGATCAGTTTTACTCGAACCTGTTAATGGTAAGCGTTGACGGCAAAGAAGCCGTTCGTACTGTACTGCGAGATGTGCAACGCCATCCGTTCAAACAGCGCATTCTGCACCTGGATTTCCAACGGGTAGTTGCAGGTGCCGAGCTTACGCTTACTGTTGCACTGAACTTCCTGAACGAAGAAGCTTGTTACGGTGTCAAGACCGAAGGCGGCATGATCACGCACAGCGAAACAGAGGTCTCCATTGCGTGTTTACCTCGAAATATTCCAGACAACCTGGAAATCGACATGACCGATCTGAAGATTGGCGATTCGGTGCATTTGTCTGATCTCAAATTACCTGAAGGTGTTCGTCTTACCGACTTGGATGAGGATGACGATTCAACTGATCGTGCGTTGGCTTCGGTTATTATGTCGCGTAAGACTCTGGAAGAGGAAGATGAAGAGGCCGCAGCTGCAGAAGAAGCAGCCGCTGCTGCTGAGGGCGAAGAGTCTGGTGATGACGAAGGCGAAAAAGACGGCGATAAAGAAAAGAAAGACGACGAGTAATTTCTTTTCGATTTTGACAAGACCATGCGCCGACTCTTGTGTCGGCGTATGGTCAACTCGTTAGCCATAGCAATTCAAGCACCAAAGGTAGCCAACCAGTGCCAGGTGAACCCATTCAGTTTGAGATGATCGTTGGGCTTGGTAACCCAGGTGCTGAACACGAGAACCAGCGCCACAATGCCGGGTTCTGGTATCTGGATGAACTGGCAAGAGATTTGGGTGCCAGTTTTGTCAGCGATAAAAAATCCTTTTCAATGCATGCAAAGACCTCGCTCAATGGTCGCACTGTTCATTTATTGAAACCTTATAATTACATGAACAACAGCGGGCAGGGTGTTGCTGCTATTGCACGGTTTTTCAAATTGGATATGAGTAAAGTGCTGGTTGCACACGACGAGCTTGACTTACCTCCAGGGCATGTGCGCGTTAAGAACGGTGGCGGACACGGTGGGCACAATGGGCTTCGAGATATTGTTGCTCGTACAGGAAGAAAAGATTTCTGGCGATTACGCATAGGCATCGGACACCCGGGACACAAATCAGCGGTGTCAGGTTATGTGCTTAAACGGGCAACAAAAGAGCATCAGCAATTAATTGATGATGCACTGTATTTAGCCATGCGTGAATCAGCAACACTGATTGATGGCGACATAAACGTTGCCACCAAAAACTTGCATAGTCACAAACCGGACATTACTGAGTAATGGGTTTTATGTTTATGGGTCTTAAGTGATGGGATTTAAATGCGCCATAGTTGGCCTGCCAAACGTGGGTAAATCCACTTTGTTCAATGCCTTGACCAAAGCCGAGATTGCAGCGGAGAACTACCCGTTTTGCACCATTGAACCAAACGTTGGCATTGTGCCGGTGCCCGATTCGCGACTCGATGCGCTGGCGGGTATTGTGTCTCCAGAAAAGATACTACCAACCACAATGGAGTTTGTTGATATTGCCGGTCTGGTTGCCGGTGCATCAACGGGTGAAGGGCTGGGCAATAAATTTTTAGCCAACATTCGAGAAACCGATGCCATTGCACACGTAGTGCGTTGTTTTCAGGATGACGACGTTATTCATGTGGCGGGTAAAGTCGACCCGATGGACGACGTGGAGACCATCAATACCGAATTATTGCTGGCCGATGTAGATGCCATGGAAAAAGCCATCACGCGAATATCCAAGCAGGCAAAATCTGCCAACAAAGAAGCGATAGCTGAAAAAGCATTTATGGAGCGGGTGTTCGAGACCCTGGGCGAAGGCAAACCGGCACGTACCGTTGAGTGCACGGATCAAGAACAAGCATGGATAAAGCACTACCACTTGCTGACGATAAAGCCGACCATGTACATCGCCAACGTGGATGAAGAAGGGTTTGAGAACAACAACCTGCTAGACGCTATCACAGCCAGAGCGGCAGAAGAGCACGCCGAAGTGGTTGCTGTATGCGCATCGATTGAAGCTGAAATTGTCCAGCTTGAAGACGATGAGAAGGCCGACTTTTTATCTGAAATGAACCTCAGCGAGCCTGGTCTTAATCGCGTTATTCGAGCAGGCTATAACTTGTTAGGCCTGCAAACATTTTTTACCGCCGGCGAAAAAGAAGTGCGCGCCTGGACAGTTCGAACCGGTGCCACAGCGCCAAACGGTGCCGGAAGAATCCACACCGATTTCGAAAAAGGCTTTATTCGCGCAGAAGTTATCGCCTACGACGACTACATTGAGAACAGCGGCGAAAACGGCGCCAAAGATGCTGGTAAGTGGCGTCTGGAAGGCAAGGAGTATTTGCTACAGGAAGGTGATGTTGTTCACTTCAGGTTTAATGTCTAGGGTCTGTTTTGCTGCTTGTAGTATGTAGATACATGCGGCATCACCGGGACTGGCAAGCATACAGTCGGATAGTGCACATAC
>CAYTJF010000163.1:0-13815 GCA_964437945.1 uncultured Granulosicoccaceae bacterium
CCGGGTTGCCGTCCCGATTGTAGTCTGCTGTCCGGGGATCGATTGGCGAGTTATAGGCCCAGAGCAGGAACGCAGATGCGATTCCGGCGCCTGCCAGAAAAGCCCTGACAATAAAATCATCAAGCATCGTGGCTATGATCATGGTGGTGGTCATGGGTATGGTCGTGTTCGTGACTGTGATCATGATCGTGCCGGTAAAGTGCCAACGCCCCTTCTGTTCCCAGTCCAAACAGAGCTCGATATTCAGGTGCAGCCGATACGATTGTTGGTGTACCTTCACAGCAAACGTGCCCATTGAGGCACACCACACGATCTGATGCACTCATTACAACGTGTAAATCGTGACTCACCAACACAACCGCGCAACCCTGCTCGTTTCTCACTTGTTCAATCAAGCGATAAAAAGATGCCTCACCCTGCTGGTCTAAGCCTTGAGTCGCCTCATCAAGTATCAGAATATGAGGATCAACCAATAGCGCCTGAGTCAGTAATACGCGCTGCAATTGTCCTCCAGACAATTGTGCGATCTGTGAGTTAAGCAAATTTGAAATACCTACCTGCTCTATCCACTTTTGTATGATCTTCGCATTGCACCTGGTGCCTAATCGTAGAAAACGCATCACACTCATAGGCAGATTTGCATCAATGCTCAGACGTTGAGGCACATACCCGATTCTAAGCCCTGACCTACGATCAACTCGACCAGCCGTTGGTTTTAAAGCACCAATTAGTATGCGCAGAAAGCTTGATTTCCCAGACCCGTTTGGCCCCAGCAATGTAACGATCTCCCGCTCGCCAATTTCAAAATCGATATCGTGAAGAACGACATCAGGGCCATAGTGAAGACAGACATTTCGTGTCGTTATCAAAGGCTGGGCTGGCATCAGGATTCATCCTGGCATTGATTACACACAGCACACAGGCTTACGACCGCACGCATCACACTACGCTTGCAACGCGTGTGATCGTGCTGAGTAAACGCTGGAACGCTTACAGTCGACCGACCATGCTTTGCCTTGGGTGTAACAAGCTTGTGAGCTGATTCAGGTTTTACCATTGTAAAGTCAGACTGAGAGAAGATTGTTGCCAGAATAGCGACAGCACCAGTGCTCTGTCATCAAATATAACAGTGTTACAATATAACATAGCGCAGTAGCATCACGTCAGAAGGGATATTGCTGCCTGATACTGACTGTTCTTGCTGATGCTGAACTTTCGTATGCTGATCTTTCGCATGCTGATCTTTCGCATGTAAGTGGATACGTAAAACAGCCAGGCACTTTACTATCGGATACACCCATGCAGTTTCATCGTTTTTTCAATTTCACATGTGTACGGCAAATGGCTGTTGGTTTGCACCCAATACACCGTTTTTGTGGCAATTTGACGGGCGTTGCATGTGGCCTGCTGTTTAGCGTACCTATTGCGATCGCTGATACTGAAAAATTAATTATCGTCACAGATATCGCTCCAATACACTCATTGGTTAGCATGGTTATTGGCGAACAGACCGACGTAGAACTTCTGGTCCCACCCAGCCAATCACCTCACTCGTTTAGCCTTAAACCATCGCAAACACGCACCATTAATCAGGCAAATTTAATCGTCATATTGAGTAATGACTTCACCCCAATGCTCAGTAGACATTTAAAGTCAATTGATAATTCAGCTGTAGTGCTGGAACTATCCGGTTCCAGCGGTAACCATCAAATCAGTAAGCCTGGGCAAATTGAAAACGCCAAAGGCCTACAAAAAAACGGCGATCACAGCAATGATCACAATGTAATTCAAAGAGACGATGACCAAGTCAGTCTGAATAACGCTGCAATGCAACGCTCAGATGATGCACACACATGGCTCAATCCGGAAAACGCCATAAAGTGGATCGATCGTATAGCCAATACGGCTATTCAGTTAGATGAGAAGAATTCGGATATCTATAAAAGCAACGCTAGTCGTGCGAAAGCTGACTTAATGATGATGCATGAAAATTTTATATTGCAATTAACATCGGTGCGATCGGCTCACTATATTGTTTATCATGATGCTTACCGGCATTTTGCTCACAGTTATGGTCTGCAAGAGCCTATCGCCATTGCACTGAGTGATGCACGCGTACCAGGCGCCAAAAAACTACGCGCAATGCGTGCAAAGGCCAAACAATCCCAATGTGTGTTCTCTGAATTACAGTATGACGATACAATTGTAGACACGGTGACCGCAGGTTTGCCTGTCAAGCGCGCGACATTGGACCCCATAGGCGGCTCAGTGCCAATCGGACCAAACCATTACCCCCAAACGATGCAGGCGCTGGTGGATAGCTTTGTTCATTGTCTAAACTAAGCTAATCTATTTACAGAAACCGAGCATGCTAACTTCAGCACGCTTACACGAAAAAAATTTTTCCCGTTAGTTTTTACCATTAATAAGGAGAAAAACATTGGATAAAAGGTTACTTGATATTCTGGTATGCCCAGCCACTAAAGGTAAGCTGGTCATGAAGGGAGATGAGCTATGGAGTCGCAGTGCGGGGCTTGCCTACCCAATTCAAAATGGTATACCTCAGATGGTTGAGGGTGAAGCAAGACCTTTGAGTAACGAAGAAATTGCTTCAATTAAAGATGAAAAGCTCGTTTGAGCAACCTGACCTGCCATTAAGGCAGGTCAAACTCAGGCTTTATAGTTAGTTTGCCAACTGTACAGTTAGCACCTCTGATCTGGCTTCTAACCAGCCTTTTGACTTACCGCTAAAATTACGCATTTGCAAATACACTTTTTCATTGTCTGACAGTGTGCCCGATAACGCTATTTGATTAGCATACTTTGTCCAGGCAGCTCCTTCAAAATCTTTACTGGCGCTAACACGATACTGATTGGGCTCACCGCTTACCGTTGGTGACAAGGTTGTTGATCTCGTGTTTTCGTCGATCGCAATATCGGTAATCACAATAGTTGGAACACCGGGTCTGCTATCCGCCATTGAGCTTCCAGCGCGACAACGTGGGCCAGGAACACCTTCAAGCAATCGAACCTGCTTCAACAGATTAAAAGAACGAGCCGGTTCAGTGATTCGCATACCTGTGAATCGATCCTTTGATACCGTTACCAGCAATGGTACGTTAGGCACGTCAACCATAACTTTGCCCTGCGCGTCAGTGAAAGTGGCAGCAAACTGTTTATAGTTACCCTGCAGACCAATACAGACTGCTGCACCCACAATCGCCTGATCATTCTCATCAACAACACGTACGCCGAATTTGGCAGCTTGCGCTGGCATAGCAAAAGAAAAAAGTGTTAGCGCCAATACAGCAAGAACAGGTTTGGCGGTTCCATTATAAAGCTTGAATTTTGTTTGCATTTTCATGCTGTTTTCCCCAACGACATCCATAAGCGCCTACCCGGAATTTGACCGGTTGTGCGCGACGGGACTATTTCATCGTATTGAGGAATAACAGGGTGGGACTTCAATCACAGAAGCCGAAGCTGATTTGTCGGCTGTGTAATAAACTTGACAAAAGAAGCTTAAGATCCGCTCCAGTTACGAACAGCGCCTGTGTCGATGTGCACAAAACCTGATGAGCCATAGTACCCCACCCCACCGGCATTCATACTGAGCGCAGCGAGACGCACTTGCTGTGCGGACCGTCCAGGCAGGCTCAGATCGAGCGCTCGTCCTTCCATGTGCAGACTGTATTTCGCCACCCCGGTCGAACGCTTTCTCAATTTTGCGTTGGTTGCCTTGGTTCTGTAGCCAGACAACACGTGAATGCGTTCGTTTGAATCAAGCAAGCTATACAGGTTGTAAAGGTTGTCGATAAGTCTAATGTCCATATCGATGGTCTCGTCTGCGCGATGGTCACGCATCATGTGATCAATCTTCTGCAAACTCTCCGGAATGTAACGTCCTTCAGACCAGTATACGACGTCCAATTGCTCCCAAGTATGGGTATTTACTAATCGCAATTCCTTATCGGGATCGAAAATAGGCGCAGTGAGCGCTGATGCAAAGCTGTTTGACGCTAAAGAACCTAACCCGGCAACAGCAGAAGCCGCCAGAGATTGCCGCAGAAATTGTCTGCGATTCTGGTTGTTTTTCGCATGTTTGGTTGCTTGGCCCATTGGAATCCCTATCTGCACGTCCAGTTTCAAGTCCATTTCGATAAATCCGTTTTCAAAACCTATCTTCAAAACCTATCTTCTAAAAACCTATCTTCAAAATATTAAGTCTGGCATCGATTGAACACGCGCAATTGAAGGTTACGCGTACCAAACTGATCTTGATATTGTGCCATACCCATTCAAATAATTCGAGAGCTTGTGGATAGATATTGATCACAAAATATGCGTTTTTTGTCGCAGTAAGTACAAAAAATAAACAATATTAGGCGGGAATAACCCAGTCACAAAAGAGAGCGCCAACACTGTGTTTGAAACGCTAAACAGTTTGGTAGCTTATGCTTTATATTGCATTGTTGATATCTGTAAAAACTATGCTACTGAGTGTTTCTTGCAACAGTTTTAATCAGATTCAGGGAGACCACAGCCTTACCGCAAGGACTTAAAACAAGAGACTTTAAAGTCAGGGAACTTCAAACATAGAGCACTTCAAGAATTTCGTATTCCAGCACGCCTTTGGGGGTAGTTACACCTACTTCATCGCCTTCCATCTTGCCAATCAGTGCCTTGGCAACTGGCGAACCAAATGAAATTCGCCCAGCTTTCAAATCTGCCTCATCATCGCCAACAATCTGGTAAGTCAATTTCTCTTCAGAATCGATATCCATCAGGGTGACCGTAGACCCAAATATTACTTTTCCAGTTGGCTCCATACTAGTCACATCGATCACTTGAGCGTTAGAGAGCTTTGACTCTACTTCCTTGATTCGCCCTTCAATAAAGCTCTGTTCGTCTCTCGCGGCATGGTACTCGGCGTTCTCTTTCAAATCTCCATGCGCCCTGGCTTCTGCGATCGCTTCAATAACTTTGGGACGTCGATTTGATTTAAGATCGGCTAATTCATCACGTAAACTTTCTTCACCACGTTTGGTTAGCGGGACTTTACTCATAGTGACTCCTGATGGATATCTTGCAAACGATAGACAGGCCCATTTGCAGGCACGTTAACGGCTGAACAGATCGCCGCTGCACCGGCCAATGTGGTCGTGTACGGTATTTTACGCGCTAATGCCGCTTGACGAATATAGAACGAATCTGAAATGGCTCTACTGCCCTCTGTCGTGTTGATTATCAGATCGATTGTACCGTTCTTGATATCGTCCAGTACGTGCGGTTGTCCCTGTTGTACTTTGTTAACCGCAGTACAGCTCAATCCGGCCTGCGTTAAAGTTTCGCACGTACCGCGTGTGCACACCAGCGCAAATCCTGTCGCCAATAGATCAGACGCGATCTGTACCAATCCCGGTTTATCTTGATCACGCACACTCAAAAAGGCACGACCACTAATGGGCAGCCGGCCTGACGCACCCAGTGTGGCTTTCAGGAATGCCTCACCAAAAGTTTTGCCGCTGCCCATCACTTCACCGGTGGATTTCATTTCAGGACCTAGCAATATATCAACACCCTGGAATTTGGCAAACGGAAATACGGATTCCTTCACGCTGTAGTAGGCCGGGCGCGGCAGTGCATCGATACCCTGCTGTTTCAGGCTCTGGCCTGACATACAACGCGCAGCTATTTTCGCCAATTGTACACCTGTAGCCTTCGATACGAACGGTACGGTTCGAGACGCACGTGGATTCACTTCCAGCACAAAGATGTCATCACCCTTGATGGCAAACTGCGTATTCATCAGGCCAATAACCTTCAAAGCCTTTCCCATTTGCTCAACTTGTATACTCAGCGCCTGGCACTGCGCGTCGGTCAGCGAATGCGGTGGTAGTGAACAAGCCGAATCGCCTGAGTGAATACCAGCCTCTTCAATGTGCTCCATGATACCGCCGATCATTACCTGCTCACCATCACAAATGGCGTCAACGTCGACTTCGACTGCATCGTTAAGAAATCGATCAAGTAATACAGGCGAGTCATTAGACACGCTAACCGCTTCACTCATATAACGCAGCAACTCACTTTCGTTATGCACAATTTCCATAGCTCGACCGCCGAGTACATAGCTTGGTCGCACAACCAGCGGATACCCAATCTCATTTGCCGACGCTATCGCTTGTTCCGGTGTGCGTGCGGTGCGATTAGGCGGTTGTTGTAAATTCAAGTCATGCAACAGTCGCTGAAATCGTTCACGATCTTCTGCCAGATCGATTGAGTCGGGGGTTGTACCAATAATAGGAGCGCCAGCGGCCTCTAATGCTTCAGCCAACTTCAACGGTGTTTGTCCACCGTACTGGACGATAACGCCTTTCGGTTTCTCCAACTCTATAATTGACAGTGCATCTTCAAGTGTCAATGGTTCAAAGTACAAACGATCGGATGTGTCATAGTCTGTAGACACCGTTTCCGGATTGCAGTTGACCATAATGGTTTCATAACCATCATCACGTAGGGCTAGTGCTGCGTGAACACAACAGTAATCAAATTCAATACCCTGCCCTATACGATTTGGTCCGCCACCAAGCACGATGATCTTGTTTTTATCAGTGGGCTCAGCCTCACACACTTGCTCGTAGGTCGAGTACATGTAGGCTGTGCTGGTAGCAAATTCAGCGGCGCAAGAGTCGACCCGTTTGTAAACCGGTTTAATACCAAGCGACAATCGATGTTCACGCACACTGGTTTCGGTCACGTTCATCAGTATGGCCATTCGTGCATCAGATATACCGTCGCGCTTGTAGGTGAACATATCGGCTGCGTTTATGCCAGTGAGCTCAATGGAACGCAAGCTCTCCTCGCGAACCACCAGTTCTTGCAGCTGAGATAAAAACCACGGGTCGATATGACACTGATCAAATACCTGTTCAATCGATTGACCGTCACGAAACGCTTCTGCAACATACCACAGCCGGCGATCTTTCGCGGCACGCAATTCTTGTTCAATGGTTTCGGTTCGCTCAGCCGCACTCATTCCCGCAGGCAGTATCTCATCCAGACCACTAACCCCAATTTCCAGTCCACGAAGGGCTTTTTGTAACGACTCTTTAAACGTTCTACCAATCGCCATTACTTCACCGACCGATTTCATTTGTGTGGTCAGTTGATCATCAGCCTTCGGGAATTTTTCAAAGGTAAAACGCGGCACTTTGGTTACGACATAGTCAATACTCGGTTCGAACGATGCCGGTGTTAGCCCACCGGTTATCTCGTTACGCAGCTCATTCAATGTGTATCCGACAGCCAACTTGGCTGCAATGCGTGCAATCGGAAATCCAGTTGCTTTTGACGCTAACGCCGACGAGCGAGATACGCGCGGGTTCATCTCGATAATAATCATCGCACCATTATTCGGGTTAATGGCAAATTGAACATTGGAGCCGCCGGTATCTACACCAATTTTTCGCAATACATCTATCGATGCGTTGCGCATCAATTGGTACTCCTTGTCTGTCAGGGTTTGTGCCGGGGCAACTGTTATTGAGTCGCCAGTGTGGATACCCATCGGATCCAGGTTTTCAATAGCACAAATGATAATGACATTATCCGCGCTGTCTCGCACTACCTCCATCTCAAACTCTTTCCAACCCAGCACAGACTCCTCGATCAGGATTTCTGTGGTGGGTGACAGACTCAAACCACGGGAGCATATATCGTTGAACTGATCCTGGTTGTAAGCGATGCCACCACCACTGCCACCCATGGTAAAAGAGGGGCGAATAATGCACGGGAATCCGATGTCGCTCGCCGCTCGTTCAGCATCATCCATGTTGTGGGCAATCATTGCCCGTGGTGTGGACAAACCAATGTCGTTCATGGCCACGCGAAACTGATCTCGATCTTCCGCCATGTCAATCGCTTTTGGCGTAGCACCAATCATTTCTACCTTGTGCTTTTCCAAAACGCCTTCACGGACAAGATCGAGTGCGCAATTGAGTGCGGTTTGTCCACCCATAGTAGGTAATAGTGCGTCAGGCTTTTCACGTTCAATAATACGTTCAACAACTTGCCAATCAATCGGCTCAATATAAATCGCATCTGCCATGTCCGGGTCGGTCATGATGGTTGCTGGATTGGAATTAACCAGAATAATACGATACCCCTCCTCTCTGAGGGCCTTGCACGCCTGCGCTCCTGAGTAGTCAAACTCGCACGCTTGGCCGATGATGATCGGACCAGCACCAATAATCAGGATGCTTTTTAGGTCGTTACGTTTTGGCATTGATATTTATAGGATATTAAGAGTTAGTCTCGTGGTTGGCATCAAACCCGATAATTCAAACAGTTGGCATCATTGCAACAAACTGATCGAACAGCGATGCAACATCATGCGGCCCGGGGCTGGCTTCAGGATGACCTTGAATACTGAACGCCGGTACGTCGAGTCTGCGAATACCTTGCAGGGAATTATCGAACAAAGACAAATGTGTTATCGCCAGGTTTTCATTCAATGATTCAGCATCGACCGCGAAGCCATGGTTCTGACTGGAGATCATTACGCGTCCGGTCGCGGTATCCTGCACAGGATGGTTGGCACCGTGATGACCAAATTTCATTTTGATGGTTTTCGCACCCGATGCGAGTGCCAATAGCTGGTGGCCAAGACAAATACCAAAGGTCGGCAGCTTGTCTTTTAGGAGAGCTTGTATCGTTTCAATTGCGTACGCACAGGGCTCAGGGTCGCCTGGACCATTCGACAGGAACAGCCCAGTTGGTACCAGGGCACGTATTTCATCAGCTTGGGTGGTCGCCGGCACCACGGTCACTTTACAACCGCGGTCGACCAGTAAGCGCAAAATGTTCTGCTTCACACCGAAGTCCATCGCTACCACATGGTATTTGGACGTTGTTACACTCGTGGTTCTACCAGCCAATGACCAGCTACCCTCCGTCCATTCATAGTTTTGCGAACAAGTGACTTCTTTTGCCAAGTCCATCCCCGCAAGCCCTGGGAATGCCTTTGCATTTGCCAACGCTGCATCCAATGCGTTCGAATTCATCGCGGCGATATCCGCGGTTTTCCCATTGGTTAACGCAGCATCTACGGTAGCGTTGCCTGTGACAATGCAACCGGCCTGCGCGCCGTGCTCTCGTAAATGCCGTGTCAATGCGCGTGTATCAATATCGCTAATAGCCACCGTGTTATTGGCAACCAGATAATCAGACAAATTTGAGCTGGCACGAAAGTTACTGTGCCGGGACGGCAAGTCGCGAATGATCAGACCCGATGCGTGAACAGAAGATGACTCAACATCCTCTTCATTGGTTCCTGTACTGCCAATGTGAGGATAGGTCAGCGTAACAATCTGGCGAGCGTATGAAGGATCGGTCAGAATTTCCTGGTAGCCAGTCATTGCAGTGTTGAACACCACCTCACCGGTGGTTTGTCCATGCGCGCCAAAAGAGGTGCCGTGGAAGCTTGCTCCGTCGGCAAGTAGCAGCGTGGCTGGCGTGTGCAAAAGTAGTTTCCCGTAAGCAGCAGATACGACAACGAGAAAAGAGAACCGTTTGGTCCACTTTGCCCGCAAGGAGTTTACGGGGGAGTATGTTACTTGTTGGAGCTTTGGCTTGTCTACTAGCAGAAGTTGACGACAGTGCGCCTGGGGTTAAATCTAACTAATATGTGACTGAAATTCGATTAGCCTAAGGCTCGAAAATAGGTAACGCCGTCGCGCTCTGTTTGCTGTATCAGAGACTGGTTTTCCAGATAGCTCAAGTGAGCAAGCGTTTCACCAAGCGCAAATGAGAGTTGCTGATGATCGAGCTTTCGCCTAAAAAGCAGGCTGAAGAGGTCTGCTGCGCATCGCCAGGTGCCCAATGCCTGCTCAATTTCATTCAAACGCAGTCGATGATGCTCGATCAGATATGCGATGCGTTTATGCAAGCCAGTGAACGGTAATCCGTGAGATGGCAGCACAAGTGTTTCTTCAGGCAGCACTTTCAGTCTTTCCAGACACGCAAGAAAGCTCTTCAACGGATTAGGGTCTTTAGCATAAGGCATAAGACTGATATTAGGTGTGATTGATGGCAGCACCTGATCGGCGGCTATTAATAACTTATCGGTTTTACAGAACAGCATGAGCATGTCTGGTGAATGGCCTTGACCACACATAACTTCAAATTGTCGTCCACCAAACTCTATGTTGTCGCCGGCGCTCAGAAATGCACATTGAGTTGGTGGCGGCACTGTTTTGGCGGTGTAGGTGTTACCTGCTGCGTTTACGGCGTCTATGTACTCTTGAGCTACGCCATGTTGGGAGTACCATTGAGCATAAAATTGCTGATAGTCGCTCGTGGATATTGCGTTGAGTCTTTCTACAATTTCCCACTCAATCTCACTACTCAACACATGCGTGCCGTGCTCGGCAAACCAGCCGGCCAAGCCACTATGGTCGGGGTGAAAATGGGTTACCAGCAATTTCTCTGGCCAGCCCGTGTCTTTGATGATGTTGTTCCAGCACTCGAGTGATGTCGGAGTGTTTAGGCCAGAGTCAATCACGCAGGTGTTACTTTCATCGTGTAAAAACCAGCAATTTACATGATCGAGCGCAAACGGCAATGGGAGTCGAATCCACTCTATGCCAGGAATAATTTCAGTTCGAACGCCAGGTGCTGGCGCATCGGTAAAAGCGAAAGACAGATCGCTCATACGTCAGCCAAATCACCTTTTTTCTCAAGCCATTTTTTACGATCAGTGGCGCGTTTTTTTGCCAGCAGCATATCCATGATTTTGTTGGTGTCGTCGCCATCAGCCACAGTTAATCGAATCAGACGCCGTGTATCTGGAGCGACTGACGTTTCGCGCAGCTGCAAGGGATTCATTTCTCCCAGACCTTTAAAGCGAGTAATGCTGACTTTGCCCTTTTTCTTCTCAGCTTCAATGCGATCGAGTATGGCTTGGCGCTCCGGCTCATCTACCGCGTAGAACACTTCTTTTGCCACATCGATTCGGTACAGTGGAGGCATGGCAACGTACACGTGGCCGGCCGCAACCAGTGTACGAAAATGCCGCACAAACAAGGCACACAACAAGGTTGCTATGTGAGCACCATCCGAATCAGCATCGGCCAGGATACAAATCTTGCCATAGCGAAGACCCGATAAATTCGAGGAGCCTGGTTCCATACCGATGGCCACAGATATATCGTGCACCTCCTGCGAGCTGAGAATTTGCGAGACATCCGTTTCCCATGTATTTAGAATTTTTCCGCGCAATGGCATAACTGCCTGATACTCACGATCGCGCGCTTGCTTGGCAGATCCACCGGCCGAATCCCCTTCCACCAAAAAAAGCTCGGTGCGTTCAAGGTCTGTTGAAGCGCAATCGGCTAACTTGCCTGGCAAGGCTGGACCGGTAGTCACCTTTTTGCGAACCACTTTCTTGCCGGCACGAGTGCGCATCTGGGCACTGGCTATGACCATTGCGGCAATTTGATCGCCAGTTTCGGGATGCTGATTCAACCACTGCGCTGTATCGTCTTTAACCACACCGGCCACGAACATAGCGGATTCTCGAGATGACAGTCGTTCTTTGGTTTGTCCGGAAAACTGCGGGTCTTCCATCTTGACCGACAACACAAAGCTGACTTTGTCCCACACATCTTCCGGGGTAATCTTAACGCCACGAGGTACTAAACTACGAAAGTCACAGAACTCTCGAAGGGCATCCGTTAATCCGGTGCGCAATCCATTCACATGCGTACCACCCTGTGCAGTTGGCACAAGATTCACATAGCTTTCCTGAATGGCTTCACCACCTTCAGGCAACCAGACAACAGCCCACTCAGCAGCTTCAGCCTTTGCCTCCATATTGGCGGCCAGGGGTGCATCGGGCAGCCGATCAAAACCTTCAACTGAGCTAAGCAGGTAATCGACAAGGCCATCCTCATAAAGCCATTCGTCTTTATCACCGCTAACCTTATCGTGGAGTCTTACCCGCAGCTTCGGGCACAGCACAGCCTTGGCACGCAGTAAGTGCCGTAATTTAACCAAGGAGAATTTATCCGAGTCGAAGTATTTTTTATCTGGCCAAAAGCGGATTTTCGTGCCTGTATTACGTTGACCAACTTTACCGATGGGTTTTAACTTTTTGTCGACCTTGCCACCTTTGAATGTGGCTAGAAATTCGTGACCTTTTCGCCGTATGGTAACTTCCAGTTTTTTTGATAAGGCATTCACAACCGATACGCCAACCCCGTGCAAGCCACCAGAGAACCGGTAATTGTCGTTCGAAAATTTGCCTCCGGCATGCAAAGTGGTGAGGATGA
Organism: uncultured Granulosicoccaceae bacterium; assembly: GCA_964437945.1. GTDB lineage: Bacteria > Pseudomonadota > Gammaproteobacteria > Granulosicoccales > Granulosicoccaceae > Granulosicoccus. Next base: position 12,333 of record CAYTJF010000163.1, read on the forward strand.
CTTCTACACCGGGTTTCTTCATTTTGGGATGCATGTCAACTGGCATGCCGCGCCCATCGTCTATCACTTCCAGCGAGCCGTCTTTATATACGGTCACTTGTATGTCTTTGGCATGACCAGCGATCGCCTCATCGACACTGTTATCGACCACTTCCTGGGCCAAATGATTAGGTCGTTGAGTATCGGTGTACATTCCGGGGCGCTTGCGCACCGGGTCGAGGCCGCTGAGCACCTCAATGGAGGCGGCATCGTATTCTCGGCTCATAATTCTCTCAACTTAATAATTCTCTCAACTTAATAAATCTCTCAACTTAATAAACCTCTAAACTTAATAAATCTCTCAACTTCATATATTTCTCAGCTTCATGCAATTCTCAACTTCTTTTAATTCGCTACTTGATTCGGGTAAGCGAAATAGCAGACATAACTGTAAAGTGTAGCGCAAAGACCCGCGAAACAAGCACCAACAGCGCAAAGACCTTGAAGTTCACGCGTTCAGACGACACAATTAGACCAATCCACAATCAAGAAGCACACAAGCATGACAGAATCACCCTACATAATTGAACTCAGTGAAGAAAATTTCATGGAGGTCGTCGTTGAAGGCTCGGTCAATCAGCCGGTATTGGTCGATTTTTGGGCAGATTGGTGCGGCCCCTGTAAAGCATTGATGCCTGTTTTGGAAAAATTAGCCACCGAGTACGCTGGCGCTTTTATTCTGGCCAAACTCGACACCGAAAAATATCAAGGAGTAGCTCAGCAACTTGGTATTCGCAGCTTGCCAACTGTGAAACTTTTTAGCAAACAACAACTGGTCGATGAATTTAACGGTGCCCTGCCGGAGGCGGAAGTACGCGCCTTTTTCGAAAAAAATGGCATTACTGCAGGACAACCGGCAGATGCTGAACAGGACACGCCAGTTAACAGCGTTGTTAACGAAGCCATGGCGTTATACGAACAAGGTAACGTAGATGCGGCCAAAGCACACTTGCAGGCTGCCCAGGCTGAAGACCCAACCAATCATGAAATATTACTAGCGCTTGGCCAGGTTTGTGTCAGTAGTGGTGATCTGGATACCGCCGAAAGCTGCCTGAGCGCCCTTCCTGAAGATCATAAAAATTCCATGGCTGCCAATCGACTATCGGGCACACTGGAACTAGCCAGGGAAGCAGACACATCCAAAACCATGCAAACGCTCCAACAGGAGCTGGCAGCACAACCGGATAGCAGCGACATTCGTTACCAGTTGGCGATATCGACGGCGTTATCTGGTGATGTACAAGCCGGGATGGATGGTCTGCTTGAGTTAGTGCAAAAAGATCCGCAATACAACGAAGGCGCACCGCGAAAAAAGTTGCTCGCTCTTTTCAATGTGCTTGGAGACGATCCGCTAACCGGCCAATACCGACGCAAGCTGGCAACACTGTTAAACTAGTGGTCCATCCACTTGATACGTTCGAGTTCAGCGTGACTGTCTGCGTTC
>CAYTJF010000164.1:0-13697 GCA_964437945.1 uncultured Granulosicoccaceae bacterium
CAGCTAGTGAAACTCTATTAAGAATGTAGACTATAATCCTAATTTATTATGTGGATGGACCACTAGTCAACTTCCTTAACATGAATTGCGCGCGCTCCGGTCATGGGCGCTTTGGAAACACTTAAATTTAATACGCCGTGTTTCATTGACGCGTTAAGCGTTGATTCGTCACAATTATCCGGTAGCTGTATTGTACGTTCAAACCGACCGTGCAAGCGTTCGCTGCTAATAACATCGCCGACTTCTGCGGTGTGCTTTTTACCCTTTACGGTTATATGGCCCCGGTGTACGCTGACATCGATATCACCGAGCGCAACACCCGGGAGATCAATCAGGTAATGCCATTCACTGTCTGTTTCGATGGTGTCAGTTGCTGGCGTCCAGTCGCCTGATTCGTTATATCTGGCGGAGGGTTTAATCCAATCACCTTCAAATAATTTACCCAACTCTTGCTGAATTTTTTGAATACCATCCAAGTTAATAAATGGCTCCTGGCGATAGTTACTCATTGTCGATCTCCACGTGCAAACGGTTGAATTACTGCCTGTAAGTGGAAATTTAGTGACAAATGACGTTATTTCAAGCTCAAACCAGTAACCTGGCCGCGCCAAGCAATCCTGGATATGGGTCCCGAATCACAAAAGTAGGAATTGTTACCAGTTCATCGCTAACGCGCCCCTTGGCTTCAAAACGGTTACGAAACTCGGAGCTGGCGAAAAAATCGCCTAATCGGGGTACGATGCCACCACCGACATACACCCCACCAGAAGCACCCAGTATCAGCGCAAGATCACCAGCGTACGAACCGAGCATGGCGCAAAATATGTGTAACGCTTCAGTACAATGTGCGTCAACACCATTTAAACCATTGTGAGTGACTACCTCCGGCTCGATGTCTGTATGGGTCACACCATCAAGTTCACGCAACGCACAGACAATATTGGTAAGACCGGGGCCAGATAAAAATCGCTCGAACGATACATGACCAAAGCGCCTGCTAAAGACGGCCAAAACCGCCATTTCTCTGGCAGTTAAAGCCGATGCAGAGCAATGACCACCCTCTGAATTAAGCGCGCGCCAATTACCTTGATCATCAATTGGAATCATCCCCGAAACACCAAAGCCTGTACCGGGGCCCACAACACCCAATGGTTCCTTTGGACTCGATACACCTTGCCCAATTTGTTCAAGGTGTTCATTGGGAATATGCGGAACAGCAAGGGCTAATGCAGTAAAGTCGTTAACGACACGTAAATCAGGAATATTCAACTCAGCAGCAAGTGCGTTCGTGGAAAACGACCAACGCTCATTATTAGTGAATTCCACAGTATCGTCTTGCACTCGAGTTGCAACGGCTATCGCTGCTGATTTTGGTGCATCCAGTGAAACATCATCAAGATAACGTCGTAAAGCTTCAGCAAGTGAAGCGTATTGCTCGGCCGCGTAGGTTTTGGCATTCTGGGGCTGGTTAAAATCATCAACCAGCGCAAAACGCGCATTGGTCCCACCGATGTCACCAACCAGTTTAGCGTTAGCAATATTCATGTATATATAATTTTAGATTTGCGCTACTGAAAACTCCCAGGGGCGCATTACATCCTATATGCAGCTGACAGGCTACTATTATACGATGCAATGCATGGTTGTACCGATACGACTCAAGACGGAGTATCAATTTACAGAACAATCGCGCAATCTGTCGCTCAGCATGAAAAGCGCGGGCTATTCTGGTGCAAGCTGAGTGCATTGCCGGGTGGCAGAACAATACCCACAAAGACAATGTGATCCTGCAGTCAGGCCGGCAATCTTAGGCAGCCTGAACAGGCAGCCTACGCGGACTCGATCTGAACAGCACAGAATTTGAATTCAGGTATTTTGCCGAACGGGTCAAGCGCTTCGTTGGTGAGCAGGTTCGCAGCCGCTTCGTGATAGCAAAATGGTATAAAAATTTCTCCCGCACTCAAACCAGCATCGCTTCGAGCCATTGCAGTAATTTCTCCACGTCGAGAAATCACTTTTACACGCCCGCCGGCTTCAATATTCAAATTGGCCAGATCTTCCGGGTTTAGCGTGATAATCGCCTCGGGTTCTACCGCATCCAGGACCCGCGATCGACGCGTCATAGAGCCAGTATGCCAATGTTCCAGCTGGCGCCCGGTCATTAACACATAGGGGTATTCATTGTCGGTCGTTTCATCAGCGGTGATAATGGTGGCAGGCACCAACCTGGCCTTGCCTGTCGGTGTTGGGAAAGTATCTGTGAAAACCACTGACTGTCCGGGGTCCTTTTTGTCGGCACATGGATAAGTAACCGAATCGCTTTTTAGTAATCGCTTCCAACTAATGCCGGTAATACTCGGCATGGCCTGGCGCATTTCCTCGTACACATCTGAGACGTGATCATACTGCCAGTCGAGCCCAAGGCGCTTGGCTAGTTCTTGTATTATCCACAGGTCGTGCTTTGCATCACCAGGCAAGTCCAACGCCTGACGACCCATTTGCACCCGGCGATCGGTGTTGGTAACGGTGCCATCTTTTTCAGCCCATCCCGAAGCCGGTAATACAACGTCTGCGAACGCCGCAGTCTCGGTTAAAAATAAATCCTGAACAACCAAATGCTTTAACGATGCCAGAGCGTGTCTGGCGTGATTCAAGTTTGGATCGGACATGGCTGGGTTCTCACCCATGACATACATACCGTGTAAGGAACCATCCAGCACGGCGTGCATGATCTCAACAACGGTTAAGCCCGGTTTGTCATCGAGTTGTGCATTCCAAAACTGGCTGAAGTGTTCGTGAGCTTCAGCGTTGTCGACACGTTTGTAGTCCGGGAACATCATCGGAATAAGCCCGGCATCAGATGCACCTTGAACATTGTTCTGACCACGCAAAGGGTGTAGCCCGGTGCCAGGCCGACCAATTTGACCCGATATCATGCTCAGAGCAATTAAACAACGTGCGTTGTCCGTACCATGCACGTGTTGAGATACGCCCATTCCCCAAAAGATCATTGAGCCTTTTGATGTCGCAAACAGACGTGCTACTTCCCTTAAGGTCTCAGCCGCAATACCGCACACTGATTCCATTTTCTCCGGGCTGTAGTTCATCACGTTGTCTTTTAGTTCGGCATAGTCTTCAGTCCGATTCGCGATGAAATCTTTATCGACCAGGTTTTCGTCGATAATGGTGTACATAATCGCGTTAAGCATGGCCACATCGGTATCTGGCTTGAACTGCAACATATAGTCTGCATGCCGGGACAAATCAGTATGCCTCGGGTCCATCACAATCAACTTGGTACCCGCTTTAGCGGCGTTCTTGATAAAGGTTGCTGCAACCGGGTGATTACCGGTTGGGTTTGCACCTATAACCACAAGTACTTCGGCTGCAGACACATCAGCTACCTGATTCGATACAGCACCAGAACCTACACCTTCAAGCAAGGCTGCGACACTCGATGCATGACATAGCCGGGTGCAATGATCAACGTTGTTGGTACCGAAACCGGTACGAACCAACTTTTGAAACAGATAAGCTTCTTCGTTACTGCCTTTTGCAGAGCCAAAGCCTGCCAGCCCCGATGGACCATGCTCAGCCTTGATGCTGTTTAATCCGCTAGCAGCGAATTCCAGTGCTTCTTCCCACGATGCTTCTCGAAACATTTTGCTGGTATCAGCAGGGTCATAGAACTCATTAAGACCTTTAGGCACACCCTCTTTTCTGATCAGCGGTTTTGTTAATCGCTCTGGATGCGCAAGGTAGTCAAATCCGTATCGCCCTTTGACGCACAAACGACTCTTGTTTGCAGGACCATCTCGACCTTCGACATGCAAAATTTTGTTGTCTTTAACATTAAAGGTGAGCAGACATCCAACCCCACAGTACGGACAAACCGAATCAACCTTCTTGTCAATTTTTTCAACGCCAACGTTTTGGGCAGGCATAAGCGCACCAGTTGGACAAGCTTGTACGCATTCACCACAGGCCACACATGAACTGGCACCCATATCATCGCCAAGATCGAATACGATTTCTGCGTGATTACCTCGAAACGCCATTCCGATGACATCATTGACCTGCTCTTCGCGACAGGCTCGCAAACAGCGTGTGCACTGAATGCACGCATCCATATTAACGGCTATGGCTGGATGAGATAAATCACTGGCCGGTTGCTGTCGTGATTCGAACCGTGGCTTAACCACATCGAGTTTTTTCGACCAGAATGTCAATTCCGAATTAATGGTGTAGGTGGTAGGCGCAACATCTGCTTGCAGCATTTCCAAAACCATCTTTTGCGACTTTAGCGAGCGCTCGTTTGCCGTATTTACCTTCATGCCCTCGGTTGGCTTACGTAGGCAGGATGGCTGCAATACACGCTCGCCTTCTATCTCAACGACGCATACACGACAATTACCATCGGCGCGCATGCCCTCTTTGAAACATAAATGCGGTATGTCAACGCCTGCACGCTTGGCTGCCTGCAGTATCGTTTCATCGTTAAAAGCTTCGACTACTTTACCGTTCAGTTCAAAGCTGACAGTGGTAACAACATCTGCTGGATTGGCTGCCATTAGCTGTTGGACTCCTGGTTGAGTTCATGAGCGAAGTGCTTTATCACACTGCGCAACGGGTTTGGTGCCGCCTGGCCCAAACCACAAATTGAGGCATCTTCCATCACCGTGGCAAGATCTTCGAGTTGTTCGATATCCCAACTGGCTTTGGACATCAGATCAGCTGCTTTGCCAGTACCCACACGACACGGTGTGCATTGACCGCATGACTCATGCTCAAAAAAGCGCATTGATGTTAGCGCTGCTTGTTTAGCCGAATCTTTGTCAGACAAAACAACGATAGCCGCCGAACCAATAAAACAACCATGCTCCTGCAGGGTATCGAAATCGAGTGGGATATTGCCCATTGATGCGGGTAAAATACCGCCCGAAGCACCGCCGGGAAAATACGCGTAGAACGTATGATTATCAAGCATTCCACCACAGTACTCTTCGATTAAATCTTCCATGGTGATGCCGGCAGGTGCCAAATGCACACCCGGTTTCTTTACTCGGCCCGACACAGAAAAGCTTCGTAGTCCGGTTCGATCATTGCGGCCTTCTTCAGTAAACCATGTGTGGCCTTTTTCAATAAAGTCGCGCACCCAGTACAAGGTTTCAAAATTGTGTTCAAGCGTTGGTTGACCAAACAGGCCAACTTCAGCAACAAACGGTGGACGATGTCGTGGCAGACCACGTTTGCCCTCGATTGATTCGATCATTGCAGACTCTTCGCCGCAAATATACGCTCCCGCGCCGCGGCGCAGTTCTATTTGTGGAAGATCATAGGGTGCATCGGCGAGCAAATTCGCCAGCTCCTGTTCGAGTATCTGTCGACCAAGTGCGTACTCGTCTCGTGTGTACACCCAGATTTTTTCAATGTCTACAACGCTTGCCGCGATAAGCATGCCTTCAAAGAATCGATGCGGGTCTTTTTCGATGTAGTACCGGTCTTTAAATGTACCTGGTTCTCCTTCATCGATATTGACCGCCATATAACGCGGGCCAGGCTGATTAGATACAATCTCCCACTTCAACCCTGCAGGGAAACCAGCCCCACCAAGACCGCGCAGACCGCCATCTTTCATCAGCTGAATAATATCGGCTTTAGCTGGTTTTCCAGCAAAGACATTCAGTGCGGTTTGATAACCGCCCTCCTGTTTGTATTGTTCATAACCGATATGGGCTTGCGGGTTATCTGGTACGACCTTTCCTGACTCGACCACCTGGGTTACCGATTCAACGGTTGCCTTATCGACGGTATTAAAACCAACCACAGCGGCTGGTGCTTCCGCACAGCGACCAATACAAGGTACCGGCTGAACGCGAACCTGATCACCCATTGTGCTTTTTAACTGCGTGATTAGCTCATTCGCACCGTTCAATTCACAACTAACCGAATCACAGACTCGAACTGTGATCGCCGCAGGAGCTGAAGCATCATCTTTCACGACATCGAAATGATGGTAGAAAGTGGCCACTTCATACACTTCAGTTGGCGCCATCTTCATATCGTGTGCCAGCGCAACCAGATGCGCCGAAGACAGGTGCCCGTACTTGTCTTGAATAAGATGCAGAAATTCAATCAGTAAGTCGCTGCGCCGCTCAGTGTCCCCGATCAGATCACGCACTTGCATCAGTGCATTGATATCAACCGAACGGCCCTTGCCCTGGCCTTTTTTCCGACGCCGGGCAGGTACTTTGTCAGCAGTAGTAGCCATGGTATTTATCTCTAGAATAATCCTTCGACAACGCCTTTGTCGTTCATCTTAATACGGTTCGCAGCAGGTTCTCTGGGCAATCCAGGCATTGTCATGATGTCACCGCACACAACCACGATAAACCCGGCTCCAGCCGATAATCTCACTTCCCGTACCGGCAATGTGTGGCCAGTTGGTGCACCTTTGGCATCAGGGTCAACAGAGAAGCTGTACTGGGTCTTGGCAATACATACCGGCAAATGACCAAACCCTTCCGCTTCAAGTTCCGATACCTGATTAATGGTTTTCTGATCGACTGAGATGTCATCGGCACGATAGAATTTGGTTGCCACCGATCGTACTTTGTCGAGCAGCGGCATGTCGTCTGGGTAAGACGGTGCAAAGTTCGCCTTACCACTATCGGCAAGTCGTGCAACCTCTGCGGCTAGCTCTTCGGTGCCAGCACCACCTTCAGCCCAATGATTCGCATCAATTGCCTTGACACCGAATTTATCACAGGCATCACGAACCGCCTTCATCTCGGCATCGGTATCAGCAGAGAATCGATTAATCGCCACCACCACGGGTACGCCAAAGGACTGTACGTTCTCGATGTGGCGCTCAAGGTTGGTGCAACCATCAATAACCGCCTGTACGTTTTCCTTGCCCAAGTCGTCTTTGGCCACACCACCGTGCATTTTCAGTGCGCGTACCGTAGCCACCAGCGTCACGGCGTCTGGTTTGAGTCCGGCTTGTCGACATTTGATATCGAAGAATTTTTGAGCACCAAGGTCTGCACCAAAGCCTGCTTCAGTAACCACGTAGTCAGCCAGTTTCAATGCAGATGTGGTTGCAATAACAGAATTACAGCCGTGCGCGATGTTGGCAAACGGGCCACCGTGTATAAACGCCGGGTTATGTTCCAGGGTTTGCACTAAATTCGGATTGATAGCGTCTTTTAATAAAACCGCCATCGGACCTGGCGCCATAACTTCTGATGCACGAACAGGTTTGCGTTCGCGCGTATAAGCAATAACAATATTGCCCAGACGTTCGGTTAAATCTTCAATACTGGTTGCCAAACAAAAAATGGCCATTACTTCCGACGCAACGGTTATGTCAAATCCGTCCTGGCGCGGATAGCCGTTACCCGGACCACCAAGTGAGCTGGTGATTTGTCGTAGAGAACGATCATTCATATCTACCACACGACGCCAGGCCACCCGACGTGAATCGATGCCTGCCGCGTTACCCCAATAAATGTGGTTATCAATCAACGCTGACAACAAACTGTGTGCAGATGTAATGGCATGGAAGTCGCCAGTAAAATGCAGATTGATATCTTCCATCGGTATAACCTGCGCATAACCACCCCCTGCTGCCCCGCCTTTCATGCCAAAGCACGGACCCAGGCTGGGTTCACGCAAACAGACCATGGTCTTTTTGCCAATGCGGTTCAAACCATCGGTTAAACCAACTGACGTGGTTGTTTTGCCTTCACCGGCCGGCGTTGGTGTGATCGCCGTGACCAGAATGAGTTTGCCATTGGGTTTGTCTTTAAGCGACTCAATGTACTTGAGATCAACTTTGGCTTTTGTGTGCCCATACGGCATCAGTGCATCATTGGGGATACCCAGTTTGTCAGCGATTTCACCAATCGGTTTTATCGCTGCTGCTTGCGCTATATCTATGTCGTTCACGTGCATTTCCCCATTTTTATTTTTTACTTTAGAGTTTACTTTCGAATTTACTTTGGTATTTATTTGGATCAGATAAATATGAAATTAGATCGATTAGTGAGACTTGGTAGAAAACTCATTTCTATCTGAATTGTACACATATAAGCGCAACTACCAGAACTATTAGCTTCTGTTTTGGCGGCATGGCTCATATAAATGGACTTGTTAATTGGTACATTATTGGCAGATATTTGTCACGAACCTAATTTATCGCCAACGCTTAGGCCAATGCGCTTTGCGAATTCTGTTGCGGGTTCTTTGCCAGCATCTGCTTTGACACGCATCACTTGAATTGACCCACCATTTCCAGCCACAACAAATTGCGAATCACTCACCTCAGTAACCTCTCCGGGTGAACCGTCAGACGCGCTCGTCAGTTTGGCTTCAAACACACTTATTTGCTCACCGTTCCTGGTTGTCCAGGCGCCCGGCTGAGGTATGCCTGCCCGAATGACGTTGTATACCTCTTGCACAGGCTTTGCCCAATCGATCTCCGCCTGTTTCTTACCAAACCACGACTCATAACTGCCATCTGCCAGATTTTGTTCAATTCGCGGCGCTTTATTGTCTTTAACCAAGTCCAGCGACTCGATCATTGCATCTACTCCCATTGGAAATAAATTATTGAAGTACACATCGGCAAGCGTATCGTCTGGCCCGATATCGCAGGTTTTCTGCATAAGAATTGGCCCTTCATCCAAACCTTCATTTGGCCAGAAAATACTGAGCCCTGTACTGGTTGCACCCATGGCAATTGGCCAGTTAATAGAGGACGGGCCCCGATGCATTGGCAACAGTGAAGGATGATATTGGAACGATCCGAATTTTGGTGCATCAAGCACGGGTTGGGGAACAAATAACAACACGTATGCCATCATGCAAACGTCGGCATCAAAGCTTTGCATTAGCTCCAGTGCTTCGTCCGTTTTCCACGATGCTGGCTGATGGACTGGCAAGCCCTTTTCCAAAGCCAGTTCTTTCATTGGGTCGACCGGTCTGCCCTCTTTATCCGGTGCAGTGCATACCGCCACGATATTCTCACCACGTTCGAGCAACTTTTCCAGCACCGCTTTTCCGAAGGCTTGCTGTCCATGTACTACAATTTTCATTTTATATTGCTCCGTCGGTTCGCATCACGTCGATATCTTTCGAAGAGTAGCCCAACACTTGTTCTAACACCTCTTCTGTGTGTTCACCCAACAGTGGTGAACGTTCAACATCGACTGGCGAATCTGATAATTTAATTGGACAACCTACGGTAAGGTATTTACCACGCTCCGGGTGATCGACTTCGACAATCGTGCCCGTATCTCGAAGCGATGGTTCTTCGGCAATCTCCTTCATCGACAAGATAGGACCAACCGGAATATTAAGCGGATTACAAATTTCCATCACATCGAACTTGTTCTTTGTTTTAGTCCATTCTTCTACAGCACCAAATACTTCATTTAATCGAGGCAAGCGCGCTGCGGGTGTTGCAAAGTCTTCGTGATCTTTCCATTCAGGCTTGCCGATGACATCGCATACGTTCTTCCAGACAGCCGCTTGAGTTATGAAATAGGTATAGGCATTCGGGTCAGTCTCCCAGCCCTCGCATTTGAGTATTCTGCCCGGCTGACCACCGCCTGAATCATTACCAGCTCTGGGGGTGGCGTCACCAAATTCGTGGCCCTCACCAAACTGCGAGTACTCTTCCAGCGGGCCTGCATCAAGTCGTTGTTGATCACGCAATTTCACGCGACACAGATTCAATACACCGTCTTGCATTGGCGCCAGTACTTTTTGCCCTCTGCCAGACTTCTCTCGCTGAAACAACGCGGTGACGATACCCAGGGCCAAATGTAACCCGGTACCCGAGTCACCAATTTGCGCACCGGTGACCAGCGGCACACCATCTCGAAAACCGGTGGTGGATGCAGAGCCGCCAGCGCACTGCGCAATGTTCTCGTAGACTTTGCAGTCTTCATAAGGCCCCGGCCCAAAACCTTTGACCGATGCCAGAATAATGCGCGGGTTCAATTCCTGGATTCGCTCCCAGGAAAAACCCATTCGATCGAGCGCACCAGGCGCAAAGTTCTCAACCATCACGTCACATTCTTTAACCAGTTTCTCCAACACGACTTTGCCACTGTCAGTTTTGGTGTTGAGCGTGATTGAACGCTTGTTATGATTGAGCATGGTGAAATAGAGCGAATCGGCGCCTTTCACATCGACCAGCTGCTTGCGGGTAGCATCACCCACACCCGGGCGTTCGACCTTGATCACATCGGCGCCGAAAAATCCAAGCAACTGGGTGCATGTGGGCCCCGACTGAACGTGGGTAAAATCCAGAATTTTTATTCCTTCCAGTGCTTTCATGTGTACCTGACCTAATCTAATAATGTGTTTACTATTGTAGTCTGTCGAGAATGCTGACAGTCACTCACTTTCAGTTGCTACGATCTTTTCACAACGCTTTGCGGATTAAGGTTGCCAATGCGACCACTTTCAGTACCAGCGGCTTCATCTATAACGGCATTCACTAACGTCGGCTTACCCGAATCCATCGCTGTAATAACCGCTGCAGTGAGCTCGTCTCTGGAGGTTGCGTTTACACCAACACCGCCGAAGGCCTCCATCATTTTGTCGTAACGAATATCTTTTACAAATACTGTGGGAGCAACATCATCGCCTCCAGTGGGATTAACATCGGTGCCACGGTAAATGCCATTGTTGTTAAACACGACCACACAGACCGGCAGGTTATATCGACAGATAGTTTCGATCTCCATTCCTGAGAAACCAAAGGCACTATCGCCCTCAACAGCCAATACCGGATGATCTGTTTCAACCGCTGCAGCAACCGCTGCTCCCATGCCAATGCCCATGATGCCCCACGTGCCAACATCAATGCGTTTACGCGGCTTATACATATCGATGATACTGCGAGCAAAGTCGAGTGTGTTTGCACCTTCATTCACCAGGATGGCATCCGGTCGATCTTTGATAATGTCTTTTAACGCACCCAACGCAGTGTGATAGTCCATCGGGTTGGTATCACTCCCCAGCCTCTGCTTCATTTTTGCCAGGTTGCCATCGCGTTTTTCGTTCAGAGCGCTCGTCCAATCGGCTGGAGGCACTGACCAACCGACCCCCATACCATCAATCATGGCCTGCAAACACGAGCCAATATCACCAACCAGCGGCGCTGCTATTTCCACATTACTGTCCATCTCTTTTGGATCGATATCGATCTGAATGAATTTTTTGGAACCGGCTTCACCCCACCCCTTACCTTTGCCGTGTGACAACAACCAGTTCAGGCGGGCACCAATCATGACCACAACATCTGATTTCAACAGGGCCAACGAGCGCGCAGCACCAGCAGATTGTGCATGATTGTCGGGCAACAGCCCCTTGGCCATACTCATAGGTAAATACGGCACACCGCTTTTCTCGACAAACTGCTTAACGGTGTCATCTACTTGCGCATAGGCCGCACCCTTACCAAGAATAATCAGCGGACGCTTGGCATCTTTGAGTACGGTAAGCGCACGCTCTACTGCATCGGGAGCCGGCAATTGACGCGGTGCCGGGTCAATCACTTGTACCAGCGAGCGATATCCTTTTTCGGCATCCATAACTTGCCCGAACAGTTTTGCCGGCAAATCTAGGTATACGCCACCCGGACGACCAGACACAGCTGAGCGGATAGCACGGGCCACTGCAATACCAATATCTTCTGCATGCAACACCCGATAAGCCGCCTTGCACAATGGCTTTGCGATAGCGAGTTGATCCATCTCCTCATAGTCACCCTGTTGCAAATCGACAATTTCGCGTTCAGAGGAGCCACTGAGCAGGATCATTGGGAAGCAATTGGTCGTGGCATTGGAAAGTGCTGTTAAACCATTAAGAAAACCGGGTGCGGAAACCGTAAGACACAATCCAGGTTTGCCAGTCAGATAACCTGCAATTGCTGCAGCATTACCAGCATGTTGTTCGTGTCGAAACGACAGGACGCGCATACCCGCAGCTTGGGCCAGGCGACCAAAGTCTGTTATTGGTATGCCAGGCACACCGTAAATGGTATTCAGCCCATTTTTTTGGAATGCGTCAATTAAAAGATGAAATCCATCGGTTAAATCTCCGGTTTCTCCGTCCTTTGAAGTCTTTGACTTAAGTGAGCTCTCTTCTACGGACATTCTGATTCCTCATCATATTTTTATACATGCATCTCTATATAAACATGCAATTAAATTTAATTAAGCAGCTTTATATTATTTAGTTCTTGATCATTCCAAATAATCAACATGCTTTTCTACATGCTCAGCGAGCTTCAGTGCATGCTCTCTCACTAGTTTCTCTACACTAGCCGTTTTACGAGCCAACAACGCTTCAATAATTCGCATATGGTCTATAACTGACTGAAGCTTTCTATCCGGGTCTTTTATCGTACTGGCACGAATAGAATGCATATGCGTAAATGAAAGCCGAGCAGTAGAAATCAAAAATTCATTTTTACTCAACGAAATAATATCCTGGTGAAACTTGATATTGTTCTCTGAATATTCATCTATTCGCGCACCATCTAAATGACTGTCGGCCTGATAGTCATCACAACGTAATCGAAACAATTCAAGCTCCTTATCAGTTGCATGAATAGTCGCCAACCTTGCAGCCATGGACTCCAATGCCGCCCATACTTGTATGATTTCAACAATTTCGCGTTTGGTTTTGCGAACCACGAACGTACCGCGCCGTGGAATATTCTTGACCAAGCCTTCCTGCTCTAATCTGGATAGCGCTTCGCGTACTGGGGTTCGGCTGACACCAAGCATATCGGCTAATTTTCGTTCATCCAGTTTTGGTGCTTCTTTTACAGAATAGATATCCATTGAAATCACGGCCGTGCGGAGTGCATCAAACACGCGATCTTTTAAACCTGGGTCGCTTTGAATAGGTTTAATTTGGATGGACTCTTCCACGCGACTAAGACGACTCTTCCGCTAAAGCTTTAGCCTGCTTACGTTTTTTGTATTTCAAATAAACAGGATAGGCAATCAGCAATGCTGCCAGCGCTACACAGGTACCACTGATCGGTCGAGTAACAAACGTCGTTATATCTCCATGTGAAGCCAGTAACGATTGGCGCAGTGATCGTTCAGCAAGCGGGCCGAGCACAATGGCCAGTACCGCCGGCGCTACCGGGTAATTCAGTTTTCTTAAAAAATAGCCAACAATACCAAATATGAACATTAGCCAGACATCGTGCATGGTTTGAGTTGGTGCGAACCCACCAACAACACACAATATGTATATTACCGGCGCCAATATTGTGAAGGGCATGGTCAGTACTTTCACGAAAACAGGGATAAATGCAAGATTGATTATTAGGGTGGCAAAATTGGCAATGTAAAGTGAACCGATAAGCCCCCATACGAAATCAGGGTGCTCGGTAAATAACAATGGGCCAGGACGTAACCCCCAAATAATCATTCCACCCAGCAGAATGGCTGTTGTAGGAGACCCTGGAATACCCAGCGTGATCATCGGTAGCATTGAACCTGTGGATGCAGCGTTGTTCGCAGCTTCCGGTGCAGCCACCCCCGCTACATTACCCTTACCAAAACTATCCGAGTCTTTGGAAAAGGTTTTTGCTAATCCGTATGACATTAGAGAGGCCGGGGTTGCACCTGCTGCCGGTAGCGTACCTACAAAATAACCAA
>CAYTJF010000165.1:0-13630 GCA_964437945.1 uncultured Granulosicoccaceae bacterium
GTTTGTCGATCTGCATGGTGTACAAACACTGGTTGTTGGTGGTGGGCCTGTTGCATTGCGAAAAACGCGTCGGCTGATTGATGCAGGAGCTAAAGTTAAAGTAATAGCACCAAGTCAGCATAACGGGTTTAATCAACTTACCAGCGAGGGTGCTGTTACCATCGAGGCACGCGAATTTGTCGAATCTGATATTCAGGGCATGGCTGTTGTTGTTGCGGCTACTGGTTCGTTAACGGTAAACCGTTATGTTGCCAAGCTTGCAAAAAAACTTGGAGCTTACGTTAATGTCGCAAATGATCCGGCGGCAGGGAGCTTTATTATGCCATCGCTTATCGACAGAACACCGTTGCTTGTAGCCATATCCAGCGGTGGCGCATCACCCGTATTATCCCGACTATTAACAGCACGCATTGAAGCATTCATTCCGCATCGCTTTGCCAATCTGGCTACACTTGCGGGCCAGTATCGCGACAAGATAAAAGAACGCGTTACTGGCTGGCGTGAACGTCGACGTTTTTGGGAGCACCAGCTCGGCGGCAGAGTTGGCGAAATGGTTTTACAAGGGCGACAAACAGATGCACGCTCTGCTCTCGAGCAAGCAATTGAGCAATATCAGACAAACCATGTTCAAGGCGAAGTTTATCTGGTTGGCGCAGGACCCGGCGATCCTGACTTACTCAGCTTTCGCGCCTTGCGACTGATGCAGCATGTTGATGTGGTTTTCTACGATCGTCTGGTATCTGATGCAGTCTTGTCGCTGGTCAAACCCGATGCGACTCGAATCTATGTTGGCAAGCAACGCAGCGAACACGCTATGCCCCAAACCACCATCAATCAACAACTGGTCGAACAAGCCAAACTCGGAAAACGTGTATTGCGTTTAAAAGGTGGCGATCCATTTATTTTTGGTCGCGGCGGTGAAGAGATTGAACTCCTTGCCGAACATGGCATTGCGTTTCAGGTAGTACCGGGTATAACAGCGGCTGCCGGATGCGCAAGCTATGCCGGCATCCCGCTAACGCATCGTGATCATTCGCAGGCCTGTTTATTTGTAACCGGTCACCTGAAAGACAACAGTGTGGACCTGAACTGGGCGTCTCTGACTCAACCACAACAAACGGTTGTCATATACATGGGCTTGGTGGGGCTTCCACATATTGTTGCCAAATTGATAGATCACGGTATGTCAGGCTCTACCCCAATAGCATTGGTATCACGCGGCACAACTCAACAACAAAATGTCGTGGTCGGTACGCTGGACAACATTGTCGATCGCGTACAAACAAGCGCTGTGAAAGCACCTACCCTAACCATCATTGGTGATGTTGTTAGCTTGAGAGAGAAACTTAGGTGGTTTGAGCCCAGCGACTCTGATATAAATTTGATTGATTAACCACTGCTAAATCTATACTCAAAGGATGTTAACCCGCGTCTGTAGAGTTGAAGTAATAGCGTTAACTTAACCAACTATTTTTGCCAACTCCTCACCCGCTTCCCCACGATTATCACGCCAGGTCACTTTTATCACTTCATCTTCTTTGCCACCGTTTAAAACCAGCGATATGGCGGGGTTGCGAGACACGAGTGGGCCAAGTTCAAGCTGGGCTACACGTTCGTCTTCGAGATACACATCCATTTCAGTCAAAAACCAGGAAGGTATAACAACACCCTGAGCGTCTGTTCGCGAACCGTTTTCCATTGGATGACTGACGCGCAAATCAACATGGGTTGCGTTATCCGCTACGCGTGTTCTGACTGCAACGCTACCAACGCTCATGACTCACAGCTCTCAGCAAGTGTACTGATCTGCGTGAAGTTGCTGTGCCAACCAGAATTGGTTTTAACTAATGCGGTAACGGTTGCTGGTCGCTCTAGTTGCAGATGAGTAGAAAGGCTGGGTGTAAGCATTGTATTTGAGGTATCCAGCTGCGCAACTATTGATCGTGTGTGGTTGTTTACAAGTAACACAATTTTTTCCGTATCTGGCACAGACGATAACACGCCAACCGGGACAACGGCGCCATTAGCTGCAGCCTCCGGTGCGTTCACTGTTACTCGATCATCAGGTTTTATACTGGCGCTGCCAACCAGCCTGCGAACCGCATGTTCGAAGGTGGACTCGGTTTCACCCAACACGTTGCCGGGCAACGTACCAGGCAGTGCGACAAAACTTGTCGCTCCCACTCGTTTCAACCAATCACGTCTATGCATAGCTTTATTTGATGTCCACTTGTTCTGGTATATCGTCTACAACTTGCGTGCCGCGAGCGAGAAAAATAAGGTTAAACGCTGACGTTGAACGCATTATATTGCAATATAGCGATGCAAACAGCTCTCGCTACACTACTAGCCACATAGCCAACCACCCACCTATGATCAGTTGATGCATCGCTGGACTGGATAAGTTTTAACCCGATTCTGGCAACTTACCTTTGAAAGCGTCCTCTCGAATCGATGATACCGAATTGGCGTGCGCATCGAACCCTTCATAGCGCGCAAAATCATGCACCTTTGGCGCAAGCTCATCATAGCCTTGTTTGGTCAAATGACCAATCGACGATGACTTGAGAAAATCATGCACACCTAACGGTGAATAGGTATGAGCCTGGGCCGAAGTGGGCAGAACACAATTTGGCCCCATCATGTAATTAGCAATAGAACCGGCCGCGTGTTCGCCAAGTAGCACTTCCGATGCATTGCGAATATGCGACAGGTGTTCAAACGGGTTTTTGGATAAAATCTGACAATGCTCTGGTGCATACTCATTGACGAAATCGTATGCCTCAATGGCGTTTTCTACCAGAACAACGCCACCACAATTGCCGCTGAGCACATCTGATGAATAAGCTGCCAGTTTTTCTGACATCGTATTCCAGTACGAAGGAACAGCAGCAATGACCTGCTCTGCCACATTCCGATCCCACGTCACCAGAAACGCGCTGCTATCGCTGCCATGTTCCGACTCAATAATAAGATCGAGCGCTGCGATCAATGGGTTTGCGGTTGGGTCTGCCAAGACAATCGTTTCGCTGGGGCCAGCTGGCATACCGGGATCTATATGCCCGGCAAGCAAACGTTTGGCGGCGACTATCCATGGACTTCCCGGGCCTACAATTTTTCGACAACGTGGCACCGTTTGCGTACCGAATGCGGCAGCCGCAATAGCCTGCACTCCTCCACACTTATACACGTGTTCGACACCGGCAATACGTGCTGCCACCAACGTGGCTGCATCAACCTGACCATCTGGCCCCGGGGGTGTAAGAATGATAGGTTCAGGCACGCCTGCCACCACAGCAGGAATAGCCGTCATTAAGGTCACTGATGGGAACGAGCCTTTGCCTCGCGGTGAGTAACACGCCACCGAATCGATTGGTGTAACGCGCTCACCTACCAACACGCCAGGTCGAATCTCCTTCATCCACATATCGCCTGGCATTTGTTCTCGCTGGAACGCCTGAATGTTCGACGCTGCATATTCGAGCACCTCGATCATGTTGTTCTCGAGCGTGTCGAATGCCTTGTCAAAATCTGACGACGTTGCCGCTATGGAGTCACTCGGCACATTGGCTTTGTCAAACGCTTTTGCAAAGCGTGACAGCGCCTGATCGCCGTCACTTTTAACGGCATCGATGATGGGGCGCGCGCCTTCGATAAACGGTGCTAGGTTTTCTTCAGATCGTTGAAATAACGCAAACCGTGCTTCCCTCGACATGTGCGCAAAGTCATGCATGGCAACTTGGGGGTATTGTCGGGCAGTCATGGCTCGTTAGGTACTTTAAATGTTCGGCATAAGTATACCTGCTTGTTGATGGGGCGATGAGCCGGGCCAGTCGCTGTAAATGCTATGATGCCCGACATGACATCACAGCTTGCACAAAAGCCAAAACTGGGTATTTTGGTATGTGGTCACAGTACCGATAAGGTGGTCGATACTTACGGTCGCTACAACACCCTATTCGAAAAATTGCTTGGGCCCGATCAATTTTCCTATCAACCCTACTTCGTGGTAGACAATGAATTTCCAGCATCGGTGAACGATGCAGACGCCTGGCTCATCACGGGGTCCAAACATGGTGCTTATGAAGATCTGCCCTGGATAGAACCGCTCGAAGCCTTCATCAAGCAGATATACGCCAGTCACATACCCATGGTGGGCATATGCTTTGGCCATCAAATAATGGCGCAATCACTCGGTGGTCGAGTGGTTAAACACGAAGGCGGCTGGATAGCCGGCTCCGAGCACTATGCATTCAACCTTGGCGATGGTATGGAAGCGATGGTGCTCAATGCCTGGCACCAGGATCAGGTTGTTGAGTTGCCGCCAGATGCCCGTGTAATCGGATCATCGGATACCTGCGAATATGCAGCACTGGTCTATAACGAAAACACAGTCAGCCTGCAGCCTCATCCCGAATTCGAAAACGCCTACCTTAAGTTGCTGTTAGCCGAGCGAGGCGACGTATTACCGCCGGAGCAACGGCAAAATGCCGAACAATCGCTACATCAGGTATTAACCAACAAACGTATATCGCAATGGCTGACTCAGGTACTTTGTACACTGAATTATTAAAAACCATGTAAACAACGCGCTTCTTGTTCAGATTGCAGTATCTAACCACCACCTAGATGGGTTAATATTCATTATATGGCCCGAATTTAACTGTAATTGTGTCGACTTTCCGGTAAGTTTCCCGTTCTGGTTGGCAAAACTACACTTGCGTAACAGTCTCATCTCGCAAAAACTAGAGGTACTTTCGGATAGATATTTCCGCAGGTAGACATTGGCGGTAAAATTGCGTCAATAGTTCGGCATGCACAGCGCACAAGGTTAAATTAGTGATTTCAAAATCTGACTTAATAATATTGGTACTAGCTTCTGGCGCTTTAGCCATTGGCATATTCCGCTGGCATCAGAACACACAGGATGTCAACGCGATTACCATACCTGCCAGTGCCAGCAGCACTGCCTCCAACAGCAGGGTTGTCGTTGAACCTGTTGAAAATAGCGCTGTGCCAAACGCTACTGCGCAAACTGCTACTGTGCCAACTGCAACGGTTGCCACTTCAGCCACTACTGAGGCAGTTATCGACAGCAACACACCAGTTAACAGGTCAATTCAGACCGACGCTAATGGCCAGATTGTGGTTAAAACCGTTGCTCAACCAAATGCTCAACCAAATGCTCAACCAAAACCCGTCGTCGGTGTAGTGGTTGAATCTGATGATGCTATTACCTGGGGTTCGCATATCGTTCAATCCGGTGACTATCTGGGCAAAATCGCCGATCAGTATGGCACTGACGTGCAGACGCTTCGCGATCTGAATAATATCAGAGGCTCAATCATCCAGATTGGCCAGGAAATCCTCTATCCCGCAAACCAGTAACGCACTTCACGCAAGAGCCCCCTCGTATACAGTCTCTTGGCACAATAGATTCTGTCACATCGCTTTGGTGTTAAGCTGCCATGCTCCTTTTATGAGGACGCGTTAATGGCAGCCGATGTCAATTCGTTTTTCGTCGATCTTTACAAAGACCAAACTGTGGTAATAACCGGCGCTGGTAATGGCATTGGTTTAACCGCTTTGCACGCCTTTGTAGCGGCCGGTGCATATGTCATCGCTCACCTGGGGCGCAATCCTGACTATGCCAACAACGCACCTGCAGATGTTGCGACATTCATTGGCGATTTAGGTGATCGTGACCATCAAGATGCGTTCTGCCAATTTGTCAAAAAGCAGACCGACAAAATTAATGTGCTTGTCAATAACGCAGGCACCATGTTTGGCCGTTACCCGGCAAAATCGCTTACGGACGATCAGTACCTAAGTGTGGTTGAACTCAACCAGACGGCCGTTGTACGTATCACGCGCGAATTGATTCCGTTACTCGAAGCGGCCAAAAACAGCGCCATTATCAACACGGTCTCGATTTCAGCGTCAACGGGCGGCAGTCCTGGTTCATCAATTTACTCCGCATCCAAAGCGTTCGTATCAACTTACACCAAGTCACTAGCTCGAGAACTGGCACCGCTGGGAATACGCGTCAATGCTATCTCACCTGGAGTGATCGATACCGATTTTCATAAGCGCTACTCAAGCCCGGAAAAGCTTGCGAAAACAGTTATCCAAATACCGCTTCAGCGACTTGGCAGCCCCGACGACTGCGCACCGGCGTATTTATTTTTCGGATCTGCGAAACTCTCTGGTTACATATCGGGTCAAGTGCTGGAAATTAACGGTGGGCAGTACTGAACCACAACCACAAACCGTATAGCCAAAGTGTTGCCGAGAGTGACACCATGATATAGAGCCAGATGTCGCCCGACGGCAACAACACGCCTAAAGCAAACGTCAACACAACACCAAAGCCAGTTTGCATTGCTCCTGACAAGCCAGCTGCTGATGAAACCAGATCACCGCGCACACTCATGGCAGCGGACATTAAATTCGGTATGCTCATGCCGTTGGACAGGGCAATAAAATTCATCGGTATAAACAGACTTAGCGGGTGTGTTGAATAAGAAAGAAGCCACAACAGACTAACCCCCAATACACCCGGTATGGCACCGAGGGCAACCATTCGACTTACACCTAACCTTTCTGAGAAACGACCGGCTATCAAGTTGCCGGTGAGATAACCAACTGGGACCATAGCAAACCAGGTCCCAAACTCTGAGGCGCTGTACCCGCGACTCTCCATCATGACAAACGGTGAGCCTGCCAGAAAAGCGTAGTACAAACCCACGGTACCGCTGAGCATGATCGTACAGGCATTAAAGGCCCGAATTCTAAGCAGGTCTTTGGATGCACGCAATAGCGATGTACGCTCACTTGCTATGGTGTACGCTGATCGGGTTTCGTGCATGAGTAACCAGCTGAATAAGCCTAATATTGCGCCAATGCCACTCAGGCCTGCGTACATCCAACGCCAGCTAAAGTTGTCTGTGACAAAGCCACCGATAGCCGGACCAAACATCGGTGCAACCATCATTGCTACCGTCATATAGCCCATCATGCTGGCCGATTTTTCCTGACCATAAACATCACGCACCATAGCTCGAGGCAAAAATGTACACGATGCTGCAAAAAACCCCTGTACAAATCGTGCAGCCAATAAACTTTCAATACTTGGCGCAACAGCGCATAAAGCACCACCGATCGAAAAACCAGCCAAGCTCGCCAGCATGACCGGTCGCCGACCAAAACGATCAGCTGCATTGCCCAGCAATATCTGACCAAATAACAAAGCCAGTAAAAATACGCTGAGCACGAGTTGCGCAGACCCATAACTGGTTTCAAGCTCGGCCATGATTGCTGTATTCGCTGGCAGCACACCATTCAGAACAATTGGACCAGTTGCTGAAATAACAACCAACAGCCAAAGTGGCGGCAGCACCATTGGCATGGCCCCCTCTTCCGATTGGTTCAATTCAGACCTTTAATGCGCTTTGCGATAGCCAGGGTTTGATGTGCCATATTCAGGTGTAAACGCTCTACCATACGCCCATCAATTTGAAGAACACCTACCTGAGGGTCGACTGCATTGGCAAATGCATCGACTACGCTTTGTGCTTGCTCAATATCATTCTCAGTTGGGGAGTAGGCTTGATTGGCGATATCGATTTGACTGGGATGAATAAGTGTTTTGCCATTCATACCCATTGACGCGCCTTGCTCGCATTCAAAACCAAAACCATCAAGATCGGCAAAGTCGTTATAGACGCCGTCCAGAATGCTTAATCGATAAGCTTTTGCAGCAGCTAGCATGTTCATAAGCCACGGCATAAGTAAACTTCTATCGGAAGTGACCCGCATCCCAGCTTCTCGGGCTAGATCGTTGTTACCAATACACACAGTTTGAAATCGGTGACACAGCTCGCGGCTTCTTGTAATGCTGGCAACATTCACAACCGCTTTGGTTGTTTCGAGCATAGCCCACATTTTCACTTGTCCGGTTTGATCTGCCTCATCGAGTACTTTTTGAACATGTTGAATGGTTTGCGCAGATTCGACTTTGGGCAACAGTACCGCATCAGGTTTAACCTGCCTCAACACCGCCATATCGGCTTCAAACCATTCGGAGGACACATCGTTTACACGTAATACACGTGTTCGGTAACCATAGTCGTTGTGCGTCAGCGCATCAATTGCATTCTCTCGAGCTTGTGGCTTTGCCTCAGCTGCGACTGAATCTTCCAGATCGATAACAATGGCATCTGCGCTGAGCACTGGCCCCTTGGCCAATGCACGTGTGTTAACCGCTGGCATGTATAACGCTGTGCGACAAATTGTTGAGTTCATGTTCGAAGGATTATTCTTGATTAATCGATGATTCCTTGACGTAGAATAGCGTTTTTACTTGGGGTTAGTAATGCATATTCTTTTAATAGGCAATGGAGGTCGTGAACATGCTATCGCATGGAAGCTTGCACAATCACCACAAGTCACCAGAATCAGCGTTGCCCCAGGCAGCGCCAGTATTGCCAAAGAGCCGAAGGTGGAACGAGTCGCTATTGATATTAGCGACCATGCAGCGCTGTGTAACTTTGCCATAGAGCGCACTGTTCATCTCACCGTTGTCGGCCCTGAGGTCCCCCTGGTTGCAGGTATTGTCGACTACTTCAACTGTGCGTCTCAACGCATTATCGGCCCATCAGCGGCTGCAGCACAACTTGAAGGCAGCAAGGCCTATGCGAAAGAGTTCATGCAACGACACGCCATTCCCACTGCCAGCTACGAAACGTTTACTGATGCAGAACTGGCGCACACCTATCTACAAAAGCAAAGCGCACCCATCGTTATTAAAGCCGATGGTCTGGCAGCGGGTAAAGGGGTTGTTGTCGCACAAACACTAGCTGAAGCACACACTGCTGTAGATGCAATGCTTGCCGATCAGGCGTTCGGTTCGGCTGGCTCAACGGTGGTTATAGAAGAATTCCTGGATGGAGAAGAAGCAAGCTTTATCGCGCTGGTTGATGGCACACATTGCCTGCCATTTGCTACCAGCCAGGATCATAAAGCCCGTGATGAAGGCGATCTGGGGCCCAACACCGGTGGCATGGGTGCCTATTCACCGGCACCTGTGGTTACCGATCAAATTCAGCAGCACATCGTGCACGATATTGTAGAACCCTCGGTGGCAGGTCTAATCAAAGACGGTACACCGTTCAAAGGTTTTTTATACGTTGGGTTAATGATCAACGGCTACGGCGAGGCACGCGTTGTTGAATACAACGTAAGGCTCGGCGACCCGGAAACACAACCACTACTTATGCGACTGGAAAGCGATTTATTAACCTTACTGGACGCAGCTACTGACGGCACGCTTAAAGCAGTGCAGGCAGCCTGGAAAGATCAGTGTGCGCTGGGAGTTGTACTGGCCGCCGGGGACTATCCGAGCAAAGGCTCAACCGGGGAAGTTATCACCGGTATCGATAAAGCCGAACAATTGGGCTGTAAGGTATTTCATGCCGGCACGGATCTGGCAGACGACAAATATATCACCAACGGTGGTCGCATTATGTGTGTAAGCGCGCTTGGCAATAGCATTACCGAGGCCAAACAAGTAGCTGATAAAGGTGCAGCACACATTAGCTACTCAAACATGCACTACCGACGAGATATCGGCTACCGTGCTGTAGTACGGGAAAAAGCGACAACTTAAATAGATAAAAATAAACAGGAGTTTATCTGTGCACTTTTACGCGCATAGGCAAGTATGCGCATAGGCAAGCTTCGCGACTAGCGTTTCATCGCATCAAAAAATTCGTTATTCGTCTTGGTTTGCTGCAATCGTCCAAGCATAAATTCAACCGCTTCGATTTCATCCATGGCGTGTATAAACTTACGTAATATCCACACTTTCTGCAGCTCTTCCTGATCCATCATCAACTCTTCGCGACGCGTACCAGACTTGTTGATATTAATTGCCGGGAACACACGTTTTTCGGCGATGCGTCTATCAAGCTGCAGTTCCATGTTACCTGTGCCCTTAAACTCTTCGTAGATAACTTCATCCATCTTCGAACCAGTATCAACAAGGGCTGTGGCAATAATAGTTAAGCTACCACCTTCTTCGATATTACGCGCAGCGCCAAAAAAACGCTTTGGTCGATGCAAAGCGTTGGCGTCAACACCACCGGTGAGAACCTTTCCCGATGACGGAACAACCGTATTGTATGCACGTGCCAGACGGGTTATGGAGTCGAGTAGAATAACAACATCTTTCTTATGCTCAACGAGTCTCTTGGCTTTTTCAATGACCATCTCTGCCACTTGTACATGGCGACTTGCCGGTTCATCAAAAGTACTGGAGATAACTTCTCCTTGTACCATGCGCTCCATCTCGGTTACTTCTTCTGGCCGCTCATCGATAAGTAAAACAATCAGAAAACACTCGGGATGATTTGCTGCAATACTCTGCGCTACGTTCTGTAGCATCAAAGTTTTACCTGCCTTCGGTGGCGAGACAAGCAAGCCGCGCTGACCTTTACCAATGGGTGCTGCAATGTCAATAATACGCGCGGTTATATCTTCGGTGCTGCCATTACCACGCTCCATGCTCATACGCTCATCTGCATGCAAAGGCGTCAGATTTTCAAAAAGAACTTTATTTTTTGCTTGTTCTGGTGGACCAAAATTAATCTCGTCAACCTTAAGCAGTGCAAAATAACGCTCACCTTCTTTTGGCGGTCTGATTTTTCCGAAAATCGTATCACCCGTTCTCAACGAAAATCGTCTTATCTGGCTTGGAGAAACATAGATATCATCAGGGCCTGCAAGATAAGAACTATCAGCTGATCGCAAAAAGCCAAAGCCATCTTGTAATATCTCAAGTACGCCACCCCCAAAAATATTCTCACCCTTTTTCGAGTGTGCTTTCAGGATGGAGAAGATCATGTCTTGTTTGCGCTGGCGAGCAACGTTGTCAACGCCAATCGATTGCGCTAGATCTATCAGTTCAGTGGGGTTTTTCTTTTTTAGATCGGTAAGATTCATACGGGTGATGTGGGTTTTTAGACGGAAGTCGAGAAGTTTAGGAACGTTCCTGGTCGAAAGAGGAAAAGTCGTCTTATTGAAAGAGGGAGTCTATTCGAGACGAGTTTTCAGATCGAGGCAAGATCATTCAACAGTGATAAAAGTAACGATAGTGTTAGTGATTAAACAGGTTGTTTGACTAATTGGTTAAAAAACTATTTGGTTAAAAAAGAGCTGGTTGTTGCGCCTGGGGCATATCGAGCAATAACTATGGCAAGTAAGTGTAAAGTGCAATAGTTAGTTTTGACCGTGATGATTAAGCTGCTCTAGCAACACTAAGTAATTTTCGTAGCACGTTCGAAACACCGTGGCCGAAGGGACGGCGTCTTGCGCTACAGGATGAAATGGAAGTTAGCACGCAATGATGACAACGTCCAGTACTAAATGAACAATAACCTGACCTCTGTGGCGTTTGTCGCAGGTTAGACAGAGCAATTATTTGGCCACAACTTGACCGCTACTTGCCGTAATTGGCAGCAATATAGTGCTGTCAAATCGATATAAATGGAGCATTTTATTGAAATTGTCCAGCTAAACATTTGTATTTACTATACTTAGTTCGAAATGACATAGTCAGCCCAGCCTGTTGTTCTGATATTAGACCGAACGTCGAATATTCTCGGAATAGACTGGACTGACGAGTTTGCATAATAGTAAGCTGCTAAATTGACTTAGCCGCTAAACTGGCCGCTCAACTATGCCGCTTAAGAGTTTTGATCGAGAAATTCCGTTAATTGCGACTTTGACAGAGCACCAAGCTTGGTTGCTTCCACAGCCCCATTCTTGAATATCATTAGCGTCGGAATTTGCCGAATACCGTATTTAGGAGGAGTATTCGGGTTTTCATCCATATTCATTTTGACTATTTTAACTTTTCCAACATACTCCGGAGCAATATCATCCAGAACAGGTGCAATAGCTTTACAAGGACCGCACCACTCTGCCCAGTAATCAACGAGCACAGGGGTTTCAGATTTCAATACTTCTTCTTCAAAGTTGGCATCGGTAATCGCGGTAATATGTTCGTTCATCATGCACCTCTTTTTGCTAATTGGTTATCGTTCATTGAATTAGATAGTTTAAACAACGGAAGTTCAAACAACGGCGGTTTAAACAAAACTGGCTTAAACCTAAAGTGGCCTTGTCCAAGATGGCCTTCAAACTCACTTCTACGAGACAGCTAAATTGTACTCACATTATCAACACTCATGATATCGAACTCGCAAGTTACACCCGCATTTAGTGACCTCAATCTGCCAGAACCGCTACTTAGAGCAACTGACCAGCTGGGCTTTGATCGCTGCACTGAAATACAAGCATTATCGCTGCCGATTATCGACGATGGTCAGGACATTGCTGCCCAGGCACAAACCGGAACAGGCAAAACTGCCGCGTTCCTGCTTGGCGCATTCGCCCGTCTACTGGATAACGATGGAGGCCAACGCAACAAAAATCAACCTCGAATGCTCGTTATTGCACCAACCCGTGAATTGGCAATACAAATCGGCAAAGACGCTCAAGGCTTAGCACAATACACTGATCTGCGCACTACCACGGTTTATGGCGGCATAGACTATGAAAAACAAAGAAAACAATTGGCTGATGGAGTCGATGTTTTAATCGGTACGCCAGGCCGTCTGATCGACTATTTCAAACAAAATATTTTTAACCTGAAGAAACTCGAAATTTGCGTACTCGATGAAGCAGACCGCATGTTCGATCTCGGATTTATAGCTGACATTCGATATTTGCTTCGGCGTATGCCCGAACCCGAACAACGCATGAGCATGTTGTTTTCTGCCACTCTGTCACATCGCGTCATGGAGTTGGCATACGAGCACATGAATAACCCAACTCCTGTAAAAACGGAAAACACCGGTGTCACAGCAGAGGGTGTTAACCAACAACTGTTCCAACCCGCAACCGATGAAAAGATATCGCTGTTACTCGGCCTTATGCAACAAATGACACCGTCAAGATCAATCATTTTCGTCAACACCAAACGAACAGCAGAGTATGTCGAGGGCTATTTACTGGGCAACAATATAAATTGCGGCACGCTATCTGGTGATGTTCGGCAAAATAAAAGACAACGCATTCTGCACGAATTTACTGGCGGCAAATTGCCCGTGCTAATCGCTACCGATGTGGCGGCCAGAGGCCTGCACATCGATGCGGTCACACATGTTTTTAACTACGACCTGCCACAGCAAGCTGAGGACTATGTGCACCGAATTGGTCGTACAGCGCGAGCTGGCACGCAAGGCGAAGCCGTGAGCTTTGCTTGCGAGGAGTACTCTTTTTCACTACCCGAAATTCAGGAATACATCGGTAAACCCATCCCCTTAGCTCACATAACCGGAGAGCTGCTGGTTACTCCCAAGAAAGCCAAACGCATCGAGCGAGATCGGATGCCATCGTACAAGGGCGGAAAACCAGGTGGAAAACGCTCGGGTAAGCGCCGAGGTAAAACTAGCTCGGGCAAAGCCCGTTCCGAGGGCAATAATAGCCAGAAGAACGCCACAGCCAAAAAAAAGTCGAAATCACGAAGAAGACGCCCAAAGAGACCATCTGATTCGCCTGAATAGCC
>CAYTJF010000166.1:0-13552 GCA_964437945.1 uncultured Granulosicoccaceae bacterium
GAGAGGATGATTGGGTCGCACGAATTGGCGGTGAGGAATTTGTTGTCTGGATTCCCGGAGTGGAACCAATCGATGCAATCAAGATGGCTGAACGGTTCCTAGCGAACGCCGAGCAAGCACATGTTGTTGATGCTATGAAAATCACCTACACGGTTAGCATTGGCTTACATATCGTTCAGAACGCCACCCCCACATTGTTTGACAACTGGATGAAAGCAACTGATGAGCTTCTTTATCGCGCAAAAGAGACAGGTCGAAACCGGATCGTTTGCGCGGTCAGCCCTGGTACCTAATGATCACGTCCGACCTTATCCAATGCCCGCGACACCTTTGTTCCGAAAATCAACAGGCCTGTCTCGCCAGTTGCGTAGGTCACAATATTGCGCAACCTACTGCGCAACCTGTTTCATTGTTTTAGCATGTATAGTTCAGACCAAGCCTGCCGCCATCAACATAAATGGTTTCACCGGTTATATAGCTGGCTTTCTCGGAACATAAAAATCCGACAACATCACCTATTTCCTTCGCATCACCAGTTCGTCCTAATGGCGTTCTTGACATGGCAACTTTCATAGCTTCAGGGTTAGCGTTCACACCCGCCATCATTTCTGTATCGATTGAGCCAGGGCCCACGGCATTGACTCGAATGTTATTTTTAGCGAGAGCCAATGCAGCTACTTTGGTTAACTGCATTACACCACCTTTGGAAGCGCAATAGGCAGGGATAGCCGGAATAGCAACCTGTGCGTTGATCGAGGACATATTAACGATGGCGCCTGCTATTTTATGTTCAACCATCATTCGAGCAACCAATTGAGTGGCAATAAACACACTGCGCATATTAACGTTAATAACGCGATCAAAATCGGTAAGAGAATAATCTAGAAAATCACCAGGCAAAGCTACCCCAGCATTGTTAACCAAAGCGTGTAGTGGTCGGTGATCAGAAACGATCTGTTTGAACATAGACTCTATTTGTTCGGCATCACCCATATCACACACAATGCTGGCGACCGCATTTATTTTTTTTGCGGCAGCAGCAACACCTTCAGCATTGATGTCTGACAAGATGATGTCATATCCCTCCTCTATCAAGCTTTGCGCGCATGCATAGCCTATACCTTGTGCGCCGCCTGTGATTAACGCCAGAGGTTTGTTTGCCATTGTTTTATCCTTTATCGTTGTATTGTGTTTCGGATCAGCCATTATTTAAATTGCCTTTAACACTTGATTTGTTGTAAACGCTGACTGATAAAGTCTCGTCATGATCGGTGCACTTGGCACTGTCGACAGTTCTGTCATCGGCAATGGCAATTCAGCTACATCCATTCCAGTTAACAGCCCCGACATTGTCTCACCGAACATGGTACCGGTAGTAATGCCCCGACCGTTGTAACCGATCGGCGTAAACAGGTTCGTTGCAAGCTGATGAATCCTTGGCAAATGATCGGGAGTCATTGCGATCTGGCCGTGCCAGGCCTGCTCGAATTCAACCGGCCCCAGCGCTGGAAAAATTCTGGCAATCTGTTTTCTCGCCCAGCGATTAGACAAACCACGATCTTTACTACCAACGACTTTTCCCATCGAACCAATCAACAATCGATTGAAAGAATCGCGTCGAATGTTGAACATGATCTGTCCGGTATCCCACAGTCCCTGCTTTCCAGGCAAGATGTAATCCGCTTGTGGTCCAAGCGGTTTGGTCGCCAGTTGAAAGTAATGAATTAATGTGAACGTCTTATTCAAATTTGGCCATAGCTCGTCTGTATAAGCGTTGGTTCCGAGTACAACTGCTTTTGCTTTAAATTCCCCTTGATCTGTTTCCACACGCCAAAGATTGTTATCACGGTGCAAAAGAGTGGCACGTGTGCCAGTGCTGATTTTTGCACCGGCACCTAGCGCGGCCCTTGCCAGGCCACGACAATACCCCATGGGATTTATCGTTCCGCAACGACGATCGAGCAGCCCGCCATGAAAATGATCTGTACCGATCATACCGGCAAGCGCTTCGCGACTTATTAGATCAACCGGTTCACCCAGACGTTGCCATTCTTTGTGACGCTCTTGAAGTTCAACAAATCCTTTTGGCCCGTGTGCAGCGTGTATGGTTCCTGTACGGGTTGTTTCACAACGCATCTGGTGTTTTTCTATTAACGAGAAAACATATTCAGGACCACTACCGAATTTTTTTATAAACCTTGGACCATAAGTAGTGCCAAGCGATTCTCGTACTTTTTGCGGAGGCAGCCACAGTGCTGCGTTAACCAATCCACAGTTGCGCCCGGACCCGCCAAACCCAATTTGCTCAGCTTCAATAACGTGGGTAGACAAGCCTTTCTCAGCGCAATGCAAGGCAGTAGAAAGCCCGGTAAATCCACCACCAATAATAGCTACATCAACGACGCCATCTGCGTGAAGTGGCGCACGGTAGTCCAGCTCTTCAGCCGTGTCGTCCCACAACGAAATGGCTTCAGAAACGGTCATTTATTGATGCTCCGGAGAAAGACAGGCATGTTCAAACCGGTATGTTGCACAAGCCATCTCGACGTGTCAATATCCACAACAACTGTTCAGCACACCAATACACTAAACGCCATGCCATCACTCAAAATATCGTCGGCCAAAATGGTTGAATCTGCACGTGCCCGGATAGAGGAAATAGAAACAAAGGACATGCTAGCCATGGTCGACGATCCAAATGTGGTCATTGTCGATATCCGGGACGTAAGAGAGCGACAGCGTAGCGGCTACATCCCCGGCAGTTTTCATGCCCCGCGCGGCATGATTGAATTCTGGGTCGACCCGGAAAGTCCTTATTTCAAGGATATTTTCGCTGATGAAGATAAAAAATATATTTTCCATTGTGCATCAGGGTGGCGTTCAGCAATTACAGTTGCCACATTGCAGGACATGGGATTCAAAGCGGCCCATCTCAGAGAGGGCTTTTCCACGTGGAAGGAATCCGGTGGTGCGGTTGCCTATCCTGAAAAGAAAGTCTGAAACAATCCAGAGACAGCGTATTCAAAGCAAGTTGAGTAAGTAATGAACAACAAAATCGACCACTTCGCTATTGGGGCGGACAACCTTGATCAGGGTACTGCTGATATGGAAGCCAAGCTCGGCGTTGTTATACCTCGTGGTGGAAAGCATGAAGCAATGAGTACGCACAACTGTGTTATGCAGGCAGGCAACGAGAGTTTTTTTGAGCTGATCGCCATTGATCCAGACGCACCTGCTGACCCTGGCAGAACCCGATGGTTTACGCTTGATGACCCTGTTACAAAAAATCGCTTGTCTGAGCGCGCACGAGCTTTATGTTGGGTTGTTGGAACGGACGATCTGGATGCTGTGGTTGCTGCTAGTCCACTCGATCTGGGTGAAATTGTTTTTTTATCCAGAGGCGATCTCTCGTGGCGACTGACCGTACCAAAAGATGGCAGCTTACCGATGGGCGGATTGTTACCTGCGTTTATTGAATGGTCTGAGGGCCCACATCCAAGCACCGCTCAGCAAGATTTGGGTGTGCGTCTGAACAAGATCAATCTATCTCACCCCAACCCTACCGAACTTAAGTCCATACTAAAAACCCTGCAGGTCGATCAGCTTGCTTCGATTAGCGAAGGCGATCAGGGTTTGTCGTTTGAGCTGAGCACACCAAAGGGCTTGGTTGTTTTGGATTAGTTCTATGCCAAACCTGCACGATGCTCCCAAATGGATTCAAAATCGTCCCTGTGAGATCGTAGATAGCTTCGACTGACATCTGGATTCAACCCTTTCATCCAGGATTCAGACCCATAGCGACGCCATTGTTCACTATCAACAATCACTGCATCGAAACCACACTGAAATGCAAGACTGAGCTGGTCCGGGATTAGTTGTCCACCAGCATAAAGTTTACCCGTGTATCCTAGCCTTTCGCGTAGCGCTGCAGCCATGGAAAAACCACGACCATCAGCACTGGAGGTAAAATTCAAAACAATCTGAGCAACCTCGTGCAGTGAATCCAACTGTTCAATTGTATCTACACCTACGACCAATTCGATAGCTGAGTTCGATAGCTCGTTTGGTTCAGCATTGACCGTGCCGTTAGCTTCAAGCAGTCTTGCGGACATTTGTGTCTCCGTAAATAACTTCTTTGAACGCACCTTTACCAACTCGCTCGTAGGTATCGCTAAACGTCTCAGACAATTGGCGCTTGTCGAGATAGAGATCGATGACGCGTTCAACAACCACTGGAATTTCATCAGCAGATAGTCCTGGTCCCATACGATCGCCAACTCGCGCATTTTCATCGCTGCGCCCGCCGAGTGTGATCTGGTAATTCTCAACGCCACCCCGATCGAGCCCAAGAATGCCAATGTTCGCTACATGATGGTGGGCACAGGCGTTAATACAACCGGAAATGTTAATAGACACTCCGTCCGGTTTTCTCGATGCCTCTTTGGATTCTTTGGCACCTAGATGAGTAGCAATATTCTGAGCAATGGGAATCGAGCGCGCGGTTGCCAGTGCGCAGTAGTCTAAACCTGGGCAAGCGATGATGTCGCTGGGTAAATTCACATTACTGCTCGCCAAAGATACTGCCCGCAGTGCCCGCCACAAATCAAACAGGTGTTGCTTGCGCACATGAGGTAAAACCAGATTCTGGCGATGAGTGACGCGAATCTCATCATGCGAATATTTTTCTGCAATTGCAGCGATTGATCGCATTTCATCCGAACTTGCATCGCCGGGAATATCACCAATGCGTTTGAGCGAAACCACTACAATGGCATGCCCGTCAACTCGGTGTTCCTTAACGTTTTGCTCCAACCATCGTACATAGTCAGGGTTATCAGCTTCAATGTCATGTACAGCTTTGTCTTGCGGTACGATGTCGCTAGTAGCATAATCGGGCACGCTAAAACGATGCGTTATCCGTTCAAGTTCTTTTTGGATTGGGGTGAATCGAGTTAGATCGATTTTTTCGAATTCCTGTTCTATCTCTTGTTGCAGTTTCTGTAGTCCGGTTTCAGCCAGCAGGATTTTAATGCGCGCTTTGTATTTATTGTCGCGCCGACCATACAAGTTGTATACACGCATGGTGGCTTCCAGATACGGCAACAGCTCATCGATCGGTACATTGTCTCGAAATAACTGGGCAATTTTTGGCGTTCTTCCCTGCCCGCCACCCAGCCATACATCAACCAGAGTCTCACCTGATCGGCCTTTTTTAAGACGCAGTCCAATATCGTGAACCTTGATAGCGGCGCGATCATTGGCACTGCCGGTAATCGCAAACTTGAATTTACGTGGTAGATACCGAAATTCTGGATGCAGCGTTGACCACTGACGCAGCAACTCTGCCAGAGGTCGAGGGTCAACTTCCTCATCTGCAGCAACCCCTGCGAACGGATCGGTTGTGATGTTACGAATACAATTGCCACTGGTCTGGATTGCATGCATCTGTACTGAGGCGAGTTCATCCAGAATATCCGGCGTTTCGATAAGTTGTGGCCAATTAAACTGTATGTTCTGCCGGGTGGTGAAATGCCCATAACCGCGATCATAACGATCTGCAATATCGCCAAGCTTGTTCATTTGAGATGATGACAACACGCCATAGGGAATAGCCACGCGCAGCATGTAGGCATGCAATTGCAAGTACAACCCATTCATCAGACGCAAAGGCTTAAATTCCTCTTCGCTGATTAAACCATTAAGCCGGCGTTGCACCTGAGTACGAAACTCTGCGCACCGCTGTGTTACCAACTCTTGATCGAACTCATCGTATTGATACATGTTCCAGTACCTCGGTTTAACCTGTTGCTGTGGACAAATAATCCACACTAGGCCCTGTTGTTCGCAGGCGTTCTCGTGTATGTGTAGGATTTCCGTCCGGTGTTGTGTCAACCAAGTACGGGTCGATCACGTCATTGTTGGCAACTGCTTTTGCAGCAAACGCCTCTGCCGACAGGGCTTCATCTTCATTAGTTATAACCCGCGCATCCAGCCAATTTATCGACCAACTATCGTCATTTGCAAGGCAAACAGTCAGTCCCGTGCGAAGATCGTTGGCTACCAAAATTGCACCTTGTTGAATATTCTTGACGCTATGTGAAGACATATCGATTACCTCCTAAGCAGCGGCTTCATTAGTATTGGGGTTGTCAACACCAAGACGTTGGTGCATCAGCGAACTGGTGGTTGTGTACTGCAGGGAAGCTTTCTTACCTGGGTTCAGTTGCTCCTTAATGGCAAAGGCGCTCAACGCCGCTTCATGAAATCCACTCAGGATAAGTTTTTTCTTTCCAGGGTACCAATTGATATCACCAATTGCGTACAAACCTTCCTGGTCTGTCTGGAACTTCTCCGCATCCACAATAAACTGATTTTTCTTTCGGGCAGCTGGCCATTCAGCCATGGTACCCAGCTTCGGCGAAAGGCCAAAGAACACGAGCAGATGATCAAGCTCAATCCGTCTTTTAACACCATCAAGTGAAGTTACCTCTATGCCACGCAGTGGAGCTTGAGTATCACCGGAAGCTTTATCGAGCAACCCAACGACATTGCCAGTCAGGAATTGCATCTCCAAATTTTCACAATGCATTCGCATACGCGATACTGACGCCGGTGCTGCCTTGAACTGTTCGGAGCGATGAATGAGTAAAACACTGTTGGCAACTTTCTGAAGATCGAGCGCCCAATCGAGTGCCGAATCACCCCCACCGAGTACGACAATGTCTTTGCCATGATGTATTGCGGCATCCTTAACCGAATAAAATACCGACGAACCAATATGGCGCTCAATCCCTGACACTTTAAGCTTGGTAGGTTCGAAGGCTCCTACACCGCCGGCGATAATGACAGCTTGTGCCATGAATTCTTTTCCGAGGCTGGTTTGTAAATGCCAACGACCGCTCTCCAGATCTCGTTCAAGTAATTGCACTTGCTCACCAAAATGGAATACCGGATCAAACGGGCTCGCCTGTTCCATTAAATTGTCAACCAGTTGCTGGGCACCAATAACCGGCAACGCAGGAATATCATAGATGGGCTTGTCTGGATAAAGCTCAGCACACTGCCCGCCTGGCTTATCCAGTGCTTCAATAACATGCGCCTGAATACCGAGTAATCCGAGCTCAAATATCTGAAAAAGCCCAACAGGCCCAGCGCCGATAACGACAACATCGGTGTGAATAGTCATTGGTAAAATCGTTGTATTTTGTTGAATCGTTGGATGTCACTATGGGATTTAGTTCATCTAAACACAACAATAAATGAACATATTTGTTATATAATTGCCTAATTAGCTATTTTTTAGAATATTATTCACCTTTATGACTACAAAAGAAAATGATGTAGAGATCAACCCAATCGATCGAGCGTTGTTGGCGCAATTACAAGACGATGCCACTTTGTCGATGGATCGGCTGGCAAAGCGTGCCGGGGTCTCAAAAACGGCTGCGTGGAATCGAGTCCAAAAGCTGCAACAACAAGGTGTAATTAAGAAACAGGTCGCCATACTTGACGCAACCAAGATCGGACTACCAGAAACGTTTTTCATAGCGATAAAAACAACCCAGCACCAACAAACCTGGTTGGAAACGTTTGTACGCGTGGTAAAAAAATACCCTGAAATCGTGGAAGTGCACCGCTTAGCCGGCGATGTCGACTACCTTATGAAAGTACAAGTGGCCTCTACGCGGGCCTTTGATGAACTGTATAAGAGTTTGGTTAGTGAGATCGATATTCACAGCGTGACTTCCAGCTTGTCTATGGAGGTTGTTAAGCAGGAAACTGCTTTGCCAATTCAGTCGGCATCGCCTTGATTAGATTTATCGAATAACAAATGGATTCGCAGTTTCACCAACTGAATCAATCCATACAGTCTTGGTTTGCAAGTAGTTGTAAATAGCCTCCTGACCACTTTCACGACCAATGCCGCTGCGCTTGTAACCGCCAAACGGCGCCATATAGCTTACGGCTCTATAAGTATTAATCCAAATCGTTCCGGCCTGCAGCGAATCAGCTGCACGATAGGTTCGCCCTATATTTTGCGTCCATACACCAGCCGCAAGTCCGTATGGGCTGTCATTTGCTATTGAGTAGGCTTCCTCTTCTTCATCAAAAGGAATAACCGATAACACTGGTCCAAATACTTCTTCTTGTGCAATACGCATCTTGTTATTCACGCTCGTGTAAATAGTCGGCTCAACAAACCATCCTTCACCTAAACCTTCTGGTAAACCACCACCCAACACAACTTCAGCTCCATCTTTTCGAGCTGTATCCAAATACCCAAGAATCTTTTTGCGATGTGCAAGTGTTGTCACTGGCCCAACTTGTGTGTCATCCAATGATGGGTTACCAAGCTTTGCCGATCGTGCTAACTCAACCACGCCATCAACCACTTGATCGTGAATTTTACGATGCACCAGTAACCTGGAACCTGCGATACAAGTCTGGCCGGAGGCTGCAAAAATACCCGATACTGCGCCCTTAACGGCATTGCAGACATCGGCGTCGTCGAAAACAATGTTGGCAGATTTGCCACCGAGTTCCAGGGTGACTGTTTTAAGTCGTTGCGCAGCAGCTGCATACACTGCCAGTCCACCTGCTTCACCACCAGTAAAAGCAACTTTGGCCACATCAGGATGCGATACCAAAGCAGCGCCTACTTCAATTGGCATGCCGGTAACGGTATTGACAACCCCGGCTGGAAATCCGGCTTCTTCGAATAATTTTACAAATGCCAGTGTGGATGCCGACGCATGTTCGGACGGTTTGATCACACACGTATTGCCTGCGGCCAGCAGTGGCGCAAGTTTCCATGCTAACAGCAATAACGGAGAATTCCACGGCACAATGACGGCGATAACACCCAACGGTTCCTGTTTCGTATACGAGAACATATTGGGTTTATCGATGGGTAGCACACGCCCTTCTATCTTGTCGCACAGCCCGCCAAAATAGCGATACCATTCCTGTAAGTATCCCACCTGTGCTTTCATTTCTGTTAGTAGCTTGCCATTGTCACGCGTT
Organism: uncultured Granulosicoccaceae bacterium; assembly: GCA_964437945.1. Classification (GTDB taxonomy): domain Bacteria; phylum Pseudomonadota; class Gammaproteobacteria; order Granulosicoccales; family Granulosicoccaceae; genus Granulosicoccus. Next base: position 9,025 of record CAYTJF010000166.1, read on the forward strand.
TCAATTTCAGCCAGCTCTAACACATCGCGCGCAACCAGATCTGCAAGCTTGAGCATTAATTTACCGCGCGCTGTTGGCGTTAATTTGCGCCAGTCGTTGGATTGGAAGGCCGCTTTCGCGGCGGCAACTGCTGCATCCACCTCCCCTTGCCCATCATTAGGGATTAGTGCCCAGGCAGCACCTGTGTACGGATTGAAGCTGTCGAAGGTGTCTTTCGGTGCGATCGAATGACCGCCTACTGTGTTTTGAAAAGAAATCATACTGTTCATTATAGTGCCACTTCCAAACTCGAATACCAGAACCAACTCGGCGCATTAATTGCACTGGAATCTGCTAAATATGCCTTACTGAATACGCAGCAGTGGTACCAGTCTGATTATGCGCTATTGTTATTGATTTAGTTGTATAATCGCCGCTGATACCAGACACAGTGATCCTGTCAATGGTTGATGGCGATATCAATGCCAATAACCCGTAGATGGACAAGCGACCCTTGTACATTCATCGGTTAAAAAAAGGATAGTCAAACAGTGCCAAAAACCGATGGCTTGTCTCTTCATGTTCCTGCCCCTGGCGTGCGTCCTGGTGACACACCCGACTTCTCCGATGTAGATATCCCAAAAGCCGGTGAAACCCGCCGTCCGGAGATCGATGTCGCTCCTAAAGATATTCGAGATCTGGCTTTTTCTGTCATACGAGTGCTATCGCGAGATGGCGATGCAGTAGGACCTTGGGCCGGCAGCCTGAACAATGATGAACTGATTGCCGGGCTAAAACACATGATGACGGTGCGCAGTTTTGACAATCGTATGCTTATGGCACAACGACAAGGAAAGACATCGTTTTTTATGCAATGTTCTGGCGAAGAGGCCGTAGCCTGTGCCTTTCAGCAAGCGTTGTCCAAAGGCGATATGAATTTTCCCACTTATCGGCAAGTTGGCTTGCTTATATCTCAGCAGTATCCGTTAACCGATCTCATGAATCAAATTTACTCGAATGAGGAAGACCCTATTCGAGGCCGGCAACTACCGGTGATGTACTCCGCCAAAGATTTTGGTTTCTTTTCGATATCAGGAAACCTAACGACTCAATTTTCCCAGGCTGTTGGTTGGGCAATGGCATCGGCGATAAGCAACGACACTAAAATAGCCGCGGCCTGGGTTGGCGATGGTTCAACATCAGAAAATGATTTTCATGCAGCAATGGTGTTTGCATCGACTTACCGTGCGCCAGTAGTACTTAATATCGTTAACAATCAATGGGCAATATCCACGTTTCAGGGTATGGCCAAAGGCGATTCGGCTACTTTTGCTGCGCGCGGTCACGGTTTCGGGTTGCCAGCTCTGCGTGTAGATGGAAACGACTATCTGGCCGTTCACGCAGTAGCGAAATGGGCGTGCGAGCGGGCCAGACAAAACCTTGGCCCAACACTGGTCGAATACGTGACTTACCGTGCTGGAGGGCATTCCACATCCGACGACCCTGCCGCGTATCGACCTAAAGAAGAAGGTGATTCGTGGCCGCTTGGCGACCCAATCCTCAGATTAAAAGCGCATCTGATAAAGCAAGGCATTTGGTCTGAGCAGAAGCATGCACAAACCGAAGCGGAAATTGAAGACAAAGTCACCACTGCACAAAAAGAATCAGAAAAAATTGGCACACTCATATCCGGAAACGCACCTTCAGCGCGCGATATGTTTGAGGGTGTGTTTGAGGAAATGCCTCCGCACCTGATCAAGCAACGGCAAGAGGCGGGGTATTAGTCATGACCAACATGACAATGATAGAAGCCATACGCAGCGCGCACGACACCGCAATGGAGCGTGATGAGCAAGTGGTCGTGTTTGGTGAAGATGTCGGTTTTTTTGGTGGCGTGTTTCGTTGCACCTCCGGTTTACAGGAAAAATACGGCAAAACCCGGTGTTTCGACACACCGATCAGTGAACTGGGTATCGTCGGTGCAGCTGTTGGTATGGCCGCATACGGTTTGCGTCCGTGTGTAGAAATTCAATTTGCCGACTACATGTACCCCGCCTTCGATCAAATAGTGTCCGAAGCTGCTCGACTACGACATCGCTCCGCTGGTGACTTTACTTGTCCATTGGTTATTCGCATGCCAGTCGGTGGTGGTATTTTTGGTGGACAAACCCATAGCCAAAGCCCTGAGGCGATGTTTACCCATGTCTGCGGTATAAAAACCATCATGCCCTCTAATCCGTACGACGCTAAAGGCTTACTGGCGGCAGCCATTGAAGACCCGGATCCTGTTATTTTTTTAGAACCGAAAAGACTATACAACGGCCCATTTGACGGACACCACGATGCACCGGTTGTACCCTGGCGAAAACATGCTGCCGGCGAAGTCCCTGAGGAATACTACAGTTTGCCTTTGGGTAAGGCGGAGATACGGCACGCCGGTGAACAGGTTACGGTACTGGCATATGGAACCATGGTTTTTGTCGCTGAAGCTGCAGCGAAAGAGACTGGTATTGATGCAGAAATTATAGATTTACGTACGTTACTACCACTCGACATTGAAACAATAACCACATCGGTAAAAAAGACCGGTCGATGTGTGATTGTTCATGAAGCCACCCTCACCTGCGGTTTCGGTGCTGAACTCGCAGCACTGGTTCAACAGGAATGCTTTTATCACCTCGAGGTCCCCATTCAACGCATTACCGGTTGGGACACACCGTATCCACATGCACAAGAGTGGGACTATTTTCCGGGTCCTGAACGATTGGGTCGTGCACTGCAAAAAGCCATGGAGGTGCAGTGATGGGCATGCATGTCATTAGTCTGAGCGATGTTGGTGAAGGTGTTGCAGAAGCCGAACTCATTGAGTGGCATGTCGCTGTGGGCGATACCGTTGGTGAAGATCAATTGCTGGGAGTCGTCATGACAGACAAAGCAGCGGTCGATGTACCTAGCAGCGTGCTCGGAAAAGTCGTCAAGCTGTGTGTTGATGTTGGTGAAATCGTTGCAGTTGGTGCTGACTTGATACATCTGGAAGTCAGCGGAGAAGGCAACGCCAATGTTAACAACAATAAAAGTGGTTCCGCACCCAATGCTAATCCAAACACTTATGCAGATAAAGAGATTGATTCAGAAAGCGCTGATGTGTCCGGTACTTCAGCATCATCTTCAGCAATAGAGACAAGTCAGTCCAGTCTTCCTGTTGAGAATAAAAATAGCCAAGAACAAACGCCTGCTACCAATTCAGAACAGCCTAATCGTAGCGCACGCCCTGCTAGTAATGAACCACTATCAACCAATATTAGTTCCACCAAGGTACTAGCAGCGCCATCGGTTCGTCAACGTGCACGTGATCTAGACGTAGACATATCCACCGTATCTGGTAGCGGGCCCGCAGGGCGCATTGTGCATGCCGATCTTGATCGATATACCGAACGACGTTCACAGCCAGGTAATGCAGTCAGGCAAGCAAATACCGATATTAATGTGGTGAAAATCGTTGGTATGCGCCGCAAAATCGCCGAGAAAATGGCTTTGGCGAACACTCGCATACCACATATTACCGTTGTGGAAGAAATTGATGTCCACTACCTGGAAGAACTACGAGCCGAACTTAATGAAAAGCACACTGACACGCGTGGAAAATTAACCATTTTACCTTTTATCATGAAGTCAATAGTTGAAGCTGCTCGTGAACAACCAGAGCTCAACGCTCGCTATGATGATGAGGCCGGTACAGTTGCACAATATGGTGGAGTTCATATTGGTATTGCGACACAAACCAAAAATGGTCTAGTTGTACCTGTGGTTAAACACACCGAGATTAACTCTTTATGGAAGAACGCATCCGAAGTTAAGCGTCTGTCCGATGCCTGTCGCGATGGTAAAATTGAGCGTGATGATTTAACCGGCTCTACCATTACCATATCCTCCCTGGGACCACTTGGCGCTGTAGCAACAACACCCATTATTAATCACCCGGAAGTAGCTATTGTGGGTATTAACAAAATGATGATTCGTCCGTTTTGGGATGGTCAACAATTTGTGCCACGAAAAATGATGAATATTTCGTGCAGCTTTGATCATCGTGTTGTGGATGGTTGGGACGCTGCAGTATTTGTGCAAAAGCTTAAAAGCCTGCTGGAAAAACCTGCCATGCTTTTTCTGGAAAACTAAATTAAAAGTTTGAGATGGAAACCCTACGTACACAACTATTGGTTATAGGTTCAGGTCCAGGCGGATACGTGTGCGCAATCCGCGCAGCTCAACTGGGCATTAATACGGTCATTGTAGAAGCTGATAAAGCGGGTGGCACATGCCTTAACGTTGGTTGCATCCCATCCAAATCGATTATTCACGCAGCCGAGGAATTTCATAATCTTATTTCAATGTGCCAACCCGACAATGCGATATCAACATTGGGAATTAGCGCAGAGTCACCATCGCTCGACTTAATGAAAACCATGCACTGGAAGGATGGCATTGTAAACAGATTAAATACCGGTGTAAGTGGCTTATTAAAGAAAGCAAATGTTCAAATGCTTCAGGG
>CAYTJF010000167.1:0-13470 GCA_964437945.1 uncultured Granulosicoccaceae bacterium
CTCGACCAAGGCTTGCCAGCCAACCGGGAAATAGCGTCGGCGAAGCTGCATGCAACTGAAACTCTGGCTAAGGTGACCGATACAGCCATTCAAATTTACGGGGGTATGGGCTTGATGTCCGATTTGCCGCTTGAGCGTTTTTGGCGTGATGCACGAGTGGAACGAATTTGGGATGGTACGTCTGAAATTCAAAGACACATAATTAGCCGAGAACTGTTGCGTCCCCTAGGTTCGTAGTGGGTGCATAGTGAGTGACGCTCTCGAACGATTGATTCGACCTGCCAGTATTGCCGTGTTTGGTGGTAGCTGGGCACATAGTGTTATAGAACAATGTCAGAAGATGGGTTATGCCGGCAAGCTTTGGCCTGTACACCCAAGCCATAAAAGTGTTGCCGGACTACCTTGTTATGCTTCAATAGATGCTTTGCCTGACGCACCCGATGTGAGCTTTCTCGGTGTTAATCGTGAAACTACTGTTGAATTGGTTACTCAGCTATCCAGTATTGGCTCCGGCGGAGCTGTGTGTTTTGCATCAGGGTTCAGCGAAGCTATTGAAGAGGACGCCAACGCTGCACAGCTGGAACGGGCTTTACTGGAAGCCGCTGGCGATATGCCAATTTTGGGACCAAACTGCTACGGATTTATCAACTGTCTCGATCGCGCTTTGTTATGGCCTGATCAGCATGGTGCTATACCGGTCGATTCGGGTGTTGCCATTATTACGCAGTCATCGAATATTGCCATAAACCTTACTATGCAAATGCGTGGTTTACCTATCGCCTATGTATTCACGGTCGGTAATCAGGCCAGGGTAACAATCGCGCAGTTGGCAATAACCGCATTGAACGATAATCGCGTTACAGCTGTTGGGTTGCATATCGAGGGCTTTGCCAGTGTGCGCGAATTTGAACAACTGGCGCAGCATGCACAAAGCGTTGGTAAACGCATCATTGCGCTCAAGGTGGGCAAAACAGAAACAGCACGGCTTGCACTTAAATCTCATACCAGCTCATTGACAGGCAGTGATGCCTGTGCCGATGCATTTCTTTCTCGCATTGGTATTGCGCGAGTACACAGTTTATCGGTATTTATTGAAACGTTGAAATTGCTGCATGTCAGTGGTGGTCTGCGTAACCGGCAAGTGTTATCGATGAGTTGCTCAGGTGGAGAGGCTTGTTTAATGGGTGATGCTGCAGTCGAACATGGTTTGAGCTTTCCGCCACTAAACGATTCTCAAAACAAGGCATTACGACACGCACTTGGACCGCGAGTGGCACTTGCAAATCCGTTGGATTATCACACCTATATATGGAATGATCAGCAGGCCATGCAAGCCATGTTTGCTGGCATGCTAAAAGTTGAAGCAGGCATTGCGGTTCTGGTTCTTGATTTCCCGCGCAGTGATCGGTGTACTTACGATAGCTGGTTAGTGGCAATAGAAGCGTTTAAAGTGGCTGGACGAAACTGGTCTGGTCAGTTGGCGGTGCTAGCCAGCCTGCCTGAAAACTTGCCGGAAAACATTGCAATGGAATTGATAACAGTGGGGCTGGTACCACTGTGCGGATTGGAAGATGCGATGGCAGCTATTTCGGCTGCGGCACCGATCGCTTCATTGTCGCTCGCGAATCAGGCGATCGGTAATGCGACGAACGATTTCGTACCGTATGCAAATGTGTTGCTGCCTGCGCACAGCGTAGAAGATACCAAGCGTAATCTTGTTGCTCTTACCGAGGCAGCGGCTAAGCGCTGGCTTCATACACATAACGTCCGCACGCCCAGTGGTGTGATGCTGAAAAAGACTGACTCAAACGCGGCTGATTGGTCTGACTATCTGGCAACGCAATGTTCCGCGCTATCCTGGCCAATCGTTCTTAAGAGTACAGATAGTTTGCACAAAAGTGATGCCGGTGGTGTGGTACTGGATATAGAGAATCAGCAACAATTGCAAGACGCAATACTTGCAATGAAATCCGACGCCGACTATTTTGTGGAAGATCAAGTGGATGATATTGTCTGCGAACTGCTTGTTGGTATTGTCAGAGACCCAGTACACGGTTTTCTAATGACGATTGGTGCAGGTGGTGTACAAACTGAATTGCTTCGCGACACTGTCAGCCAATTACTACCACTGTCCAGAACGGAGCTGCATAGCTTGCTTGCATCGTTGCGTTGCTATCCATTACTTAACGGCTATCGTGGTCGATCAGGATGCAACCTGGATAACGTGTTGGATACTTTGATGAAAATCCAACAAGCCGCCGTATCTATTGCAGATGATCTGTACGAACTGGAAATCAACCCATTGCTTTGTACTGAACGAGATACTATTGCTGCAGATGCCCTGTTACGCATTGATGCGCAGTCCTCACACAACCGAGATTAGATATGACTATTACCAGCAACAGTGAATCTATTGAACTACGTAGCGAAGGCGGCGTGCTTGAAGTCACACTTAATCGTCCCAAAGCCAACGCCATTGATCTGGCCACCAGTCGAGAGATGGGCGAGGTATTCATGGCCTTTCGTGACGACGATGACTATCGTGTCGCCATTCTACGCGCTGCTGGCGATCGGTTTTTCAGCGCAGGATGGGACTTGAAGGCCGCTGCTGATGGTGATGCGGTTGATGGTGACTATGGTATTGGTGGTTTTGGTGGATTGCAGGAACTCGGATTTGTAGATAAGCCTGTCATATGCGCCGTTAACGGAATATGTTGTGGAGGTGGGCTTGAACTGGCTTTATCGTGTGATCTTATTCTTGCGGCTAACACCGCTACATTCGCTTTGCCCGAGATACGTTCAGGCACAGTGGCAGATGCCGCATCGATCAAACTCCCAAAACGTATTCCTTATCATGTCGCCATGGATTTGCTGCTCACTGGTCGGTGGTTTGATGCTGAGGAAGCGCTGCGCTGGGGTTTATTAAAAGAAATAGTTGAACCCGAGAATTTGCAAGCTTCCGCATGGGAGCTTGCAAATCATCTGGTCACTGGTCCACCATTAGTTTATGCCGCTATTAAAGAGGTGGTGCGAGAGGCTGAAGACATGCGTTTTCAGGATATGCTGAATCGCATTACCCGTCGACAACTGCGTACAGTGGACAAACTGTATTCGTCTGAAGACCAACTCGAAGGTGCAAAGGCGTTTGCTGAGAAGCGTGATCCGGTTTGGAAGGGGCGTTGATCAGTTGCGAAATATTGCAATGCGGGTAACCGTGGAATTGCAATAATTTAGGGTTGTTGTATCGGTTTGTAACTGCGTTTCGAAAAATGAACGATTGCGCATGGCTATGTCTGGACTTCAAATCGCAATTAATCAATACTGTCCACACTGTTCTTGATACGTTTCGCTGGAGTTTCCAATGATCGCAATCACCAAAGCAGTTGTTTTGAGTTTTCTAATCCTGATTGCTACCGTGAGCCACGGCATTGCATCAGACAATACACAATTCAATAATAGTCATATCTCTTATTCTCCAGTTAACTCTTTTGGTTTGGGGTTTGGTCTAGGATTTGGTGGAGCAGGAATTTCCTACGATCGTGAAATACGCTCAAGAGTTGTGTTAACGACGGCGATAGGTAACGACAGAGAATGGGCTGCTGGGGCCAAAGTGCGTATGCGTAAGGGTAAAATCTGGCAACCGCGACTGAGCTTTCTGTATGGTACCAATACTCATGTCTTTACCTACTGCGACTTTTTATGCTTTACCCCGCACTACGAGAGTTTTGAAGGGTTCAGTGCCGGAGTGGGTCAGAGCTTTTTTATCGGTAGTAGAAGAAAGCACTCTATCGACATTGATATTTTCTATGCTGTTGTACCGCAAGCGGCGAAAGACCTGGCAGCAGAACTCGACCGTAAGTTACCAATTGATCCAATACGATACAGCTTGGGATAACGCTACTACTTCTGAACGGATTCAACCGTTTCAACTTATCGTGGAGCTGGTTGTTTGATGGCGTTCGCTTTAGATGCTGTCAAGTTGGTTTTTCAGGTATGCCGCTTGCGCTTCATTTTCTGATAATTCAATCGCCCTTTTAAAATCTTTTCTGGCAGCCGTTTTATTCCCACACCGGAGATTCAGATCAGCCCGAGCGGCAAAAAACGGCTGATAGTGTTGCATGCTCGGATCACATTCAATGGTTTTAAGTAGCGATAACGCTGACAAAGCAGAGTCGGCATGACTCATGGCAATGGCATGATTAACTTGCACAACGGCGGTTGGGTGCATTGTATGCAGTAGCGCATATAGGGCATTGATCTGACTCCAGTCTGTGTCATGCCAGCTGGGCGCTTCCGCATGTATAGCGCTTATTGCGGCCTGCAATTGGTACTTACCAACTTGTTGCTTTGAAAGTGTGGCTTTTAACAAAGTGGTACCTTCTCTGATCTTGTTCTTATCCCACGCTGCTCGATTTTGATGTTCAAGTAGCACAATGTTATTGTTTCTGTCCTGCCGTGCGGGGCGGCGCGAGTCGTGCAACAACATAAGGCAGAGCAAGCCGGCCACTTCTGTTTGGGCAGGCAATAATTGCAGAACAATACGGGCCAGTCTTATGGCTTCTTCGGTTAGATCGCTTCGGGTAATGGCTTTTCCCGACGAGGCGGTATAGCCTTCATTGAAAATGAGGTAAATGACCGATAGCACTGTGGTCAGTCTCTCGTTAAGGTGTTTTTCTTCTGGTATTTCAAAGGGTATACCAGCGGCGGAAATTTTTGTTTTAGCGCGCGTCAGGCGCTGTGCCATAGTTTGTGTTTTAACCAGAAACGCATTGGCAATCTCTTCGGTTTTTAATCCACCGAGCGTTCGTAAGGTGAGCGCAATTTGCGATTTTTGATCAAGTGCCGGGTGACAACAAGTAAATATAAGCTCGAGACGTTTATCGGGAATTACGTAATCAATATCGAAGCTTTCGGTGTTTTGATTTAATTGCGCAAGGTGTGCGATCTCTGGCGCCAATGATGCGAATCGCGAATTCCGCCGACAGTGATCAATGGCTTTACGTCTGGCCGTTGTAATCAGCCATGCAGCAGGTGCATCTGGAAGGCCGTCTTTTTGCCAAAGTACAATGGCATGCTCAATGGCATCTTGCAGCACGTCTTCTGCCAGCTGCCAATCGTTGAATGATGCCACCAGAGACGCAAGCATTCGCCCCCAATCCTCTCGAACCAGTGTTGTTATGGCTTGTTCGAGTTGGAAAGGGGGCAACATATCGCTCAGCTCGCTTAGTTATCCCAGACCATGACCGGGCGGATTTCAATCCGACCGTGTGCGGCTGTTGGAATTTTTGCGCATTGCGCAATAGCATCGTCCAGAGACTTGCAATCCAGCAGATAGTAACCACCAAGGGTTTCTTTGGTTTCTGCAAACGGGCCATCGGTTACTTCTATTTTCCCATTCTCTGTTGTTACCGTGGTAGCAGTAGTTACCGGTTGGAGTGCATCAGCGTGTACTAGCTCCCCTGATTCTTTTACTTCATCAGTAAATTTTTGATAGTCCTGCAACAACGCACCAAATTCAGGTGTTCCTGGTTTTGGTCCGGCGCTATCGGCTGAGTAGATAAGACAAAGATATTGCATGAGGTTTCTCCTGTTCTATAAAGAGTTAAATTTTCAACTGACCTTTAAGGCCTGTTGTACTCACTAGACGAATGAGGATGCGCAATTTCGACATAACAATAAAAATAATTTTATTTTCATAAAAATCAATAATTTAGCCAATCCTAAACTGTGTATAACTGACCAGAAAAACCTGCAGGCAAAAAATTACGGCATCTTTGCGCGTATGCATAGGCACACATACTGGTGCTTGTGCTATTAGTTGCTAAATAAGTGTTGAAAAAAGGGTTGCTAAAAAAACACGCCCCGGATTTAACTCACAGCACTATACTGAATTCGATTATTAAACACGACACCCATGTTTACCCCCGGCGATTATCTACATCCTCGTTATTGGCTTAGCTGGCTTGGCTTTGGCTTACTGCGACTCCTGTCATTGCTGCCATTGCCCGTTATTGCCATGATGGGTACCGGACTGGGCTCGCTGGTCTTTCACTTAATGAAATCACGTCGTCAAATTGCAATACAGAATCTTGGCGCCTGTTTTCCCGAACGTTCAGCGCAACAACACTTTGTGATGGCGAAGCGCTGTTTTCAACTGATCGCGACTACCACACTTGGCATGGGAATCAATTGGTGGGCATCACCTGCGCGTCTGCAACGTCTGGTCAGTTACGAAGGCAAGTCACACTATGAGGAAGCGATTGCTCAGGGTCACAATATAATTTTATTAGCACCACATGCCATCGCACTTGAAATGGGCGCGCTGTTGTTATCCAGAGAACGGTCGATGATTACGATGTATCAGCACACACGCAAAAAGTTATTAAACGACATCGTTAAAGACCGGCGTGGACGTTTTGGTGGCATTCTGGTTGAACGTCGGGAACCATTGCGCCGATTGTTAAAACTGATTCGTGCTGGAAACCCGTTTTACTATCTGCCCGATCAAGATGCAGGTGATAAAGGGGTGTTTGTACCGTTCTTCGGCATCGACACATCCACGTATCCCATGCTCTCGAAATTTGCAAAAATGGGTAATGCTGTTGTGTTGCCAATCTATACACATATTTTGCCCAATGGTGCCGGATGGCGTGTGATTATCGATAAACCATTGGAGAATTACCCCAGCGGTGATGAAATGGAAGATACGCGGCGCATGAACGAGGTAATTGAAGCCATGATCAGAACGGCGCCCGAGCAATACTTTTGGGTTCATAAGCGGTTCAAGACCAGGCCCCCTGGTGTTGATGGCTTTTATAGTTGAGCTATGACGCTATAAAGCATGACCCCATGACCCTGTAACCTCGATTGTGGTCGCGGTTTTCTGTCCCATCTATTACGGAGCATCTAATCGGTTGACAGCTGATTTACAGGTCGATTAATAATTTGACCCTGAGATCAACAGAAGTCCATAATAACCACGAGACTTTATAAATTGATCGGATCATGACTGACACTGTAATCACTACCAATCATCCAGGCTGGACTGAAATCTGTTTAAATCGTCCGGATCGGTTAAACGCTTTTAATGATGAAATGCACGCGCTACTTGCGGATGTAATGACAACGGCCGCAGAAGATACCAACGTCAGGTGTGTTCTGCTAACCGGTAGTGGTCGCGGGTTTTGTGCAGGGCAAGACTTATCGGCGCGTGATCCGCGTCAATCTGGCGAGCCACCCGATCTTGGTCACACTCTCACAACGCAATACAACCCGTTGATCAAGCGCATTCGATCAATGGATAAACCGGTCATCTGTGCAGTCAATGGCGTGGCGGCAGGCGCAGGAGCGAATATCGCTTTGGCGTGCGATCTGGTACTCGCGGCAGATTCGGCCAAATTTATTCAATCTTTTGCCAAAGTCGGTTTGGTACCCGATGCTGGTGGGTCCTGGCATTTAACCCAATTTTTGGGCATCGCTCGGGCTAAGGCACTGGCCTTAACCGCTGAACCGCTAAGTGCAGCCGTCGCTGCACAGTGGGGGCTTATATGGAAAAGTTTGCCGGCTGAAGAACTTATGCCGCAGGCGTACGCTTTGGCTGAACAGTTTGCTACCGGACCAACTATGGGTCTTGCCCAAACCAAACACGCTATCAATGCCTCTGTCACTAACACGCTTGATGATCAACTGGACTTGGAAGCACAGTTACAATATGAACGGGGTCGCTCGACAGACTATGCCGAGGGTGTTGCAGCTTTTCTGGATAAACGCCAACCTCAGTTTACAGGTCAGGATTAACAATATTAGCCAATGAGTAAACTCACCGCGCAACAACGCGCAGAGCGATGTGCCCAAATCATGTGGGATAACGATGCAGCATCAAAAGGACTTGGTATTATACTGGAACGTGTATCACCCGGAGAGGCAGATGCCTCGCTAACCGTTGAATCCAGGCATTTGAACGGTCATCAAATTTGTCATGGCGGATTTATATTCACGCTCGCCGATACCGCTTTTGCGTTTGCTTGTAATACCTACAATCAAGCAGCAGTCGCACAACAAAACAGCATTACTTTTACGCACAGTGTTCGAGCGGGAGCAAGGCTTGTGGCTTATGCAAAAGAAGTGTCTCGCCGCGGACGATCTGGTATATACGATATTAACGTTGTGGATAATGAGGGTGTAACCATTGCGCATTTTCGCGGCCACTCTCGCACGATAAAAGGGACGCTTTTTGACGAGTCAGACGAAGCCAATAAGTAACATCGCTTACTATACTTGTTAGTCCCAGTTGCCTAAACAATATTTATTCCAGAAACCGATTTAACGAAATGGAGCACGGTGGTGAAAGACCTAACCCCTGACAAAACGAGCCTTGACGCAATTGAAATTGCGTCTACTGATGAAATTCAAGCGCTGCAATTAAAACGTATGCGTCAGTCCTTGTCACATGCCTATGCCAACGTAGATCACTATCGGGCAGCTTTTGATAACAAAGGTGTGCACCCGGACGAATTGAAAAGCTTAAGCGATCTTGCCAATTTTCCGTTTACCGTTAAACAAGACCTTCGTGATAATTATCCGTTCGGCATGTTTGCGGTAAAGCAGGATCAGGTGAATCGCATACATGCATCCTCTGGCACCACCGGACAACCAACGGTGATAGGTTACACGGCAAACGATTTAACTATATGGAGTGAGGTTATGCAACGCTCATTAAGAGCGGCTGGTATGCAACGCGGTGATGTGCTGCACAATGCATACGGGTATGGTTTGTTCACTGGTGGCTTGGGAGTGCATGGTGGTGCAGAGGCGATGGGGTTAACTGTTGTGCCAGTCTCTGGGGGAATGACGCAACGGCAGGTTCGCCTGATAGAGGACTTTGGCGCTAAGGGCATATCCGTAACTCCATCTTATGCACTGTCAATTCTTGATGAATACCGAGAGCAAGGCTACGATCCTAAAAACTCGCCTTTACAAGTTGGTATCTTTGGGGCCGAACCCTGGACCAATGCCATGCGTCAAGAAGTAGAAGACGCATTTGATATGCACGCCATCGATATTTACGGGCTTTCTGAAGTGATTGGCCCGGGTGTATCAATGGAATGTGTGGAAGCAAAAGATGGGCTACACATTTGGGAAGATCATTTTTATCCAGAGGTGATTGACCCAATTACAGGTGAGCTATTACCTGATGGTGAGCTTGGTGAGCTGGTCTTTACATCGCTAACCAAAGAAGCGTTTCCGATTGTTCGTTATCGAACACGCGACCTGACCCGACTGTTGCCCGGCACTGCGCGTTCAATGCGACGTATGGAAAAGATCACCGGGCGTTCGGATGACATGATCATTCTGCGTGGTGTTAATGTGTTTCCAACGCAAATTGAAGAACAGCTAATGTCAGTTAATGAGCTGGCACCACATTTTCAGATCGAACTTGAGCGTGAAGATCGCTTGGATAAAATGATTGTAAAAGTCGAGGCTAATCCCGGTATCGATGATCAAGAGACTCGGCAAGCTGCAGCGAAGGTATTGGCAGACAAAATAAAGTCTTCTGTCGGTGTTAGCACTCAGGTTATTGCCGGTGATGTAGGTAGTGTACCGCGCTCGCAAGGCAAAGCGGTTCGTGTTGTAGATAATCGACCAAATTAGACTATGGATATTAGCAGCTACGTTGGTGGTCAGTGGGTATCTCCTGACAATTCCGCCAAGCCGGTTTTATCGGCGGTAACATCCGAACCGGTTGCTCGTATTGGCAGTACAGGTCTTGATACTGAAAAACTTTTAAACTATGGACTATTGCAAGGTGGTCCAGCATTGCGAGAGCTAACGTTTCACGACAGAGCAACCAGGCTTAAAGCCCTGGCTTCCATGCTTAACGATCACAAGGCCGATTTAACTGAACTCTCTTTTCACACAGGTTCAACCCGTGCAGATTCAAAAATCGATATTGATGGCGGCATTGGTACTATGTTTGTCTTTGCATCCAAAGGTAAGCGCGAGATGCCTGATGCTAAAGTACTTTGTGATGGAGATGTAGAGCAGCTGTCACGCAATGGTACGTTTGTTGGGCAGCACATCTATACACCCAAGCCAGGTGTGTCAGTACAAATCAATGCGTATAACTTTCCAGTTTGGGGGATGTTGGAAAAACTTGCTCCTTCATTGCTAGCCGGTGTGCCAGCGATTGTAAAACCTGCAACCGTCAGTAGTTATGTTGCACATGCCTGTTTCAAGCTGATGATTGAAAGTGAAATCTTTCCGGCAGGCAGTATGCAATTTATTGCGGGGCGCACGGCGGACTTACTCGACAAACTGACTTGTCAGGATATGGTCAGCTTCACAGGTTCCGCAACTACCGCACATAAGTTGCAATCAAACCCTTCTTTGTTGAAACAAGGCGTTAGCTTCAGTGCCGAACAAGACAGTTTAAATGCCACGGTGCTTGGTCAGGATATTAAAGCCGGGTCGGCTGACTTTAGTGTGTTCATTGATGAGGTGGTTCGTGAAATGAGTGCAAAGGCCGGGCAGAAGTGCACCGCAATACGTCGAATTCTAGCGCCTGAAGTGTTGGTTACCGATGTTATTGATGCCGTGTCTGAGAAACTCGGTGCTATAAGAATAGGGGACCCATCGCTCGACGATACTGATATGGGCAGTCTGGTGTCACTGGAGCAAAAGGGCGATGTGCTGTCGAAAATAGAAACGATATCAAATGAATGTAATTTGGTGTTTGGTGACAAAGCGCCAGATGTGAACGGCGCTAGCGTTGAGTCCGGCGCATTTGTTTCTCCAAGCCTGTTTCATTGTCCAGAGCCGTTGTCTGCGAACCACGTACACAGCGTCGAGGCGTTTGGTCCAGTGGCAACCGTTATGCCTTACAAGAATACCGAAACTGCTTGTACGTTGTTGAATCGAGGTGGAGGAAGTCTTGTGGCCTCGGTGGTAACAAGCGACAAAACCATAGCTGCAGAGATCGTTGCGACCAGTGCCGCTTTTCACGGGCGCTTGTATTTTAACAATCAAAGCTCTGCGAAAGAGGCAACAGGCCATGGTTCGCCGTTACCTCATATGACACATGGTGGTCCGGGCAGGGCTGGTGGTGGTGAAGAGCTGGGTGGTATACGTGCGGTTAAACATCATATGCAACGTACATCGGTTCAGGCAAGTCCGGATTTACTCAGTGGTATAACTGGTAATTTTGTACCTGGAGCTGCGAAAATCAAGACCGATGTCCACCCTTTTAGAAAATCCTTCGACCAACTGGAAATTGGCGAAACTATCATTGCCGGACCTCGCGCCATTAGCCTTGAGGATATCGAAAAATTTGCACACTTCACCGGCGATACGTTTTATGCTCACATGGATGAAGAGGCTGCTAAAGCTAACCCGTTTTTTCCTGGAAGGGTTGCACACGGATATTTGCTACTGTCGTTCGCTGCTGGTTTGTTTGTTGACCCAGACCCCGGCCCGGTATTAGCGAACACCGGTCTTGATGGATTGAGTTTTCAAAAACCGGTTGTTGCAGGCGACAGCTTAAGTGTTTCGCTGAGTGTTAAACGCAAAACGCGCCGAAACGATGAGTATGGTGAAGTGCGTTGGCATGTGGAATTGCAAAATCAAGACGGTGATCAAGTCGCGAGTTACGAGTTGCATACCATGAATGCGTACTAGTGGTCCAACCACATGATACTGTGGATCCCTTCGCACCCTGTAGGGCATAAAGGCGCGGCTGTATCATGTGGATGGACCACTAGGCTCCAAACCAGGAATTTCCTGGGAAAGTTACTCTTTTTGAAAGCTTGTTATCACTGGTATACTGCTCACTGCTATGTAGTCAAAAGCATACCTGGTTTGCAAGCCAATTGGAGAGAAAAATAATGTATTTGGCAGCAAAAATAGTCATTGGGTTGATTGCGGTACTGCATTTCTATATCGCATGGTTCGAAATATTTGCCTGGACTTCTCGTGGTCCGGTTGTGTTTAGTAGCTTTCCCAAGGATCTGTTCGAACCAACTAAAATGCTTGCTGCAAATCAAGGCTTATACAATGGTTTTCTCGCGGCTGGGCTCACTTGGTCATTATTTATTAAAGATCGTATGTGGCATCGTAGAGTAGCAACCTGTTTTCTACTGATGGTCTGCGTTGCCGGCATATTTGGTGCTGTCACTGTTTCTCCAAAGATTGTGCTCGTACAAACTGTTCCGGCATTACTAGGTATTGTACTTTTGAGAATTGCTGAAAAAACAAGGTTGCATTAGTCACCTTTATCTATGTTGCAACATTTAGGATGAAGTTTATGAGAGAAAAAAAGAAATTTGAAAAAGGTTTTTTGGCAATGCTAATGGCTCCTGAAATCGTATTGATTATTGCTATGGTCGTATCGGGAATAATCTATCTATTTCTGCGCTGACTCGCCAAAACTAAGTAACATCAAAATCAAGCACCAACTTTTCACTGGTGGGTCTGGCCTGACACGCCAGCGTATAGCCTTTCTCAATTTCCCAATCGGCGAGTGAAAAATTTGCGTCCATGCTGGTTGAACCCTCAACGATTTTGCATCGACATGTACAGCACATTCCGCCTGCACAGGAAAAAGGCATATCGATACCCGCTCTTTGGGCGGCGGCCAGTATGGTGTCTTTGGTCGGATCCACAGTAATATCGGTTTGCGAGCCATCGAGCATAATGGTGACCTGTTTTCCATCAGCTTCTTGAACTGCTGTACCGGATGATGATGCAGTGTGCTGCGCGACAGGTGTAACGCTTCCAGTTGTAAACAACTCCTTAAAAATCTGGTTCTCATGCATTCCCAATGAACTTAAGGCCGCGGACGCACTATTAACCATTTCCAATGGTCCGCAAAGGTAAGCACTATGATAACCATCGATGTGAAGCAATTTCGTTTGCGCAAATGTTGTAACGACATTTGCGCTTATTCGACCATTGAAGTGATCAATATCTTGTCGTTCACCACTCAACATGTTAATGACGTTAAATCGCTGAGTATGTACATCTTTAAGTGCCGCAATATCGTTTCTGAACATGATGCTACTGGTCGTTCTATTGCCAAATAACAGGGTGATGCAGCTATTTGGTTCATCTTTGAGTACCGATTTGGCAATCGATAAACAAGGTGTAATACCTGAGCCTGCGGCGATCAATAAATAGTGGTGTCGGTTGTGTTTATTGATGTGGGTTACGAAGCGACCTTCCGGTGGCATCACATCGAGTTTATCCCCGATTGATAAGCCCAGCGCGTAGTTAGAGAAGACACCATTTTCTATGCGCTTAATACCGATTTCGATGTTGTCTTGTTTATGGTAAGAGCAAATGGAATAGGAGCGTCTTGCCTGTTCACCGTCGATCGTAGCTTCCAAGGTCAGGTATTGTCCTGGTTCATGTTCGAACTGTTTACGAAGTTCATCTGGAATAGCAAAGGTTATGGCAATGCCATCGGGTAACTCGCGT
>CAYTJF010000168.1:0-13409 GCA_964437945.1 uncultured Granulosicoccaceae bacterium
GCTCAGGTTCTGGCTCAGGTTCTGGCTCAGGTTCTGGCTCAGGTTCTGGCTCAGGCTCAGGCTCAGGCTCAGGCTCTGGCTCTGGCTCGGGATCAGATTCTGAGTTGGCCAGCAACCATTGGTCAATTTGCACGCCCGCATCGCCCGCATCGAACGCCTGTGCCGGTGCTCCTGCTCCAAACAAGTTCGCTGGAATATAGCCGTACATTTTTGCATCGGGTTGTTTTGGCTGGCGACGTGGATCATCCTGCATCATCAAGCCAGACTCTAACGTCAGCGCATCGATTCCAAAACCACCCTTGCCTTGTGATGTATGGCAGCTTAGGCAGAACGCATTGTTCGATGAATCAGGACGCGGTTCGTTAAATCTCAACGGGCCTTCCGGAAAATTGATCGCTTCACGTACACTCGTGTACTGAGGGTTTATATTGCTCATGTGCACAGCGTAATCGGCACTGTAGTCGTGACGACACGCATAGTACTCATGAGTGGGTTCACCGGCGGCACGTACCAGGTTACGGATCGTTTGGTGGCCACGCCCATAGGATCTTGCAATTCTGCCCCACCGGCTATCTTCCTGATCAATACCGATCAGCGTACCGAATGCATGGTTACAGGCACCTTCCGGGTTTACGTTTTGGGCAAATACTTTAAATTCATCTATCCAACCGCGAAACCCGGCAACAGATGAATTCGGTGCGGCACCCAAATAAAGGCTGCCAGCACCCATTCCAAACATGGCACGGGTGGTTTCGATATTACCCACCAAGAAACCGTTGTAATACATGGCCATGGATCTGTTACCCGGAGACACATTGATACCCATGTGCGACCAACCTTTCCCGCCTGTGCGGGATCGATCTCGAACCAATCTTGGTATCGCGACTTCCTGCACAATCGCACCATTCGCGTCGACTAATTGAAAGCCATCGTCTTGACGCACGCGAATGGATGATCCGTCACTAAACGTAATTAGACTGCGTGGCTCTCCGGCATACCGGCGATCAAAAAACAAGCTGATGTACCACGGTGAGTTGAATACATCACGTGAGTTTCTTGGAATTTCGTATTCAACAGAGGTGTTTTGGCCATCGAGCCACAGACCCCGTCCTTTGATACCACCATTGGCGACCATCTCCACACGACCATTGCGCACATTACCCAGCGGAGGTATCGACCACCTTTCCGGCAACGCTGTTGCGTCATTACTGACCGCTGCAGTCGCGCCCCGGTTTCGAAACCCAAAGTAGTCGAAGCGATCGTTCCTACTAGCCACCATCATGCTGGAGTTGATGAAGCTGTCAGGGTTGTTGTAATCGTCGAACGAGAGTTCGTCGGTCACCACTCCTTTGCTGACGACCCAGGCGACATCTGATGTGGTCACCGGTTGCATGTGATCGTACATATTCAAGCGATGTTCCAGCGAGTCGAAAAAGTTGACATTTTCCGTCCCTCTAGGTAGCGGACCACCTTGTTCACTACCATTACGACCACCACCGACTCGCACCCATCCATCGTGATCATCCGATGCAGAGTACAGTCGAAGATCACGATGACGTTTTTCTTCCGTGCCCAGACCAAAGTCCATATTGTTGATAACGTTGTCGAATGTAACCAACTTGCCTTGCGTCCATAGGCCCATGATGGCACGGCCCTGGAGCCTGGCAGAATTGATATCAGATTCGCGATCCGGTAAACAGCCACCAAGGTTCTCCACAACCGCTGTGGGGCAACGTGCAGGAAAACGTGGCACGCCTGTTCTACGGTCAAACAAAACTCCAGGCAATGTTGTGATTGCAATATTGTTAGCTTCTCTGTCTACCCAAGGGTAGGAACCTATGCCTTTGTCATCCGCGAAAACAGTACCAGATGAATCACGAAACGGATGCATGGCGAAACCATAGCGTGTATTGATGGTGTTGTCGTACGGTGCGTTGGTAAGGGGATACACCTTGTCAAATTGGCGCACATCACATGACTCGAAAGCATCAGGGTTATCGTTTACCAGATAGACATTGTTAACATTGGTTGAGCGTCTTCGACCTCTTTCATCGGTCCAATTGATCGGACTATTGGCGATACGACCGATAATAATCCGACCGTCGGCAGGAGTCAGTGCTTCGAAAAAATCTTTAAACTCTGGAAAGGTTGCTCCGACCTTTTGCTCGCCGGTAGTCACTTCAGCAATTCTTGCATTGACGGTTTTCGGATTTTCAACGCGCACTGTGGTCTCTGTACCAACTAATGTAATACCCCTGCCTTCTGGCCGCGCCGCAGCAATAACTGTGAAGTCATAACAATCATCTGAGCCGTTACATACTCTTGGGTTGCTCCGTCCTGAAACTGTCTCGCTGGCCGGCGCCTCGCATAAGGCGATGTGACGAAGTCCCTCCCTGCCACGTAGCCGTGGAATCTGCCACGCTCGGGAGCGTTCTAAAACATCTACCGAGCTCATAACGTTGTCAATGCCAACTGCTGAAGTCGTAAAAGGCTCATTCAGCTTCTCAGGTGTGTATAACCTGAACAGCACACCCGGTACTCCATCGAGACCGAGCGCTACACGGCCATCACGGGTGGTGTGCATGGCGGGTTGATGCGGCCGGGTAAATTCGCCGTTTTCAATCAGATGTGTATCTCGCACATACGCCGGCGGCTCTGGCAGTTGTGCTAGCTGCGCATTGGCGGAAGTAACAAGTGCTAGGCCCAGCGCTATCGATATCAAAGGCAATGCGACAAACTGTCGAGCTAAGCGCCGGACAACATGTAATAAATTATTATTGTATTTAGGCCAAGACATGAAATTGCGGTTACCCCTAAGAAACTGCCGAAACGTGCTAGATAAAAAAAACATTTGATTCCCTTATTACCGATTCCCTTAATACTATATTGTCAAATGCACAGCTTTAAGCGCTATTTTTTTTCACCACTTTTCTCTTAAATCGGCCGATTATAATCGGCCAATTATCGACCAGTGGCACTACGCCTTATTTAGAGCATCTGTCTCATTCCAAGAGTCTGTGAACAAACACTTGGTTGACAACTACAGGTCCCCTGCGTTGCCTAGGTACCTTAACTTAAGCCTCCTTGCTTTACGGATTGCATTATGGAAAAAAACACCAGACTCGTCCGCTGGCGTGCACTCTATATCATGCATTGTCCGTGTATGGGGAGCGTAAACCATTAGCATGTAGACACTGACTATAATGTTGCTGCTATTGGCTTTCTCAACTATGATCTCTTGTCGATAACTCTGACATCGACCTCAAGATGTCAGCGACTTCCTAAATTAACTTAACGATGGTTCACCGGCGCGAAAGATCAGGAAATATATCTATTTAGATAATTTCGGACAATGCTTGATAATTGCCAAACGAACTGCGAAGCCCAATCGCAACAGACGTAAACTCACTATCACCGTTCAATGTACAGCCTGCACATCAACACCCTTAGGTATTAGGGACGTCATACACCAAATCGCTAAAAAAGAAGAGCCGCATTGCTGGGATTACTTTTTCGCTTCCCCCGAGATGGCGTTACGCGTTACTAACATGGTCGTCCAGAAGGACACGGCTGCATCAGATCACCAGCCGATTAAGCTGACGATTAAAAAATAAAGGGGACGGAGGGAGCTAAATTAAATCCCTCTGTCCCCTTTATTTTTTCTTTGAGATAGCTTCTAGCGAATACCAGCTCGCATAAAGCTCTGCACAAACTGCCGCTGAAACAATAGAAACGCGATCAATAACGGCCCGGATGTCATTAGTGTGGCCGCGTTGATCACTGACCACTCCAGCCCTGCATCTATGGCGGCGAATATACTTAAGCCCACTGTCACAGGGCGTGTCTCTACTGAATTGGTAATAATCAAAGGCCACAGAAAATTGTTCCAGTGATGGCTGACCGACACCAGACCGTAGGCAAGGTAAGTTGGTTTAGCCAGCGGAATATACACCTTCCACAGAATACCCAGAAACGATGTGCCTTCCACACGCGCTGCCTCATCTAATTCCTTTGGTACAGACATAAACGTTTGTCGCAGTAAAAATATGCCAAACCCAGAGGCGATGTAAGGCAGGCCTATCGCTACAATCGTATCTACCAGATCGAGTGCACGTATGGTTTTGTAATTTTCAACAATCAAAATGTCTGGCATGACCAACAGTTGCAGCAATACCAATGTGAACAAAATACCCCGGCCCGGAAATTCGAATCGTGCAAATGCAAAGGCTGCCAGCGTACAGAGCACGAACTGGCAAATCAGTATCATCGTCACCAGCAGCACCGTATTGAAAAAGTATCGTGCAAAAGGCGCAGCCGCCCAGGCACTTTTAAAATTATCCAATGTAATTGGTGCGTTCCAGACGAAGTTGGTTTCATAAGCTGCCGGATGAAACGCTGTCCATATTGCATAAAGCAACGGCAACCCCCACATGAACGCAAGAAACCACATCGCAAAGGTGTTGAGTACCGTATCAAAAGCCGGCAGTCTGAATCTTTTCGCACTCATTTATAATGAATCTTGCGATCAAAAAGAAAGAACTGCCCGATGGCCAATAAGGACAACAAAACCAGCATGACAACGGTAAGCGTTGCGGCATAGCCAGTTTGCCAAAATTTGAATGCCGTTTCATATATGTAGTACAGCAGCAAACTACTGGCGTTGTCTGGTCCACCTTCGGTCATTACAAATATATGATCGACCAGCCTGAAGGAATTGATCACTGCATTGATCGACACAAACAGGGTTGTTGGCATCAGCAGTGGCAACAGTATTCTACGAAGGTAGTAATAGCTGCTGGCACCTTCGACGTCGGCAGCCTCTTTGAGCACAGGCGGTATTGATTGCAGTGCGGCGAGATAAAAGATCATAAAAAATCCCGCTTCTTTCCATATAGCCACCACTATCATTGCAGCTAGCACCGTGTCAGGATTACCAAGCAAGTTGATGGCTGGCAAACCGAACAAACCAGAACGAAACTGATCAATCAAACCAAATCCTGGCGTATAAAAAAACATCCAAATGTTGGCCACCGCGATCAGTGGCAGAACCGTTGGTGCAAAGAACGCGACACGCGACAAAGTGCGCCCTTTAAGTCGACTGTTAACCCAAAGGGCCATCAATAGGGCTAAACCGATGGAGATGGGTATAGTACCCACGGCAAACCAGAAATTATTCAGCAATACTTTCCAGAATACATCATCCTGAATAAGCACCTGGTAGTTTTCCAGACCAATAAACTTTGCTGGTTTCCGCCCCTTGGGCGTGGAGAAAAAACTGCTGATCACAGTGGTGACAGCGGGATAGTGGGTAAACGTAAACAGAAACAACAACGCCGGGCTTAAAAAAAGCCAGCCATAAATCCATTCTCGTCTATGCATCATGTGAGCAGTATCGGTAGAGACTGCAGCGGCGCAAACGAACGCCGCTGCAACGCAGCTTATTATCTAACTATGATTTTAAACTAACGATAATCCTTCAAAATTGCATCAGCCTTTTCCTGGGCTTCGGCCAACGCATCTTCTACTGATTTAGCACCGGTAATAGCAGCAGCAAGTGCATCATTAAACGCGGCAGTGACTCGCTGGTTTTCAAAAGTTGAAAGCTCTGCAACGGCAAATTCCAACTGGTCTCGTGCAACCAACGCAGGTGCAAAGTCTGCTGTATAAGCTTTCATTTCCTCTGTTTCCCAGGTTGCAGGGCCAGGTGCAACATAGCCGGTTGCAATCGTCCATTTGGCTGCCTGGGCGGGTTGAGTAATCCACTTAACAAAATCAAACGCGGCTTTTTTCTGCTCATCTGAAGATTCTGCGAATATATAAAAATTACCACCGCCTGTTGGAGCACCACGTCGCTTATTGCCTGGCAACAAACCCACACCAAAATCAAACGGTGCATTGTCTCGCACGTTAGTCAGGTTACCGGTTGATGTCCACATCATTGCTGTCTGGCCTTCAAAGAACGCTTTTGGTGTTGCACCCCATTCAATAATGCCTGGCGCCATGACTTCATGCTTGGTACTCAGGTCGACCAGGTATTGCAGCGCCTCTGCAACTTTAGGGTCGTCGAAGTAGGTTTCGTTACCGTCCGAATTGGCCAGCACAACATCATTCTGTGTAGTTAAGCCTTGAAACAACCAATAGGGGAATCCTGATGACGGAATACGTACACCCCAACGTGTGACATTGCCATCACCATCTTTCTTGACCAGTTTTTTGCCCATCTCGATGGTTTCTTCCCAGGTTGCTGGCGGTGTATCAGGGTCCAGACCTGCTTCGGCAAAGGCTTCCTTGTTCCAGTACAAAACAGGTGTGGACCGCTGGAAAGGAATACCATAAGTCTTACCACCGGTTTGGCTGTTTTCCATAAAGGCTGGATAAAAGGATTCCATCCAGGCTTTGTCCTCGTCTGTTTCTACCAGATCATCAAACGGAATAATGACTTCTTCATCAATCAGCGTGAACATATCCACTGATAAGATAACCGACAGTTGCGGTGGCTTACCCCCGCGTGAAGCGGTCAGCGCTTTAGTCACAGTATCTCCATACGACCCGGCATACACTGCATCGATATTGACCTCTGAATTTGCGGCAACATATTCGTCGGTTAAAGCTTGAATGGTATCTGCAGCTGCACCACCTACAGCAACCGGAAAATAGAATTCAAGATCAACTGCAGACGCTGTAGACGCCATACCTAAAGTCATCATCATCGTCATAATCGTCGACGCGATAACTGTCCGTACTTTTCCTATTGGCTTCATTTTTTTTGACTCCTTATAGTCGCAACTGCCATTTGTAACAACAACTACTATGAAAACAGATTGTACAACAACGCTCTGTCTGAACTATTTAGCTTTCCTGTACTTCGATCGAAACAGTGCATGTGCTCAACCGGCCATTTAAGTTTCACTTCACTTTTTGGGGCAAGGGTTGCGTGCCCTTCTATGCGCGCCAGAAGCTTTGCACTTCCCACACGACAGTCAGCCAAAATATCAGCGCCCAAATATTCAGTATGCTCCACTATCGCAGGTATTCCATCACTATCGGATAGGCGGACGTGTTCTGGTCTGATACCAAAATTCCAGGCGTTTAAATTGGTATTTGCATGCCCAAGCGCTAAACCTAAATCGCTCGCAGGTAACAGGTTCATTGGCGGTGTGCCGATGAACCCTGCAACAAATTCAGAGGCTGGTTTTTCATATATATCTCTTGGTGTACCTGCCTGCTCCACTCGTCCGTCTTTCATTAACACAACCTGATCAGCCATGGTGATCGCCTCGGCCTGGTCGTGAGTCACGTACACCATTGAGAAACCTAATGACTGTTGCAAATCCCGAATTTCTGTTCGCATGGCGTTGCGTAATTTGGCATCCAGATTGGAAAGCGGCTCGTCCATTAAGCAAATGGATTTTTCAGCGATAATCGCGCGCCCCAATGCAACGCGCTGCTGCTGACCACCGGATAATTGTGCAGGTTTTCTCGCCAGATAATCGGACAGACCAAGCAGCTCAGCCGTTGCGTTCAGGCGTTTTGTTTGTTCAGATTTGGAGGTGCGACGAACTTTTAAACCAAACAGAATATTTTCAGCTACTGAGAGGTGCGGGAACAGAGCATAGGATTGAAACACCATTGCGATATCGCGTTTCGATGGAGGTAAATCGTTCACCTTTTTTCCACCAATAGATATCTCGCCAGAATCAGCGTGTTCCAGACCAGCAATGATACGAAGAGAGGTAGACTTTCCGCAGCCCGAGGGGCCAAGCAGCACGGTAAAAGAACCCGGCTCGACCTCCAGATTCATTCGATCAACCGCGACGGTGCCACTCCAGGATTTGGTGACGTTGCTTAGGGAGATCGGCCTGCCGGGTGATTCTTCGTTCTGCATAAACTTAACTATAGCGCACAGTTATAACGTGACTATGACACACAGTTACACAGTCCGTATATAGCTATTTTATCGAACGAAATTCAGAATCGACATTATCCCACTCAATAGCTGCATCTCACGCATGGAGTGATCTGTCAACAAATGTACACAAACAGCATTCGGGAAGCCTTTTCGGTAACTGTTGATGTGTACTGACAGATATGCTCAGAAAGTGACATTCCATTTCGGCAACATCCTTTAGTCCAGCGACAAGCTCGTTCCCTGCCGCAGCTCACGAATTAATCCTTCCAAGGTGAGGTTAGCCATAGGACGATCCGATTATGAGGCAGCAAGTTAAATCCACCATTTTCGGCCTATTGCCTCAGCCGTTCAAGACGCCGTTCGCTCAAAACTGTGATCAATTCTGCATTTACACTTTTAGTAACCTCGAGTTGTGTGACCTTCTCGATTTCCAGACAGCCTGCAGGGCATGCGAGTTGAATGGTTTTATGCATGAAAAGCTCCGCTAAAAAAACAGCGCAAAAAAGACAGTCCCCGCCAGTCGTGGAGCTTCTGGAACGTCGGGTATTGTACTCAGCCGATTCATTCTCGACTTTCGCCAACTTGCTTATCCCAGACGATGACGATGACCAGTCGCTCTCATCGCATATCGACTTTGACGAACATGCATTTTCCCAAAATCAGGAGCCACGCAACGACTTGGTATTTATCGACTCCCGTATACCAGAACTGCAGTCGATTGCTGAGGACATCAAGTCGAATAACAAATCAGCGACTGTCATCATTATCGACTCTTCACAATCTGGCGTCAGCCAAATTAGCGATGCCTTATCACAAGAAAAGCAAGTCGACTCAATTCATTTAATTTCCCATAGCTTGGGGTCCAGTGTGCGTATTGGCTCTGACATGTTGTCTATTCAGTCGATATCAGAATACTCAACACAAATCAATGAATGGAGAACAAGTTTGACAGCTGGCGCGGATATTCTGATCTATGGGTGCGAGCTTGGTTCCAGCATTGATGGAATCGCGTTGATGCACGAACTTGCAAGCGTCACAGGTGCTGATGTCGCAATCAGTGATGACAATACCGGTCATCACTCATCACTTGCGAACTGGGAATTGGAAATGTCTGTTGGCGAAATTGCAACCAACGTTATTGTCAGTGAAGACCTTCAATCGTCATGGCACCACATTTTAAATCCGTGGGACGCAGTACAGAACACATTGACGGTGGATTATAAACAGGACAAGTCCAATACAGATGCATCCCGATACAATTCTATCGATGATCTGATCGCTCATGCAGCAGACGCTGCGAACGCCGACCCGGATATTTCTTTACGAGAAGCCATTTCCGCCGCGAACAATGCCAATAGTCCTGCCAACATAACCATTATGCTGAACGGTGATTATCAACTAACGTTGGATGGTCTTGAAACCGAAAACAATAACGAAGACGGCGACCTGGATATTTTAAGAGGCGTGACTCTCGAAGGTACAGGATCAAGCCAGACATCCATCATAGCCAACCCCACCAATGCATCGACTCAGATGCGCATTATTGATACTCCAGGAAACGACCACAACCCACGCTTGCTAAACATGAGTGGCATCAAACTATCCGGTGGTAACTCCCCTCATGGTGGCGGTGCGATTCGAATGACTGATGGCATTCTTACATTGACAGACATGTTAATCACCGGAAATAACGCTGACAACGATGGTGGTGCAATTTTGTTAAGGAACGCTGCGATTGACATTAGCCACAGTCTTCTCAACAACAATACCTCGGGAGCTGAAGGCGGAGCCATTTTTATTGATAATGGTGATGATTCAGATTTCTTTAACGTCACTATCGACAACAATAATGCGGGCACAGATGGTGGCGGGCTCTACGCCAAAAACAATAATAATTTAGGGATAATTAACAGTGATTTCACCAACAACACAGCCTTAAGAAACGGGGGCGCAATATTCATAGATGCAAACTCTGTGATAACCGCAGAAAGGACGAACATAGAAAACAATGATGCACTTTGGGGAGGTGGCATTTATGTTTACGGAACAATGAATCTGGAGCGCATTTCAAAACTTATCGATAATGAGGCAACAAACAGTGGCGGAGGTGCATATGTAGAAGGTGCAACTATGACGGTTGATCGCTCTACCATACGAAATAATGCCGCAACTACAATGAATGGAGGCGGCATCGGAATGTGGAACGACGGGACGCTGATCATCAATGATTCGATTTTGTCGTTTAACAGGGCAGAAACTCAAACTGATCCTGGTAATGCCGGACTTGGTGGCGCTATTAACGTCGATGGTACTCTGCAGCTAACAAATTCACTTATAAGACAGAACAACGCACATACCGGAGGCGGTCTGAATTTTGAAGGCGGGTCAGACAATTCAACGATCACTAACACAACCATTTATTTAAACAACGCCACCGAGGATGGCGGCGCAATAGTGGTTAATCATGGTCGGGATGTCATTATTGAGAGTAGCACCATTGTACTGAATAATGCACAGGACAACAACGGAGCAATCGATACGGACGGTGCTGGGTCGCGGGCACACATAAAAAATACCATTATCAGCGCCAATACCACGCAAGATGCATTTGCAACGTCAGCTCCTAGTAATTTTCAACAAGTGGCGAACGGCGTCAAGTCAAACGGTTTCAATCTGATCACTGATGGGCACTTGGAGACGTACTATCAACCTGAGCATACCGATATCATCAGCGACGATCTGTCTGTGTATACGGTCGATGCAAAACTCTCAAATTCGTTAGCGTCTGACAATGGCAGTCACAGCCAACATTTAAAACTGTTGTCTGGCAGCGATGCTATTGATGCCGGCACGGGATTCTGGCGTGAAGATGCATACGGGCTTAGAAGCAATGAGTTTGTGGATATTGGCGCTGTAGAGTATCAGTCGAATGATGTTGGAACCAAATTATTCTGGATTGATTCCGACCCCACCGGAGCAGACGCAGTTTATCGAATGAACGAAGACGGACGCGCCTTTCAACAAATCATAGCTCCATTGACTGTTCTCGGAGTTCCGGTCAATTACACGGATATCGCCTACGATCCAAAAAGCCGTCACATTTTTTTAATCAGTTATACTAACACCGGTCTGGGTGAAAATGATTCCTACTATCTTATTTATAGGCATGCCGATGGCACCGCGCCACCAGACCCTTTGGACTATCTAAGTACTGCGGGTATAAATACCGGCAACTGGGAAGCACCAGGTGAATATGCATCTCTCGCAATATCAGTCGGCGAGACAGCTGGTGCAGCTTCTAACGTTCTGTATGTCAGTCAAAATGAAATTGGGGGCAGCACCAGTCGCATTCAGTCGTTTGAGATTAATTACAGTGTAGATGCAGCAACGCAAAACCGCGTAATCGATGCCGAGCATCTGTGGATAACCAGTTCAGCTAATACCAACTCTCTGAATTCAACCATAGCCACTGAGGCGACTACACTGGATGTTGCACGTGACCAAACCGTGATTGGTGATGCACAGTTTTTCTGGGGAGATTCAAGCACAGTCGCACCCGAAATGCCGGATTTCACCAGTCTGGAGCTACCTTCGAATAACACTATAAGCTTTTTAATAACTGATGATTCTGGCGACCCAGTTCCAAATGATCTGGTTAGTGGTATCACTTATGATGACGCCACAGGAAATATTTTTCTGACAGCCCAACATCAAGTATGGCGTTACCCAATTGACCCGGGTAACGCTACTGATGCAACTTTTCTGCTCTCGGGTTCCGATACTTTCTCAGATATCGACTTTGATCACAGGAAGCAACTACTCTGGTTCGTCGATGTAAACGGAAAGGTAGGATTTCTCGATAGTGATTTGACAACGATGAGTCCACTACCGTTTCCCGCTAATCTAAAACCGCACTCATTAGCTGTTTCAACGTCTTCAATCGTTAACACGCCTCCAAGGCCCAGCACAAGCAACAATCCATTGGATGTTGACGAAAATAACACTTTAATCGATGTCACAACTATAACAGACGCTCATCTTTCGTGGACAGATGTGCATCCTGATGGAGACACCTCTCCGTTATTAGTTCGCTATACATTAACCAGCCTACCATCACAGGGCACACTGTATATTGACAATACTGAAGCCGTTGACGGCGCCACTTTTACTCAGCAAGACATCATTGATAGTAAGTTAACTTACATACATAGTGGAGATGAACCAGATCCAGCCACCGATTCCTTTGCGTATACAGTATCTGATCTGCAGTCAGGTACAAACGATGTGTATGGTAGGTTCGATATTAATATTACGGAAGTCAACGATCTTCCCACTCTGACCATTAATGATATCAATTTGCTTATCGATGAAAACGATGGATCTCCCATTGCGATTGCCAGTGCAACTGCATCAGATATAGACGGCAGCACTAATCCAGTTTCAATCTTGGTAACAGATTCCACTGGCGCAATTCGAACCGATTTTTCTATCGATGCTGCCGGACTCATTTCTTCTAATACCGCGTTTGATTTCGAATCGGACCCTTTTTTCGACATACAAATCAGCGTTCTTGATGATGACAATGACGGCGCATCCGATACTCGACGAGTTGACATTGTTGATCTGAACGATGACCCAACGGATATTGTTTTGGCCGGCTCATTTGATGTACCCGAACTAACCGAGAATCATATCTTGGGCACTATCAGCACAGTTGACCCTGACGTTGCAGACACAACACACACTTATGTACTGTCCGATACTCGATTTGAAATCGTTGCTGGACAACTGCAACTGGCCACCGGTGTCGAGTTTAACTTTGAAGCCGAACCAACCATTCCGTTGATGATCACAACTAATGACGGAAAAGGGGGCTCATTCAGCAAGCCATTTACTATTAACGTCACAAACTTGAATGACAACCCAACAGATATTGTATTTACCGGCTCTCTGGATGTACCGGAACTCACACCTAATCATATACTCGGTACTATCAGCACATCAGATCCTGATGTTGCGGATACAACACACACATACGTTCTTTCCGATACACGATTTGAAATCGTTGCTGGTCAACTTCAACTGGCCTCCGGGGTGGAATTCGATCATGAGGCCGAACCCACTATTCCATTAACCATCACAGCTAACGATGGTAACGGCGGTTCGTTTGCTAAACCATTTACCATCAATGTGACCGACCTGAACGATAACCCAACAGATATCGTATTCACTGGTTCTCTGGCAGTTCCGGAGCTCACACCCAATCATGTACTGGGCACAATTGCCACTAGCGATCCGGATGTGTCCAATACACACACCTATGTGTTATCTGATACGCGATTCGAAATCGTTGCTGGTCAACTGCAGCTGGCTACCGGAGTGGAGTTCGATCATGAGGCCGAACCCACTATTCCATTAACCATCACCACCAACGATGGCAACGGGGGCTCATTCAGCAAGCCCTTTACTATTAACGTCACTAATTTAAATGATGACCCTA
>CAYTJF010000169.1:0-3800 GCA_964437945.1 uncultured Granulosicoccaceae bacterium
CGTATCTTGCCACCTTAAAATAGATCACTGGAGCGACCATGAATTTTAATAGACGAAAACTACTCGGCAGCACGTTAGGCGTTGCCACTGTGGGTTTGTTTGGCGGTGCGTCACAGGCTTTAGCCACACCTGAAGAAGTAGCAGCGGAAATCAAGGCTTATGCCGGTGACGCCGAAGTTGGCACTGGCACGGTAACGCTTACTGCACCTGAGATCGCAGAGAACGGTAACAGTGTGCCTATATCGATCAGCGTGGATAGCCCGATGACCGATGACGACTACGTAGAATCGGTTGTTGTTTATGCAGAAGGTAATCCGCTACCACAGGTTGTCACCTTTAATTTCTCACCGGCCAGTGGAGAAGCATCAGCCTCCACGCGCATGCGGCTGGCGAAAACACAAAATGTTGTGGCTGTTGCGAAGATGAGCAACGGGTCAGTTTTTTCTGATACCCGCAATGTCAAAGTAACCATCGGCGGCTGCGGCGGCTAGAGCGACAGGAGACAAAAAACCATGGCAAAACCACGTGTAAAAGTACCTAAAACTGCAGCTGCTGGCGATACAATTACCATCAAGTCGCTGGTAAGCCACACAATGGAATCCGGTCAGCGCAAAGACAAAGAAGGCAATGTCATTCCGCGAATGATTATCAACAAGTTCACCTGTGAATTTAATGGTAATACGGTGTTCTCTGCCGATATCGATCCGGCTATTGCAGCCAATCCGTATTTTGAATTTAGAGCAAAAGTTACAGAATCTGGAACGTTCAAGTTTGTGTGGACCGATGACGAAGGCACTGTGATAGAAACTGAGAAAGATATCGAAGTATCCTGATCGCAACTAACAAAGAATAAGGCAAACAATAAGTGCCTAAAAGCAATTATATGCATTGCTGGCAGGCTCGCATCAATTGGAGGTGTTCGTGAAAAAATCGCTATTAACCGGTAGCTTGCTTGCCACAACCATATTAGCTTGTGCATCGTTTGTAGCGCATGCGGAGCCTGTTGACGATAAGCTGGTTATCGATGACGAGCTTGAAATGGTCACAAAAGCTGCGGCTCCCGAGGGTCACCCGTTTTCAGAAGTTATTTCGGGCTGGCACTATCGAACACCTGAAACACGAGCACTGGAAGCAGATTCATTCCAGAATCCTGGAATGCTGGGTGTAGAACAGGGCGAGGAAATCTGGAATACGGTTGAAGGCACGGAAGGAAAATCGTGCGCCAGTTGTCATGATGATGCAGCCGTCTCTATGAAAGGTGTTGGTGCAGCTTATCCAAAGTGGGATGAAGAATCTGGCAAACCAATTAACGTTGAATTACGCATCAATAAGTGCCGTGTGGAAAACATGGGCGCTGAAGCTTATGAGTTTGACAAGGGTGGACAAAAGCCACTAACCGCTTATATAAAGCATCAGTCTTTGGGCATACCTGTAGGGATCGATCTTTCAGAAGGCGAAATGCAAAAGTGGTGGGAGCAAGGTAAAGAGACCTATTACCGTCGTACTGGTCAGCTGAATCTGTCGTGTGCGTCTTGCCACGAGCAGAATAATGGTAAATACATTCGCGCTGATCACCTTAGTCAGGGTAGTGTTAATGGCTTTCCAACCTACCGTCTCAAGCAGAACAAGTTAATCTCGTTGCACAATCGTTTTCGAGGTTGCATACGCGATACACGAGCCGAATTTCCTGACGCTTTCTCGGACACGTTGATGGGTCTTGAAGTGTATACAACGTGGCGTGGTACTGGCCTATCGGTGGAGACTCCTGCGGTACGACAGTAACCTTGAATTTTAATTAGCGACAGTTTTACTTAGTTGTGTTTTGTAGCCTCTTTATTATTAGACAGGCGGCTACGGTAAAGTAGAATGACTACTCGAAGAGACTTTCTGCAGTTTGCCGCGATTGTTGCAGCGGCCACCGGTTATTCCGGTGGTCTCACCAGAGCCGCTGCAACTCAAACTCTCACACAAGACGATCTACTCAGTTTTAATAGCACTGGCAATTTAACGCTGCTGCATATCACCGATATTCATGCACAGTTAAAACCGATCTATTTTCGTCCTCCATCTGAAAATTATGGTGTTGGCGCGTTCGAAGGCATTCCACCTCATTTGGTCGGCGAATCATTTCTTAAACACTTTAATCTTGAGCGCGGCAGTGCATTGGCTTATGCACATACCATGGTCGACTACGTCGATCTGGCACGCACATATGGCAGGTTGGGTGGACTGGACCGGACAGCGACACTAGTCAATGCGATTCGTGCGGAGCGGGGCGACAATAATGTGTTGTTGCTGGATGGTGGTGATACATGGCAAGGTTCATACACTGCACTTAAAACGCACGGCCAGGACATGATCGATTGCATGGCATTGTTAAAGCCTGATGCCATGGTCGGCCATTGGGAATTCACGCTAGGCGCTGATCGCGTAATGGAGATTGTTGACGCTATCGCATTCCCTTTTCTGGCCGGCAATATCGTTGATACAGATTGGGAAGAGCCTGTATTTGAGAGCACAGCCTTTTACGATAGAGGCGATACGCGAGTAGCCGTTATTGGTCAAGCTATGCCTTATACCCCGATTGCCAATCCGCGCTGGATGTTTCCCGAATGGTCGTTTGGTATTCGAGCGGAAGTTTTGCAGGAAAACGTTAACGCTGCCCGGGCGGACGGTGCCCAGGTAGTCGTTTTGCTATCGCACAACGGGTTCGATGTCGACCAGAAACTGGCCACTGTGGTCGACGGTATCGATGTGATCTTGACAGGCCACACACACGATGCTGTTCCAGAGGCACTGAACATCGGGAACACCTTGGTGATGTCATCAGGGTCGCACGGCAAGTATCTGGGTCGCATCGATCTTGAGGTTAGCAACGGTCGCATCAGCAACTATTCATCTTCGCTGATACCGGTTTT
The DNA here is from genome assembly GCA_964437945.1 of uncultured Granulosicoccaceae bacterium. GTDB lineage: Bacteria > Pseudomonadota > Gammaproteobacteria > Granulosicoccales > Granulosicoccaceae > Granulosicoccus. Next base: position 2,919 of record CAYTJF010000169.1, read on the forward strand.
CTCTGATGTCATAACGCCTGATAAAACCATGTCAGAAAAAATTGATCAGGTGCGAGCCCCGTATGAAAAAGAGCTACAGCGCGTAATTGGAAAAACAACTGGTATGTTGTATCGTCGAGGTAATTTCAACGGCACCTGGGATGACCTGATTTGTCAGGGTATGATTGAAGAGCGCGATGCTGAGCTCTCCTTCAGCCCCGGTTTTCGGTGGGGATCAACCAACCTGCCGGGTCAGGATATCACTATAGATGATCTGTATAACCAAACAGCCATGTCTTACCCATCTGTCTATCGCCTGGAATTTACCGGTCAGCGCATCAAGGAAATTCTTGAAGATGTATGCGATAACCTGTTCAACCCAGATCCATTTTTTCAGCAAGGTGGAGATATGGTACGAGTCGGTGGTATGGGTTATACCTGTGCACCAAAAGAGGTGATGGGGTCTCGTATTGGTGATATGACTCTATTGGCCACTGGCGAACCTATCGATCCGAATCGCAATTATGTTGTTGCAGGTTGGGCGTCAGTCAATGAAGATGTTGAAGGTCCAGCCATTTATGATTTGATGGAGACTTATATCACCGGCCAGGAAACAATCAATATTGCTAAAAACGATGCGGTAAAAGTAACGGGCATGGATTAGTAGCTGGTTGCGGCCGATGAAAAACAATGATTGAGAGGTAACGAGCACTTGACGACGCGCGCTTTTTTAAAAAAAGGGCTTACAGTTGGTAGTGATGATTGTGCCTCGTTAGCCTCGATGAGCAAACACTTTGGATGTGATTCCCAACCATGATTAAATATTCATTACCTATTATAGCGGTTACATTGATCTGGGTAGCGATTGCTGCTTTTGCTAATGAGACGACTAAAAACGCTGAT
>CAYTJF010000169.1:3900-5558 GCA_964437945.1 uncultured Granulosicoccaceae bacterium
CGAGAAGAACGCTGGGCAACTGGCGGCAGTATTGGCTATTGAAGCGGATAAAGAATATGGCGCCTATCTTGGAGGGGAGTGTTTAACCTGTCACATACCCGATGGTGGTGATGGCTCAATCCCACAGATTCATGCAAAAACGAAAGACTACCTGGCCAGCGCGCTACTTGAATATAAAAATCAACAACGTGAAAATGAAGTTATGCAGGGTGTAACGGCTGCGCTAGGTAACGAAGAAATAGCGGCGTTAGCAACCTTCTTTAGCGAGCAATAAGCAAATTTACCAGGTCTAGAAACAAATCGGAACTTGAACACTGGGAAGATTGTATGGCAATCACTAGAAGGCAATTTCTTTCCAATTCCGTAGGCTGCGCCGTGTTGGTTGCAAAGGCATGCTCTACTCGAAGTATCGCGGGTACCAAAACTGATTTGGGCGGCAGCGAACTAATCGTGTTATCTGATGGTAACTTGTCGTTGCCATCAAGTCTGATATTGCCAGATGATATCGATCAAACCGAAAAAGAAGCGTTTCTTGTTGCGAACAATCTGAATGGGTCTCATTTTGAACCGGATTGCAATCTGGCACTTTGGCGAACCAGTGATCGTCTGATTTTATTCGATGTAGGTGCTGGCAGTAATTTTATGCCTAATGCGGGAGAGTTGCTCGGTGATTTAGAGTCACTTGAAATAGATCCTGCGGATGTCACTGATGTGGTTTTCACTCATGCGCATCCTGATCATCTGTGGGGTCTTTTAGACGATTTTGATGAAATGGCATTTCCGCAAGCTGCGTTTTACATGAATAAAGCCGAATGGGACTACTGGCGGGACGACAATACAATTGATAAGTTACCTGAAGAGCGAAAATCGTTCGCAGTAGGAGCTAAAAACAGATTAGCGATACTGCAAGATCAAATTAACCTGTTCGGTTATGGTGATGAGGTTCTACCCGGAATAGAAGCGGTAGATACTCACGGACATACGCCAGGACACACATCGTTTGCATTACATCAGGGCTCAAATAGTGTGCTTGTGTTAGGAGATGCATTAACGCATCCGATTATTTCGTTCCAGAAAGCGGGTTGGTCATCAGGTTCAGATCAAGATCCAGAGGCTGGCAGAGCGACACGGCTTTCACTGCTTGATCGCCTGGCTCAGGATAAAATGCAGATACTTGGATTCCATTTACCTCACCCGGGATTGGGTTCTGTAGAAAAAAACGGCTCAGAATATCGGTACATTGAATCTTAAAACCCGTGGTGAGTCCAAAAACCTGACATAGTATTTATAACGGCGTAAATTCACTTTGTGGTATCTATCTCCTAAGAGATATATCGCGAAGTGGCAACAACGAATAACCTTAACAAAACGAAAACGAGTGGCCTTACTTGGATTATCATATTTTCGAAATTAACGCTTTTAAGCAGCTAACACATCTGCAGAGTGTGCCCGATTACCGCGAGGCGAAAAAAATCGTCAAAGAGTGCCGAAATCGGCCTCAAATTCCAACGGGAACCACCTACCGTATGATGTTCGCTCAGGATGTGCAACAGGCCGAGCGACTGTTAAAAGAAAAAAGACAAGCCCGTCCGATGGGCGAACATGATTAGTTACTGAAAAACTATTGAATAACCGCCGGATAAACGCTAAATAACCAC
>CAYTJF010000169.1:5658-13404 GCA_964437945.1 uncultured Granulosicoccaceae bacterium
AAATAACCACTACAAGAGAAACAGTACGATGAGTGATTTTACTAAGGATCTTGATACAAGCGGACTGAACTGCCCAATGCCAATACTGAGAGCGAAAAAGGCACTCAAAGAACTTCAAGCTGGTGACATTCTACGCATCACAGCAACCGATCCGGGCTCTGTTAAAGACTTCGAGTCGTTCGCCAAACAAACTGGTAACGAGCTGTTGGAATCCACAACAGAAGGTGAGAGTTTTATATACCGTCTACGCAAAGCGTAAAACGGCAAGCAGCAGATGGAACTTTCGAATATTCATATCGTAGCAGGACTTGGTTTTGCGCTTGCTTTTGTGTGCGGTGTGATAGTCAATAAAACTAATTTTTGTACCATGGGGGCGGTAAGCGATTGGGTCAACATGGGAGCAAAAGGGCGCTTTGGTGCATGGTTGTTGGCCATGGGTGTGGCGGTCGCCGGCGCGCAATTACTTGAGCTTACCGGCCTCATAGATTTAACCGAGAGTATTTATCGCACAACAGCGTTTGGTTTGGGTGGATTTATTATTGGTGGACTTATGTTCGGCGTTGGTATGACTATGGCCGGTGGTTGTGGCCAACGCACGCTGGTTCGCGTTGGCGGTGGCAATCTTAAGTCGTTGGTAGTGTTTATTGTGTTGGGCCTGAGCGCCTATATGACGCTACGTGGCATCCTGGGTGTTGCACGGCTTGAGTTGATAGAACCGCTATCTATCGATTTGAGTGAACATGGTATTGCCGATCAGGGCTTGGCTAGCACCATCCTGCATTGGATTAACGTAGAGGTCACTAACGCTTTGCGCTGGACCATTGCCGGTATTGTCTCTCTGGTATTAATCGGTACGGCATTCAGTATAAAAGAGCTGCGTGGAAACTTTGATAACTTGCTATCAGGTTTTGTAGTTGGTGGCGTTATTGTGGCCGCCTGGGTAATCACTGGCATTATTGGCTATGACGATTTCGATCCAGTGCCGTTGGAAGGTTTGAGTTTTGTAGCTCCAATAGGTAACTCGATCAGTTATCTAATGACTTATACCGGTGCAACGATAACCTTCGCCATAGCCGTCGTATTTGGCTTGATCGTCGGGTCTTTTGCATATGCTATGGTGTCGCGTACATTCAGAATCGAAACGTTCACTGAGCGTAATGACATGATCAATCATCTCATTGGCGGTGCACTCATGGGCATTGGCGGTGTGCTGTCGCTTGGCTGCACGATAGGGCAAGGTGTAACTGGAATATCGACTTTGGCTCTCGGCTCGTTTGTAGCAACAGCATGTATCATGCTCGGTTCCGCCATTGCCATGCGCGTGCAGTATCACCATATGGATGAGCGTGGAAAATTTGGTTCGGTGATCGCAGGTATTGCCGACATCGTTATCCCGTGGAGAAAACTGGAATGATTTATATTATTAGTGTCACCAATGCATGAGAGTAAGATTCAGTTTTTTAATAAAACGACAGACGATATTCAACGTCTGGAACCCTCAACCTGTACTGAAGCGGAAACCTTCGTGTTGCAGGTACTCGATGACAGTATGGAGCCTGAGTTTGCAAAGCACTGCATGATTGTGATTGACCCAACGGGTCACGCCCGTGATGGTAGCTATGTGCTGGCTCAACGGCCACAAAGTGCTGAGACTACCTCAACTACAGAAGACGTCCTGGGTGCGGAAAGTGCACAAGTCGAACAGTACCATTTCCGCCAACTTCGCCGTATCGACGATCAATCATGGCAGTTATGTTCGCTAAACGATGCGTATCGCAGTGAAGCAACCCCATCAGATTTAAGCGAAATTGTGGGAGTGATCGTGCAGCGAGCTGGTACTCGCAGGCGTTACCATAAGCGATACGATTAAATTGCTTGCTCACATAGTCATTTAGCTACAATCCCGATGGAACATTAGCCTCGACCACAATAAATTCTGCTACGGATGGGGTGATCAGTTCGGCTACTTACGTTTACGAACAGGGTAGGTGTAATAATAATTTCACCAATTCTGTGGCTCGCTATTTCTGTGTCACAACAAAATAGATTATGTGTTGCCTACTTGTGTAGCGCATAAAAACAGGAAATGCAGATAACAATAAATAGAATTAAACCTGCTTGGTGCAGATTGGTGGTTTTAACAAAATCATACAATCAGACCTGTTTGACTACCAGAATTAGCGTTTTTCTACCGTATAACTCACGTGCAATGTAACCAACTGTGGCGGCTTGTGTAACACATTGTTAGCAACTTCCGGCACGGTCAAAATGCGTTGTAAGATCTTCGGCATTGAAAGTCACCATCCGGGTGACTAGAGCAAAGGAAGATCGTTATGAGTCTCGTTGGAATTATCATTTGGCTTGTGCTGGGCGCTGTTGCTGGATTTCTGGCTGGTAAGATTATGAACTCCGGTGGTTCTTTGGTTACCAATATCATTGTTGGTATTGTCGGTGCGTTTCTCGGTGGTATTATTTTTAGTGCGTTGGGACTAAGCGCAGGTGGTGGATTGATTGGATCTATCATCACGGCAGTGATTGGCGCAGTTGTTTTGTTGTTTGTGCTTGGCATTGTACAGAAGGGCAAAAACAACGTTACTAGCTAACGGTTAATAGTTAGTACTGTCTATCCTTGCTAGTTCGGTACGGTAAGAGCCGGTAGTTGTATTCTGCGATTACTTGTCGAACTGGATAGTTAATTTAGAAGGCCAGCTGGTTTCAGTTGGCCTTTTTTTATCCCTAAACGTCAGCCCAAAGCCTTAACAGGTTAGCGTATATGTGTTCCGTCTTTTGCGTAACCAATGCATTGGGTGTACTTTGATTCAAGGCCTGACGGACTTCGTCAAGGTCGTGTAGCAATTCTCTTTGCTGCTCATTTCGAACCATACTTTGTGCCCACAACGCGCACACAACCCGCTCACCTCGAGTAACTGGCGTGACCTCGTGCAGGCTTGATGCAGGGTAGACAACAGCGCTACCAGCAGGAAGTTTGACCGATACCTGGCCAAAGCGCGACTCAATACTTAACTCGCCACCATCGTAGTTATCAGGGTCGCTTAGAAAAACGGTTATCGCTACATCACTGCGGTATCTGGCGCTGGCGTTTCCCATTATCGGGTTATCGATATGCTGCCCGTAGTACATACCCGACTGGCACCGAGAGATAAAAGCGGCTGACACCTTCGAGGGTATTACCATGCTTTGAAAGGTTGGATGCGCATACAGTTGCGATACCACGATTTGATTAATGGCTGTCCAGCTCTTGCAGGATTGATCCATTTCTTCATTGGATTTTATTTCACGTGCATGCGCTCCGGCGCTGCTGTTACCGGATTGCCATTGTGCATCGTCGATCAGGGATTGAATATTCTCCAGATCAGCCGTGCTTAACAGTTTGTTGATCTCACTTAGCATAAAGATTTTCCGGCATGGCTGATCATGCGAAAAGAACCCAGGTTGTCGCGATGTATTTCACACCGTGTTCAAGCTTTACGCCACGGTGTTCGTGTGTCCAAAAGGGTGGAAACAAAAGCAGCTTTCCAGTTTCTGGTTTTACACTGATGGCTTGATGCTTAAATTCAGTATCGCCACCAGGCCCTTCAACGTCATTTAGGTACCAGATCGCAACCAACTGTCTGTCTGCAAATGAATGACTGCCACTATCAACATGCCAGTGAAAATACTCTCCCGCTTGTGTGCGTTGAATGGCATAGCCATAGTCTTTGAATCGTCCATGAAAAAAAGTGTGTTGCGAGCGCATGACACTCAGCGCTCCTGCTAACGATGAGAACAGAGCGCGATCAACATCCTTCCAGTGCGCCTTGCCGCTAATAACAAGATCAGTCGAGCGTTTGATATCCAGCTTTTCAACTTCGTTTTGGCCTACACGTCCCTGGTATTGTTCATCAGTGGCCTGTTCAAAGCGATCAATCACGTTGGTACAAAATTCTGTGTCCAGCACATGGTTGGAAACATAGATATGTGTTCCAGGTTTGATTTCAGTTAACGTATGATTCATCGCTTGCGTTTACACTTGTCTAATTAGCAAATAGTAGATAGTTTAGTACTCGCAAAGATTGCTCAGATACTCTCAGCAAAGTGTGCACAGATACACTCGGCAAGTTGTGCTCATAAGGTTAGAATAACACTTTGGCGACCTGTTCAGTTCCGGTGTAAAATCGATTGTCGAACGCGCCTGGAAATTGTGCTCAGCAAAACGGAAATTAAAGATGGTCATACGCCGTATAAAAGATCGCTGGCACAACTCCACACCTGAGAATAGCGAACGTCAGGTACTCAGCGAGAAATCCTTAAAAGATCAGGCTAGCGCGTTGGCATTTATACAATGGCGAACGGCACTAACCACGGCAATAAATTTACACGCAGAAGACTTTCGCTACGACAACGATCAGCAACGTGTTGGTGTCATTACCGAGTATCTTGCGTTTCAGGTCCAATTAGTAGATCGTTTAAGTAGTGAATTTTTAAGCGAAAGTGAGCGCGAAACGCTTATTTCAGAAATCTGCCGAAAATTAGCTGAGCAGGTGCAGGACAATCTGACTGATATTGCAGGGCCCGGCCAGTATCAGCCACCATTTATCGCTTTGTTAAATCGACGATTTGGCGAATACGCAGACTTTGGTTTCAATGACGGACAACTGGCTTATAATGCGCGACGATTTCTTGGCCATTCGATACTGATACTGTTGGGTGAGGATCAAACCAATCGGTGGGTAATCGATCAGGTTATCGATATTGATGCCCCAGAGCTCATTGATCAGAACGTCAAATCCTTCAATCGACTGTTTGGTCGAGACTGAACGGTATTTCCAAAGGAATATATGACTGAGCTAAAGATTCAATTAGACTGCAATAATGGACAAATCACTATATCACGCCACACTTAAGGCGATGGCCGACGCTGGCGTCAGCAACGAGTACTATCATGGTTGGGCTAGTGGCGCGCTGGGTAATCCTGCACTCGAAGAACAGCGGGTTACCGACGGCTATACGGCTGGTTATGAACATGCCCAGGCTGGTGTGGTGGACGGCTATAACGACTGGATAGAAACGAAAGCGAACTAAAAGCGAACTACAAGCGAACTAAGTTTTGACTTTTGCCCTTACTAACAAGGTCGCACTGGTTACAGGTGCTGCGAAACGGTTAGGTGCGGCAAGCATAAAGGCTTTGCATCAAGCCGGTGCCAACGTGGTCGTCCATTGTCACCATTCGCAGGCTGAAGCTCAAACGCTGTCTTCTCAGTTGAATTCGTTGCGTACAAATTCAGCAACCGTTGTTACAACCCGGTTAGGCACTAAAGCACAAGCGCAGTATTGCGTAGACCAGGTTATCGAAACTTGGGGCAGGCTTGATGTTGTCGTCAATAATGCTTCCAGCTTTTTTCCCACACCTATGGGCACCATAGAAGATGTACACGTAACCGATCTGATGGCCAGCAATGTAACAGCGCCACTGTTTATCACGCAGGCTGCACAAGCTGAGCTTGCAAAGTCCCAAGGGTCAGTGGTAAATATGGTAGACATACACGGATTCGATCCGCACAAAGACCATGCTGTTTACAGTGCTGCCAAGGCGGCGTTAATCATGTTGACGCGCTCACAAGCTTTGGAACTAGCACCACATATTCGCGTTAACGGTATTGCACCAGGAGCTATTCTGTGGCCGGAAGATGATTCGTTGAGTACTGAACAACAGCGCGAAAAATTGGCACAGATTCCATTAGGTCGCCGGGGCACACCCGAAGACATCGCTCAGTTGGTTGTTTATCTTTCCAGTGATGCGGCCGGTTTTATAACCGGAGAAATAGTAAAAGTGGATGGTGGTAGATCGATCTAGCTTATTGTTCGAGATTTATATTCACCAATGACAAACTTGTTTTAACTTCTGGCTGTGCATGCTCTAAGTCATCCAGCAATGCTTTATAGGTTTTATCAAGTACCGGATGGAACTTGTTTGGTATCAGGTCTGCCAATGGCCTTAGTACATAAGCTGCGGTGGTAATCTCGGTTCTGGGTAGTGTTATGTTTTCCGCATCCAAAACGATATCGTCATATAACAACAAATCAACATCGAGTGTTCTACTGGCAAATTTATTCGCGCTGCGAACGCGTCCGTGTTCATGTTCGATATTTTTCAGCAGCTCAATGATTAAGTCGATAGTTTGATCGGTGTTTGCCAATACCACGGCATTCAGAAAATCATTTCCATCCATACCCACGGCAACTGAGCGATAAACAGGTGACCAAACGGGATTGTTGAATTTTTTCGTAAGTGCTATGGCACATTGCTGAAAATGGAATTCTGGTTCAATGTTGCTGCCAATACTTAATAAAATGCTTGCCATATTTATTCAGGTGATTGCCCAAACTCTGACGATCCCCTGATTATACGCACGCCAACATCGCCTGAATTGCTCAAAGCACCGACTTTATGCAAGGTTAGTTTCAACCAGGGGATATCGAATTCACTCATGATCATTTGCGCCAAACGTTCTGCCAGGGTTTCAATTAACTGGAACTCACTCTGTTGGATATAAGCCTCGACCCGTTTGGATAACAACTTGTAGTTGAGCGTATCATCCACGTTATCTGTTTTCGCGGTTCGCTTAACAGAGGTACTCAACTCTAAATCAACACTGATGGTTTGTTTAACCGTTCGCTCTTTTTCATAAATACCGATAATGGCATCGGCACGCAAATCGGTTATAAAAATGATATCGGAAGATTCCATGTGTATTTATCAACGCCGATGTGTGTTCTTGCGCTGCAACTATAGACCAGCATTGAGGCGTTGCAATGCTTCTCCAGAGGCAATAACGGCACGAGCCTTGTTGGCAGCCTGGGTAAGATTTTTCTCTTTGCCAGTGTGCCACATCACCAGCGCAGCACCGAGTACAGCTGCGTCGAGTAGCGGGCCGCTTTTGCCTGACAGTGCCTCTCGTCCTTGTTCTGCACAAAGTGCGGAGAGTGCATCGATATCCCATTTCATGCCGACCGGGTGTTTATCTTTATTGGCTAGTGGCAGGTCTTCCGGAATGTCTGCTGCACGATACTCACGTAGTAAATCCATTTCAGTCAGTTCCAGATCGAGTTCCTGGTAGTTAACACCGTCGTTATGAACCACACCGTCGGCAAATCGAATAACGTGTACCGGAGCGCGAAAAGACGGGATGATGCCCCCTTCCGTGCCACGTACCAGTAGCAGTGAATCGTAGCCAACGTGTCGAGCCAGCATGCAATAAGTATCGCGGTACGGTTTGTGTACGTAGCCTGTTATTAAATGTGTTTTATTCTTTGCCTTGATAGGAAATACAAGAACCTCTGTTGTACTGAGTACCGGTCGTTTGACAATGCGCGCACGCAATTCGTTAAGTTGATGCAGCGCTGGGCACATTATGCGTTGATCGAGGTAGCTCCAGCCAATATCAGGGTCTGCCAAGCGTTCGGCAACTGTGCTTGTGCTACGCAGTGGGTCACCACCCAGCGCTTTAAGAGTGGTGTGATGCGTAACACCAAACTTTGGCCCGCCTAATTCAACACCGTGTGAATAGGCTTGCACACCACATGCCGCCAGAACCGGGAGGACAAACAGCGAACCCTGCAAGGTTCGGTTAAATCCGTTGTAAGGGTCTGCAATGGCAACAATATCGTCAACATCAGATTGAACCACTTCGGTGCGATCTTGCAGCGCATCCATAACACCTTTGAGTTCATCGTCGGTTTCACGTT
>CAYTJF010000170.1:0-13247 GCA_964437945.1 uncultured Granulosicoccaceae bacterium
GAGCCACAAACTAACGCCCCTTTGTCTAAAAACGGCTCGATAAGCGATCGATTCGTCTACTCTGTCAGTGATGGTTCCAATACAAGCACGGCGACCGTCAGCATCCAGATATCCGCTATCAATACCGCACCGGTGCTCATTACTGAGCTGCCTGAAATTCAGGCAACAATCACCGATCAGGATCAGGATCAGGATATTACGCTGTTTAATTTAAGCTTTTACTTTAATGACGCAGAATTTGACTCGCTGACTTTTATTGCTCAGGATGGTTCATTACCGGAGTCTGGAAATATTTATTTAACCAGCGAAGGGCTGTTGAGAGGCATTCCGACAGATAGCGATAGTGGTCGCTATTTTGTGACGCTAACAGCATCAGACTCGATCGCTACAGTGGACACTCATTTTTATTTGAATATCGTACGCAGCGACGGTAGCAACACTCAACCTTACGCTGACGACATCAATAACAGAACGGTCAGAAATCAATTTAGCTACGATATTACCGGCTTTTTCGGCGACCGCGATCAAGATCATTTGACCTTTTCATCTACGGCTCTACCTGAGGGTGTTGAAATAAGTCCTGATGGCGTGATCTATGGAACGGCGACCGCAGATAATCGCGGTAATTCACTCATTCGCGTATTTGCTAATGATGGCAACGGTGGAACGACCAGCGATGGGTTTGTCCTTACGATTCGCTGAACCTGCCTGTTCAAACTTTCTTGTACAAACTGTGTGTTCAACGAATCAGTGCTAATACCTGCTCGTGTAATTGTCTATTTGCACAAGCCAACACTGAACCACCAGACACCGCCGTGTCTCCATCCCAGTTGGTGACAATACCACCAGCTCCTTGAACAATGGGGATGAGCGCGGCTATGTCGTAAGGGGCAAGCCCAGTTTCGATAACGATATCAACAAATCCCATTGCCAGTAGCGCGTAACAATAACAATCACCGCCATAGCGGACCATGGAAACAGCATTTTTTATTCGATCCAAAACATCGTCGTGACCAGAATCGATAAAAAAATCCGGCGTCGTTGTCTGTGTAATCGCATTACTTAACAGCTGCGTCTTGCTGGTCGACAACGAGCGTCGACTTTGTGGTGTCAGTAACTCTGAAGTGCGAGCACCAGTGCTTCCAGATCCAAGCGCTATTTTGGTTGCTGAATCGGGGCCTGATGTGGAAAAGTCGGTAGCAATAAATCGTTCCTGCAGTACCGGTTGTTCAAGCACGCCAATCACGACATCATTTCCATCGTACACACTAACCAGTGTTCCCCACAAGGGCATACCGGTTATGTAAGCACGGGTGCCATCGATAGGATCGACTATCCACAATGGTTGATCTGTACAAATTCGTCGTTCACTTTCTTCACCAAAAAAACCGTGCTCTGGAAACTCATCGAGCACGACCTTTTTAATAACTTGCTCGGCCTGTCGGTCAGCAATGGTTACCGGGTCGAAGCTACCGGGTTGCTCCTTATTCTCAACATCCAGATTTTGCCGGAAATTGGCCATGGTTGGCACAGATGCAGCATCTGCTGCTCGCAAAGCCGTGGCCAGCAGACGAGCCTGAAGTTCTGGGTTCAGCTCTACTTTTGAATACTTGGGCAGCAACATGGTGGTCGATTGAATTGAATGAAGATTGCCAGTGTATCAAGTGTTACGCACGAGTCAGTTTCTGGACGACGCACTGCTTTGCTGACACCCATTATGCGACATGAGCGTCAGGCAAAATACCACCATTGCGCAATAAACGGGTCGTACAATAAATGATACTAAATTAACCATTGATCCGGGCAGCAAAGCCCGGAATGGCCTCCTATACTCCTCAGCCCGATCAAGATGTACTTGCTCGGAAGAGTTGATAAAGGCCCGGCGAAGTTATTATGTTTTCAAAGTTTTTTATTGTGTTCATGATCTGTTTTTTAATGTCTCTGGTTCAAAGCTGTACTCAAATTAATGTAAAGAAGATTACCTATCAGGCACTGCGAAAGCACGATTGCCGCGTTAATGAACCCAATGCCTTTTGCGCAAGAAGCTACGCCGTTGACTACCACGAATACGAGCGAATACGCCAAAAATTATTATCGAATAACCAAACCAGTCAATATCAGGTTAAGCTACCAGGCCAACAATCAGATTCTGGAAATTCCAAGCAATGACAGAACCGGCACTGCTTGCCAAGGTAATTGCCCACAGAGGCGCATCAGGCAGCGCGCCAGAGAATACGCTGGCAGCGATTTCGCTGGCTCACGAAGGTGGCGCCAAATGCGTTGAGTTAGATGCATCCATTAGCAGCGACAACATTCCTTTCGTACATCACGATGACCGTCTTGACCGATGCACTAACGGGTCAGGCCAGCTATGCGCTCATGATGCGGCAACGCTCGACAAGTTAGTCGCCGATGCCGGTATGTCAGCGTATTCTGGCGAACCTTTACCACGCTTGAGTGCCGCCATTGCCTTACTAAGCAATTTGCAAATGGGTTTGAATCTGGAGATTAAGCCATCCCCGGGACTGGAAGAGCAAACAGCACTGGCCATTTGCGATGCAGTACGTGGCTCATGGCCCGTCGATTTGCCGCTGGTATTATCCAGTTTTAGCAAGGAATCTTTAGCCGCGGCCAGAGATGCATTGCCCGGTGCTGCTCGCGCGTTGATTGTTGGCGCAGTACCCGATGACTGGCATCACCAAACACAACTGCTGCAATGCCGTAATTTGCACACATCCGCCCGTCTGCTTGAAGAAAACCAGGCAAAAGACATCATTGATTCTGGTCTGGGACTTTATTGTTTTACGGTTAACGAGGTCGATGAAGCACGCAAATTGCTGGCATTCGGCGTTAATGGCGTTTTCAGTGATTATCCGGCAGAGCTTATTCGCGCACTTTAGATTGTAAGCTAGCTCATCATTTTTGCAGTCGTTGCAAAACTAGTGCGCAGCATTAACGGGCAGGCATTTTAAAACGCTCACCTGGCAACAAACCGGTAGCCGAGGATCTGATTCCCTTTGTTACTTGCTCCCAGACCCGCTCCCAACAACAACTGTGAGAAAAGTTGTTGATAGAAACGCCAAGCGCATTTTCCTGATCTCTGATGTAACTCTTAACCAGAGCAGGTGGCACAACTGAATCCTGGCCACCGACAAAATGCCATTGTGAAATTCGTTGTGATAACGCAGGTTGCTCGGTCGGGTTTAAGGAGGTGTAAAGTCTTGAATAGCCGTGATGCTCAGTCCAGGCCAATGTGTCCAGATTAGCAGCGATGGTGACAACCTGACTTACCTGCTTAATTCTTGGGGCTATGAGCATCGCCAGAGTGCCACCACCGCTATGCCCGATCAGTTTCACTTCATTAACATCATGCTGCTCGACCAACTGTTGGATAACGGCTGCCATACTACGCACCACTTTGGGGGAGTAGCGCGCCGAAGTCCACATAGAAGCGTCACAACCTGGGTCTTTTGAGGTACCGTTGTAACACGGCCTGCCGACGTAAGCGCTTGCTGCGGAATCATGTGCCATGAGGCGCAAAGCCAGCGGATGACGCGGTGTCGGGTCGGGCATGGTAATAACTCGGTATTTCCAGGGACTGCCGTCGCCCTCCAGATACACATGCAGCACGCTTTTTGCGTTAGTCAGGTTACTTGTGTACACCAAATGGTCAAAACCATGCGTATTCACAACTGATCGATTGAAATCATGACTTTTAGCCAATTCGTTGAGTCGAGTCGTTGGCGTCGAACAGCCCAATAGCGTTGCCAGAGTGGCAAAAAGCAGTATGAATCTCTTAGACGTCATCAATTTCATTACGCATATGAAGCATTTACTCAAAAACACCTACAAAAAAAGCGCCAACGGCCATATATACTGTCATAAAGCATGCAGTCTAACGGAGCGAACAGATTCATGAAATTCTCTTATGTCGCAGCTGGCATGTTGGTGCTGGCTTTGGCACTATGGATGGCAAGCGGCGCGTTTTCATCAAATTCTTCTGAATCGGAAGCAACAACCGCCCAACAAGATACTGCCTCGCCAATGAAGGTAGAGTATATAGATGTTCAGCTTTCGCCGAAATCTCGTGACATAGTATTACAAGGGCAGCTGGAACCTAAGCGACATCTGCAAATACGCGCCGAAACCAGCAGCACTGTCGAAGTTATCTCGGTTAACAAAGGTCAACCAGTGAACAAGGCAGACGCTATCCTGAAGTTGTCACTCGCTGGCCGCCAATCCGATTTACAAGAGGCAGAGGCACAGGTGAGCACAGCTGCCAGCCAACAAAAAGCGGCCAGCTCGTTACGTCAAAAAGGCCTGCAATCGCAACTGCAACTCGAACAATCTCAGGCAGCACTTGCAGCCGCCCGAGCACAGCTGGACCGCGTCCTGCGTGACATTGCCTACACAAGAATCAGCGCGCCCTTTGCAGGCATTATTAACGACGTGCCTGTGGAAGTGGGTGAAATGATTGATCGCGGCGACATAATTGCCGAAATTGTTGATAACAGTGGCTTCACTGTCTCTGCACAAGTCTCACAACAGACACTTGCTCAACTCAAATTGGGTAAGACGATCGAGGTAAAACTCATTACCGGCGATGTGCTACCGGGCAAACTTACCTATATATCGTCAGTGGCCGATAGCGCCTCGCGCAGTTTTACCGTTGAGGCTGAGGTCGATAACGTCGACGGCAAATATGCCGCAGGGGTTAGCGCATCGATGATTGTGCCGGTAGAACAGGTTGAAGCGGTTTTCCTCTCACCGTCAGCGCTTTCTCTGGGTGACTCGGGCGACATCGGCGTAAAAATCATTGATGAAAATCAACAAGTGGTGTTCACACCAATAAAGCTTGTCAGCTCATCATTGGACGGTGCCTGGGTTACCGGCATTCCTGATGGCAGTCGGGTCATTACGCTTGGACAGGGATTCGTCAATCCAGGCCAAACCGTTGACCCCGTTGCAGCAACAGACGCATCTAAAGAGGCCAGTTAAATGCACGCACTGATCAGCGCAGCGTTTGACCGGAGTCGCACTGTTTTAATGCTGCTGATTTTTTTGGTAGCAGCAGGCATTGTTGCCTATAACAATATTCCAAAAGAGTCGGAACCTGATGTGCCCATTCCGATCATGTACGTGTCCATGAGTCACGACGGCATCTCTCCAGAGGACGCCGAGCGATTGCTGGTTCGTCCAATGGAAAAAGAACTGCAAAGCATTACCGGCATTAAAGAAATGCGCAGCACCGCCAGTGAAGGCCATGCGTCGGTTTTACTGGAATTTGATGCAGGCTTTGATGGTGATCAGGCCTTACTCGATGTGCGCGAAAAAGTGGATGCGGCCAAATCCACGCTACCGGCCAACACGGATGAGCCAACTGTAAACGAAATTAATATAGCGCTGTTTCCGGTGCTGAACATCAGCCTGTCAGGTCCGATTCCAGAGCGCACGCTGATAAAAATTGCGCGCGAACTAAAAGACTCACTTGAAGCCCTGCCCGGTGTGTTGGAAGCCGATATTGCTGGCGAGCGAGAAGAAGTATTAGAGATTGAAGTTGACCCAAACATAATGGAAACCTATCAAGTCGACTTCAATTCACTTTTTAGTTTGGTCAGCAATAATAATTTGCTGGTGGCTGCCGGGGCAATTGATACTGGCGCCGGTCGTATGGTGCTGAAAGTACCCGGTATCATTGAGAACATTAATGATGTTATGAACATGCCGGTCAAAGTCACCGACGATGCCGTGGTGGTTTTGCAAGATGTGTCCAACATCAGACGAACTTTCAAAGATCCTCACAGCTTTGCCAGACTCGATGGCCAGCCTACGCTTGTACTGGAAATCAGTAAGCGTCTGGGCGCGAACATCATAGAAACCATTGACGATGTTCGCGCCACAATCGAAGAAAAACAGAAGCTTTTGCCAAAAACGCTGGAAATTGGATTTCATCAGGATAAATCCAAGCAGACCAAAGAGATGCTCGGAGACTTACAAAACAACGTGGTCTCGGGCGTGATTCTGGTCATGATCGTCATCATGGCAGCATTGGGTATTCGCTCATCGATTTTGGTTGGCTTTGCTATTCCCGGCTCATTTTTGACAGGGATTATGGTCATTTACACCATGGGCCATACCATGAACGTTATCGTGCTGTTCAGCCTGATTCTGGTGGTGGGTATGCTGGTCGATGGCGCCATTATCGTGTCCGAGCTTGCCGATAGAAACCTGAGTCAGGGTATGTCTAAACCCGATGCCTATGCGAATGCGTCGAAACGCATGGCCTGGCCCATCATTGCATCGACTTTCACAACGCTTGCGGTGTTCGCACCACTGTTGTTCTGGCCTGGTCTTATTGGGCAATTCATGCGCTATATGCCAATCACCGTTATCTCTTGCCTGTTGGCCTCGTTAGCTATGGCACTTTTGTTTTTACCTGTTATTGGCAAGATAATAGGTCGAAAACCAGAGCGCTTGGATGCCACTAACAATAACACCAACAACCCTAAGCGTGCCCAGCTCCAGAGAGTTCTTGCAAACCCTGACGGGTCGAACGAAACCAGTCACATTGTGGCGCAGGATATTCTCGATGCGTCGAACAGCGGTGCTCGCGGTCGCTACCTGAGAGTGTTGCACAAGCTATTACGCTTTCCAGCTATTACCTTGGTGGCCGTTCTACTGTTTACCGTATTGAGCTATGTGGTCTACGGTGCAGTTGGCAAAGGTGTCGAGTTCTTTCCCGATATCGAACCAGAATCTCTTATCGCAAAAGTGCATGCGCGTGGTGATTTATCAATCTACGAACAAGACAAAATCCTGCGGCGTGTTGAAAATCTGTTGATCGGCAATGACGCTTTCAAATCGGTGTATACCCGCACCGGTGGTGGCTCACAAGAAGAAGGTGGCGGTGGTGATGTTATTGGCAACATATCGCTGGAGCTTAAAGACTGGAATAAAAGAGCTAAAGCGGTGGATTTAATTGCTGATATGGAAGCGATGGTAACCGATATCGCTGGCGTGCAAATCGAATTTTTAAAAAATGAAGGTGGTCCGGATGGTGGTGGCAAGCCGATCAACATTCAGGTGAGTGCATCAAGCACAGAAAAGCGCTATGCAGCCGTTGACTATATTCGTGACCAAATGACTCAAGTGGGAGGATTTGCAGGTATTGAAGACAACCGTCCGCTACCTGGCATTGAGTGGCGATTGAATGTTGATCGTAAGCAAGCTGCACAGTACGGCGCCAACATTGCGCTTATCGGTAATGCCGTTCAACTGATCACGTCCGGGATTCGTGTGGCTGGCTACCGGCCCGATGATGCGACTGATGAGCTTGATATTCGTATGCGCTACCCAGTCGCACAGCGTAATCTCGATCAAATTAGCGATCTTCGTGTATTAACCAATCAAGGCTTGGTGCCTATTTCAAATTTTGTAACGCTCGAGCCAGCTCAGAAAACCGGTGTAATCAATCGCGTAGACGGTAAGCGCGTTATTACCATTCAAGCCGATGTTGCCGAAGGTTTTTTGCCCGATACGCAGAAAAAAGAACTGGAGAAAAAATTACTGGCAGGTCCGGTCGACCCGGACGTGTCAGTAAAATTCAAGGGCGAAGCTGCAGAGCAACAAGAAGCGGTGGTTTTTCTGATAACCGCATTCGTATCAGCCATATTCTTTATGATGATTATTCTGGTAACGCAGTTTAATAGTTTGTATCAGGCAATCCTTGTGCTTAGCGCTATTATTTTTTCAACTTCCGGTGTTTTGATTGGACTATTGGTAACCGGTCAGACGTTTGGCATAGTCATGGTCGGCATTGGCATCATTGCGCTTGCAGGTATTGTGGTTAACAACAATATTGTATTGATTGATACTTACAACAAATTTCGGGATGCAGGCTCATCTGCATTCGATGCAGCCATGCTCACAGGCTCTGTTCGTGCACGTCCAGTGTTCCTGACAGCCCTTACCACCATTCTTGGTTTGATGCCGATGGTGCTATCGATGAACATCAATTTTTTCTCCAGGGAAATATCCTTTGGCGCACCCTCTACCCAATGGTGGACACAGTTAGCAAGCGCGATCGCCGGTGGCCTGGCATTCACAACCCTGCTGACACTGTTTCTGACTCCTTGCTTGCTTGTGCTCGGTGCAAAGGTCAGTGCAATCCGGACTATTCGCAAACATAAACGCCGTGCCCGTGCCGCGGCAAACCAATCAGCGGCGCCGAGCGCATAACAAGGTCAAATCGACGATACGTTATTTGGATAATGCCCGTTTTGGCAGCTTTTTTGCGATAGACCTGACAGCGAGCTGATGCATACGTGCTCGCACACCAGTGGTGGCCTGCCAGCCTGAAAGCAACTTAATCCTGATGCACGAAGCAATACTACACATAGGTACTGAGAAAACCGGCAGTACTGCCATCCAAAATTACCTGCTGCATAATTCTGCTGAACACACTGAGCATCACGGGATACTCTTCCCCTATGAAACATGCGGGCTTATCAGTAACTTTCGCTTAGTGCTTTTCACAAATTCTGTATTAAACGAAAATCTTGCTTCACTGGATAAAAAAACGATAGATTTTTCGGTTGATGATCATCAGCAATACGAGCAGTGGAAAGCACGATTCTCATCGAGTCACTCGGAAGCAATAAAAAAATTCCAACAAACTAAAGCAGATTCGAAAGTTGTTTATTCTTCCGAACACTTCCATTCAAGAGTGCATAACGAAAGCGATATTCAGTCTTTGAAATCATACCTGGATACTTTGTACGAGCAAGTAAGTGTTTTATTCTATATTCGCAGGCAAGACCAGCTTGCTTTAAGCGCCTACAATACAGCCGTGCAAGGTGGGCGCTGTTCTACACTTGATTTTCCAGCAATAAGCAAAATCACCCCTTACTACGATTATCTGGCGCTTGCACATAGATGGTCTAAGGTATTTGGAACGGAGAATATCAAGCCGATTATTTTTGATTCAAAAAAATTAAAAAACGGTGATGTAACCAAAGATTTCGAGTCTCAAATTGGACTGGATGATACAAAGCACGATCTTACAAAAATGAAATACCACACATCTAACGAACGGCTTTCCTACTCAGCATTGCAGGTTTTAATTGAGTTCAACCAAATCACTAACAACGACACCAGACTTAACGGCATTGAAAAGAATGCAGTCCGACAACAATTAATACGTGAAGTGCATTCTTTGAAAGACGAATACGGGACTATACGGCCGGCTCGATCTGAAGTGGAAGCATTTTATAAACACTACGAAGCGTCAAACGAGACGCTTGCCAATACATGGTTAAACGGTGACGGTTTTAGTACTGACTTTTCCATGTATCCGGTAACTGCCACCGGAAACCCTATCGTGCAACGCGATAAACTTTTAACTGAGGCCCTTGCGAACTGTCTGTCGTGACTAACCGGCCAATAAAGTATTTAGTTTTTGCTGGTACGATCTTCCAGCTGAGAAATGGTGAACTGTTGCTGTTCGACGATAATTCCGACCAAATCCGGCATCGATAACACGCCTGCCAACTGATCGTGATCAAGCACTGGTAGATGGCGAAACTTTCGTTCTGTCATCAGTGTCATGCACTGCTCTAATGTATCTGCAGGCTCAACAGAAACCACCTTATCAGACATTATTTCTTTGACTTTGGTATCGACGGGTGATCGATCCCGTAGAACGATATCACGTGTAAAGTCACGCTCGGATACAATACCAACGAGCTTTTTATTGTCTAACACCATTAGTGCGCCAATGTTTTTTTCGGACATTAACTTGAGCGCATCAATAACGGCATCGTCCGGTTTGATTGACCACACCACATCACCTTTGACCTTCAGAAAATCTCCAACCGTTTGCATGGTTAAACATCCGGCAATTTTAGCTCCCTGTGTGATTAAGCCGCCTGGGAACATTGTAGTCAATTCGGAGTACGAGGGAGGATTCTCCCATTCCCGTTCCTCCTCACGTTTCATAAGGCGCTCAATATCAGCTGTCAATGGAAGGTTCCCGTTGTTGACGTAAAATTCTGTACGTAGAAAATGAATGACGTCCCAGTGTTTTTCAGTTAGTGTTAGGCCGTCACGTTCAGCAATAATGGATGCGGTATTTTCATTCCATTCCGACCTATGCTTCAAAAAACCCTGAAGGGTACTGCCGTGGTTACCCTTATAAGCACCTGTGTAGGCGTTACCCTGGGGATTGCGTTTCGATGAAACAGTCTCTGCGTGATAAACCATAGTGACTCTCCCTTTGCCGATCTGCGTTTAAAGAATTAGAATAAGTGTGACCACTAAAGTTCACTTTACACTGTATCTTCAAAAATACATTTGGAGTTCACAAAATCACTTGTATCGGCATTTATATCGTGAATAAGTGTTTGAGTATTAAGGATAAATTTAAACCAGCGCTGTAGGCAATTAGTGTTTTCTATACCCCTATTAGTTCAAGTTATATCGCGTAGAAATACAAGTTTCCCGCAAATGTTTCAATAGGCGCGAAGTCGTAAAACCCATCAATTGCCCGGTAAAACCGGCTGAGTACATTATCACTATGTATCTGAAAGCAACATTGCGCACCATTGTTATCTTGCTAATCGTATTGCATGCCGCAACAGCAGCCTCGCAAAGTACTGAACGTCCCACCAATGATCAAGGCGCCCAACTCAAAGTAGTGCAATCAGTGCTTGAAGCCAAACTTCTCGAACGTGCACAACTCAGAGAAAAAATTATCTCTGGTCTGCCAGCTGATGTGGCTGATATGGAGAACGATTTGCAGAATATCAATGCAGAAATAATTGAACTACGCAATTCTTTTGAACAAATTGCTGTTGGTTCTATAGATTTAGGTTTGTTCAATAATGAAGATACCAGCTTCGATATTCAAACAGAGATGACTCAGGTCATCATGCCCATCGTTCGAAACCTACAATCATTAACAGAAAAACCACGGAAAATGGAAGCACTTCGAACCAGAATTGGTACGACAAGAGTACAAATAATCGCAGCTAGCCGGGCTTTGAGTTCTATCGACCATAGCATTTCTGTAACCGGTGATGAATCTACAAAGAAATCACTAAAGGCACTTCAAACTACCTGGACAGGCAGACATCAGGAGCTAGAGCGTAGATTACGCGTTGCGATAGTTCGGCTTGCGAATTTACAAAAAAACGACGGCAACTATTGGGAGAATTTCAAAGCAGGTATTGTCGGGTTTATTACTGGTCGAGGTCTGACAATTCTACTTGCCGTGGCAGCTGCTTTTATGGTGTGGTTTATAGCCAAGTTGCTATCTAAAATAATGCTAACCAAAACATCCGGCGAAGCCGTAAAACGCTATCGAACCCGCCAGAGAATAGTACAGTATGTGTTTAATATACTCACCGTGCTGCTCATGATGATAGCTGTTATTGTTGTGCTCTATATTCGAGGTGATGTATTGCTACTCGGCATTGCTTTTCTGATTGCAGCTGCTACGGTGCTGGGGCTACGTCACACATTTCCAAGGTTTATTTCGGAAGCCAAACTATTACTGAACTTTGGAGCCGTACGCGAAGACGAACGTATTGTGTACAACGGCCTGCCCTTCCAGGTGGTCTCGTTAAATATTTATTCTGTGTTACACAACCCGGAGCTAACAGGCGTTATCCGACTTCCGCTGAGCAGCATGCTTGAAATGGTTTCACGGCCTGCGGGCAAAGAGTTGTGGTTTCCCGCATCAAAAGGCGATTACATTCTTTTGCCAGATGGCAAACTGCTGGAAGTAATAGAACTAACGACAGAACTCATCCACTTACAAAACCTGACTGGCACTAAAACCACATTTCCAGCCGCAGACTTTTACAACATGACATTCGACAATCTTTCGCGAGGGGATACCTTCGCCATTACCAGTCAATTTGGTGTTGGGTACTCGCATCAGGCAATAAGCAACAACAGCATCCCAACAACCCTCCAAAATACAATAACCAAGGCATTGGCCGAAACATCATTTGCCGAACATGTTGTATCGGTTGCCGTAGAGCTCAAAGAAGCAGGCGCCTCATCACTGGACTACTGGGTATGCGTATCCCTTTCAAGCTCCGCTGCACGCTCCTATTATAAAGTCACTCGAATTGTGCAGCAGGCCTGCGTCGACACCTGCACCCGTGAAAATTGGGATATTCCGTTTCCACAGTTAACGATTCACAATCAGCACGCGCGAGCTGATTAGCCTCACTATGATGAGAGTCTGCCAAATTACATAAATTTCCTGGCGTGCCTGCATCTAAATTCAAAGCCATTGTGTAAAGCAGTTTAGTTATTAGAAAAACTCGATCAATTAACTAAACGGAATAATGAGTAATGGCGATTAGTAAATCGGTAAACACACTAGTAATTACAACTACGCTGGCCCTTGGCGCTACATTTGCGGTCGCTGGTGGACATGGCGTTATGGTAGGCGGAGCGGAAATGGTGGCTGACAAAACCATTGTCGAAAACGCGTCAGAATCGGCAAACCACACAACACTGGTCGCTGCAATCAAAGCCGCAGAACTTGTAGACACGCTACATGGCGATGGTCCGTTCACTGTTTTGGCGTCAACGAATGCCGCCTTCGAATCGCTGCCTGAAGGCACAGTAGACACATTGCTTAAACCTGAAAACCTGGAATCGCTGCAGACCGTATTAACGTGCCACGTAGTTGCCGCAAGCGTGATGGCCGCTGATGTTATTAAAATGATCGAAGACGGTGGTGGTTCTGCAGAAGTGGGCACGGCAGGCGGTTGTGCACTGACAGCAAAGTATGACAATGACCAAGTCACGTTCACCGATGAGAACAGTAACGCTGCAATAGTCACCATCGCCGATGTGCCACAGAAAAACGGCGTGATTCACGTCATTGATACTGTATTACTGCCGTAATAGCTTGCCTCTATCCCGTTTTTTAGCCTACGTAGTGCTATCGAAGTACGGGTAACAAGTGCCGCTGCCTGCAATCCATTGTATTGTCCGGCAGCACTTAAAGCTGCTCAAACCAAAGACCGTGCTCGGTTGACCGTCATATGAACATTCAAACCATTCTCGTGCTGACTTTACTTTTTATTTCCAGCGCCCTGAACGCGCATGAATACTGGCTAGACCCAGTGGATTCATCGATTGCTCGTGGTAGTTCAGCCATCATCGATGTAAGAAACGGCGAAACTAAAAACGGAGAAAAAAACTCATCATTGAAATGATCGTTAATC
>CAYTJF010000171.1:0-13214 GCA_964437945.1 uncultured Granulosicoccaceae bacterium
TGTTCGTGTATGACCATTGCGCTGCTGGATCAGGTTGTAACAGGGTGTAACGAAGGTAGATAAGGCTGTTTCTATTGCAGAATTTTGCCGGTATGGCATAGTGTCGGCACCTACCAATCGACAGTCTGTTAAAAGCCAAGTTAATGCATAAATCTGAATTCAAACAATGGTCAGAGCGGGCCACTAAATGGTCTGCCGAATACATCAGATCGTTAGAGACCCGGTCAGTGCGCGCGCAAACAAGCCCAGGCGATATTGCAAAATTAATTGAACGCTCGCCACCTGAATCGGGCGAGTCGATGGAGTCGATTCTTGATGACTTCGAAAATATCATTCCTGATGGTATGACGCACTGGCAGCATCCTCGATTTTTTGCCTACTTTCCAAGCAATGCGGCTCCCGCGTCAATGATCGCTGAACAGTTGGCAACAACACTTGCAGCGCAGTGTATGTTGTGGCAAACATCGCCAGCGGCAACGGAATTGGAAACCTGCATGGTGGACTGGCTGCGGCAGGCGGTCGGACTTAATGATGCATACAAAGGTGTTTTACAAGACACTGCATCAAGTGCAACGCTGTCAGCTATTTTAACCATGCGTGAACGGGCGCTGAATTGGCGAGGCAATGCAGATGGATTAGCAGGACAACCGCAGGTTCGCATCTACGCTTCTTCGCGTACGCATTCATCCATCGACAAAGCTATGTGGATTGCTGGGCTGGGTCAGAACAATCTAGTAAAAATTTCCACTGATAAGCAATTTGCACTTAATGAAGATGAGCTTTGCCAAGCAATTAGCAATGATCGTGCGGCTGGGTACTTGCCAGCAGGCATAGTTATTTGTGTTGGTGGCACTTCAATGGGTGCAACTGATCGAGTCAATGATGTGTGTGCTATCGCCAAGGAAGAGGGGCTATACACACATGTTGATGCTGCGTGGGCTGGCTCGGCAATGATTTGCGAAGAGTTGCGTCCGCTGTGGGAAGGTGTTAATGAGGCTGATAGTCTGGTGCTAAATCCGCACAAATGGCTTGGCGCGTCGATGGAATGTTCAGCGCATTTTGTTAAGGACCCCGAAACATTGGTAAAAACATTGGCTATACAACCCGAGTATCTAAAAACACATGGTCAGGATGGTCTGGTGAATTACAGTGAGTGGGGCATACAACTTGGCAGGCGCTTTCGCGCTCTGAAATTGTGGTTTCTCATGCGCGCTTATGGTCTTGAAGGTTTAAGAGCGCGTATTCGCAATCATATTACCTGGTCAGAGAAATTGTGTGAACGCTTGCGAGTAACCCCCGGCTTTGAGATTGTAACTGATCCCATCTTATCGCTATTTACTTTTCGGTATGTGCGAGACGATGTGGACGATCTGGATGGTTTGAATTTGCAACTGGTGAACGCGCTCAATGATGATGGAAGAATTTATCTCACACAGAGTGAGCACGATGGAATTCGGGTAATTCGATTTGTAGCTGGACAGTTTGATATGAAAGAGCAGGATGTTGATATTGCTTTTGATGTAATAACGCAGGTTGCCACTGAATTGGCTTTCTCCGAGTAATATGTATGAAACATGCATTGTTAGCCACACTTTCTACAAGACATTTGCCGCAGGATGCATTCCAGGCCCGCGATGATACCGAACACCTATCGCCACTTGTGTTCGTCATTTTGTCCGCCATCGGGACAGAATGAACCGCAATCAATGTTTTGATCGATAAATATTTTATTGTCGGGTTTTGTGCAGATCGGATTTGTGCCAGCTTGTTAAGCGGTAGACTGTAGGCTATTTGCAGACAACGTCAGGTCTTACTATGTAAAAGGCAGACCGTGGCTGCTTGAAGACTCCGCCAGACCATATCGGGCGGTTAGACGAAAGTATTATTGGTCAGTGTTTGGATTTGTTTGACCCAATGAGCTCGTTCCTCAATCAAAGGACGTCCTTAATAATTATTCAGGAGAGAAAATATGAAGTTCCGTACGAATTTACGACATAGCCTGTGCTTTGGCGCAGCGATTGCGGCTGGTTTTTTCACCACTGCTGTACATGCGGCTACGGAAGTACAATTCTGGCACGCGTTTACTGGCCGTCTCGGTGAGCTGGTTGATGAGCAGGTAGCCACTTTCAATTCAAGTCAAACCGATTACGAAATTGTGGCATCTCACAAAGGCAATTATTCTGAAACCCTGAATGCGGGTATAGCGGCCTTTAGAGCGAAGGAGCAACCACATTTATTAATGGTATTTGAAGTTGGTACGGCCACCATGATGAGCGCTGAAGGCGCGGTTAAACCGGTCTATGAAGTCATGGCAGATGCGGGTGCGGAGTTTGATCCTGACGCATATATTGGTTCGGTCAAAGGTTATTACACAACCACTGATGGAAAAATGTTGTCGTTACCGTTCAATTCATCAACACCTGTATTGTGGGTTAACAAAGATGCACTAAAAGAAGCTGGGGTAGACCCCGAAGTCGATCTATCCACCTGGCAGAAAGTCGATGAAGTGTTGACTAAGGTGCAAGCCTCAGGTAGCAAGTGTCCATTGACCACGGCTTGGCAGAGTTGGATTCATCTTGAAAACTTGTCTGCCTATCACAACACCCCATTTGCTAGTAAAGATAACGGCTTTGCAGGTGTGGATACAGAACTTGCGTTTAATTCGGAGCTTCAAGTAAAGCATATCCAAACCATGGGTGATTGGGCTAAAGACGGTAAGTTTATGTATGCGGGTCGTCGAAACGAAGGTGGGGCAAATTTTCGGGCAGGTGAGTGCGCGTTATTCACTGAAAGTTCGGCTGGTTACGCAGGTATTAAAGCTGAAGCCAAGTTTGATTTCGCTGTTCGACCTTTACCCTATTGGGAAGGTGCGGAGGGCGCACCACAGAATACTATTATTGGTGGTGCATCACTTTGGGCAATGGCCGGGCACAGCGATGAAGAATATAAAGGCGTTGCGGCATTCTTGAACTTTCTGTCAACCGATGATGTTCAAGCCAAATGGCATCAAGATACAGGCTACCTGCCGATAACCGCTGCGGCCGGTGATAAAACCAAATCTGATGGTTTTTACGACGATAATCCTGGAACTGACATCGCTGTTGTTCAAATGACAGCAAACGCGCCGACGGCAAACTCGAAGGGTTTGCGATTAGGGTCGTTCGATCAAATTCGCGGTATTATTGATGAAGAGCTTGAGGCTGTTTGGTCTGGCGACAAAGATGCACAAACAGCCATGGACAGTGCTGTTGAGCGTGGTAATAGATTGCTGCGTCGCTTTGAACAGGCTAACTAAGAGTTGAGATTATTGACGCTGTTCGCAAGGGTTTGGAATTGGTAATTTGGCTCTGAGTTCAAAGCTTGAACTCGGGTCAGACTTTCGAGATCTGGGTTCAGATTATACGTTCGAGCTATGAGCTGCGTTTATACGAGTTAGTGTTTAGCTTGGGTTATACAATTCTGTTCTGAGCCCAAAGCTGCGTAAGGGAACTGCGCTTCGAACTAAGGCTGGTGATCTGAAACGTGGGTTTTGGCTTGCGAATTAGGCTGAGATCTTAACTTTATTATTTGTGCTCAGTGTTGGTGCTATGCACAGGTTCGATCGGCAACCAGCCGATCGGATCGGTTGGCTGTATCATAATGTGGATTGATTAATGGAAAAGCGAGTCACATTCAAAGGTTGGAAATTGCCTTTGCTGCTGATCTTTCCGCAATTGCTGATTTCTGCTGTTTTCTTTTTTTACCCTGCCGGTCAAGCTATATGGCAATCATTGTTTATACCTGACCCCTTTGGATTATCTTCTCAGTTTGTTGGGCTGGGAAATTTTGAATTCCTGTTTAATGATCAGTATTATCGCGCTTCCTTTCTAACTACGACTATTTTTTCCATTCTGGTTACTCTGGTTTCAATGGTGGTTGCACTCTTTCTGGCGGTCATGGCCGATCGACTTATAAAAGGTGCAGGCGTCTATCGCACATTATTAATTTGGCCTTATGCTGTGGCGCCGGCTGTTGCAGGTGTGTTGTGGTTGTTTATGTTCAATACCAGGGTGGGCGTCGTGTCGTGGTATGTCGGATTGTTGGGCTACGATTGGAATCATGTGCTAAATGGCGCAGAGGCGATGGGCTTGGTTGTTGTGGCATCATCCTGGGGCAGGATAAGTTATAATTTTCTGTTTTTCTTCGCAGCCTTACAAGCGGTGCCAAAGTCGGTGATTGAAGCTGCCGCAATAGATGGCGCCAGGTTCTGGCGGCGTTTTTTCACGATTGTGCTTCCGTTACTATCACCAACAGTTTTCTTTCTGCTTGTCGTCAATATAGTTTATGCGTTTTTTGAAACGTTCGGTGTAATACACACAATCACGTCGGGCGGGCCTCAGCAGTCGACCACTATTCTTGTTTATAAAGTGTTTTCGGATGGCTTTGTCGGGCAAGACCTGGGTTCATCAGCTGCCCAATCGGTAGTTTTACTCGTGCTGGTTGGCGTGTTAACGGTTGTGCAGTTCAAGTTTATTGAAAAGCGAGTGCACTACTGATGGCACAAGCTGAGCAATCAACACAATCTGGTATGGTTACGAGGCGCGGCAAATCGTTATGGCTCACTCATGTGTTAATGATTCTTGGTGTGTTGATTGTGTTCTTTCCAATCTGGCTTGCGTTTGTAGCGTCAACAGTAACTCAAGCAGACATCGTTTCACCACCAATGCCGTTAATACCTGGTGAACATTTTTTAGATAATTATAAAAAGGCGCTGTTCTCAGGCATTAATGTGCCGGTATCGACCATGTTGATCAATTCATTGATCATGGCGATTGGTATTGCGCTTGGGAAAATAGCCATTTCCCTTATCTCGGCTTTTGCGATTGTGTATTTCAAATTTCCTGGGCGAACGTTTTTCTTTTGGCTTATATTTCTTACTCTTATGCTACCCGTTGAGGTTCGCATTGTTCCGACCTATGAAGTTATCGCTGGATTCGGGATGTTAAATTCATACTCTGGTCTGATCTTGCCGTTGGTCGCATCAGCAACAGCCACTTTTTTATTCAGACAGTTCTTTATGACAATTCCCGATGAGCTTGCTGAAGCGGCGCGCGTTGATGGTGCACGCCCGATGCGGTTTTTTATTGATATTGTTGTTCCAATGAGTCGGACCAACATCGCTGCATTGTTTGTCATCCTTTTTATCTACGGCTGGAATCAATATCTATGGCCGCTATTGATCACTACCGACCCGGAAATGAATACTATTGTCATGGGAATAAAGCAGATGTTTCCATCAGGGGATGATTTCGCAGACTGGCCAGTCATTATGGCTACATCGATACTGGCGATGATACCGCCGGTCATTGTAGTGGTTTCCATGCAGAAACTGTTTGTCCGTGGGCTAGTGGATAGCGAGAAATAAATGGCAACTTTGAGCATCAACAACGTTAAGAAGAGCTTTGGCAAAGTTGAAGTGATCCATGGGGTAAGCGTTGATGTTGAAGATGGAGAGTTTATTGTTATTGTCGGGCCTTCTGGTTGCGGTAAATCGACACTGTTGCGTTTGGTAGCAGGCTTAGAAAATGTTAGCCATGGTGATATTAGAATCGGTGATCAGCTAGTCAATAATAAAGAACCCATGGATCGTGATATAGCCATGGTTTTTCAAAACTACGCGCTGTACCCGCATATGTCGGTAAGGCAGAATATGGCCTATGGATTGAAGATCGCAAAAATGCCGAAGGCACTCATATATGAAAAAGTCGATCATGCAGCAAAGCTTCTGCAACTCGAGCAGTATCTGGACAGAAAACCTCGTGAGCTATCAGGTGGTCAAAGACAACGAGTCGCGATGGGACGTGCGATTGTTCGTGAACCTGCTGTGTTTTTATTTGATGAACCATTGTCTAACCTTGATGCTAAATTGCGTGTTCAAATGCGTCTGGAGATTAAACAGTTACAGGCCGAACTGGGTGTTACGTCATTATATGTAACGCACGATCAGGTCGAAGCCATGACTATGGCCGATCGTATGATCGTAATGAATCAAGGTGTAGCTGAGCAAATTGGCACGCCGTTGGAAGTCTATCAAAAGCCCCAGTCGTTGTTCGCGGCACAGTTTATTGGCAGTCCAGCGATGAATATCCTCGATGCAATGATTGAAGACGGCAAACTTAAGTTGGCGCATGGAGCAGCGCTTCCTGGGCAGTATGATGCTCCGGGTTCTGTAAAAGTGGGTATTCGGCCAGAGCACCTTATTGTAGACACCAGTGGCGATTTGCAGATTGATGTTGTGTCCACAGAACCATTGGGTGCAACGACCTTGTTGCACGGCAAGTTAGCGTCTTCCGGCGAATTGATAACAGCCAGTTTGCCAGGTGTTCACCCAATCGATTCGTTACGTGGTACCACACGCCTGAGCATTAACACCGATCAAATTCATATTTTCTCCACCTCCACAGGCCAACGCCAGTAATGCTGGGGTCGGACCATGGTATGTGTTTGTATTTAAAGAAAAAATAACGAAATTCACTGCTTTATGATGCGTTAAACTCTCTTTTCGACCTTAAAAACAACGGTTAGTAAT
This sequence comes from uncultured Granulosicoccaceae bacterium, assembly GCA_964437945.1. GTDB lineage: Bacteria > Pseudomonadota > Gammaproteobacteria > Granulosicoccales > Granulosicoccaceae > Granulosicoccus. The sequence continues at coordinate 6,569 of CAYTJF010000171.1, forward strand.
ATACGGGTAATATACGGGTCGGACCATCTAATATACGGGTCGGACCATGGTATATGATTGTATTTAAAGCAAAAATATCGAAATTCACTACTTAATAATGCTTTAAACACTCTTTTTGACTTGAAAAACAACAGAGTAAGAGTGTGAGACTTTTACTGATCGTTAGATCATGTCCATCTCGATCTGCAGCCTGAAAAACCGTGTTAGAACTCGATAGTTGGCGATTGGATGGGGCAACAAATTATTTGTCCTGCGCTAATCTGTTTGTACAAAGTGGAACAATTTGTTTAAATTAATTCCTAATTCAACGCAAACACGTTGTAATCAATTCAAAATAGCTTTTAAACCCATGGAGGGGTTTTATGGCACGCGCAAATCGACACTTTATTCCCGGACAAGTCTGGCACCTGACGCATCGTTGTCATGAACAGAATTGGTTGCTTAGGTTCGCAAAGGATCGACGGCGCTGGTTGTACTGGTTATATGAAGCCAGAAAGCGCTATGGTTTGCTTGTATTGAACTACGTAATTACCTCAAATCATATTCATTTGTTGGTGAAAGATAGGGGCGATAGTGAAATCGGGCGAAGTATGCAACTTATCGCTGGCCGCACAGCGCAAGAATATAACCAGCGAAAATCGCGCCGTGGTGCATTCTGGGAAGATCGATATCATTCAACGGCTGTGCAAACAACCGATCATCTGCATCGCTGCATTACCTATATCGATTTGAATATGGTTCGGGCCGGTGCGGTGGAACATCCGAAACAGTGGGTGCATGGAGGATATGCTGAGCTACAGGCGCCATCATGTCGTTATAAACGAGTTGACTATGAAACTTTGATGCTGTTGCTTGATATGAATTCGATGGAACAATTACGAAAGACTCGTGATCATTGGGTTGCGTCTGAAATAGCATCTGGTCATTTAGCTCGACAACCTGTATGGACCGAATCTGTTGCCGTGGGAAGCGAAGATTTTATCGAGTCAATGCTACCGCAACTGAGCTACCGAAACCCCAGTCGTAAATTGCGGCAGTTAGAGGAATGTTGTGTATTACGAGAGACAACACAACCTTACACTGCGTTTTCGACGTACAAAACGAATTCTAAGCGCCCATAGCAGCCGATAAAACCTAATATCAAATGGGTAATCAACGACTTATGATGGTCCGACCCCATTACCGCCACAACCCTTATATCGCATTTTCGACATAGAAAACGAATTCTAAGCGCCTATAGCAACCGATAAAACCTAATATCAAATGGATAATCAACGACTTACGATGGTCCGACCCCGCTACCGCTCTACCGGTCGAAGCTTAGGACGGGGTCCATTTGATCCAGTTTTTGTTGGCTTAGGTGGCACTTGATGAAGTGACCATTTGATAGCTGGCGCTCTTCGGGGAGCTGGGTTTCGCACAGGTTGCCTTCGACTTCGTTTTTGTAGCTGCAACGGGTCTGAAACGGGCAGCCTGTGGGTGGGTTCATGGCTGATGGGATGTCGCCATCGAGTACGATGTGTTTTTTAGTTACGCTGGTATCGGCGATAGGTATGGCAGACAACAGTGCTTCGGTGTAGGGGTGGTACGGTGGCGCGAATATTTCGTCGGTTGTGCCTTGTTCAACGATATGCCCAAGATACATAACCACAACCCGATCAGCTATGTATCGAACCACCGATAAATCGTGACTGATGAACAGCATGGTTGTTTTCGCTTCGCGCTGGATTTCCATTAGCAACTCGGTTACCGCCGCCTGAACAGATACATCAAGAGCCGATACGGGTTCGTCCGCAACGACTACTCGAGGTTGTCCGGCAAAAGCCCGCGCCACACCAATGCGTTGCTTTTGCCCACCGGATAATTGTCTGGGCATGCGATCGGCAAAAGCCCGGGGCAATTTAACCAGATCGAGTAGCTTGAGCATGCGTTCATGCCGATCATCGAGTGAATCGCCAATGTTAAATTTTTCAAGGGTTCGGATAATTTGCGAACCAACGGTGTGGCTTGGGTTTAATGTGTCGAACGGGTTTTGAAATACCATTTGCACCGACGCAACCGTTTCAGTGTTTCGTTCCGTTACATCAGTATCGCCAATGGTGACACCGTCTAATGTCACTTCACCATCAGTGCCTGTTTCCAAACCCAGTAGTACTTTAGCAAGCGTTGATTTACCACATCCGGATTCACCAACAATAGCAACCGTCTCTGATTCACGCGCTTGCAAGGTGATTGACTCGTTGGCCTTCACTGTGCGTTTATCACCACCACCAAACATGGCGTTGGCGGCAACACTGTAGTATTTCTTCAAATTTTTAACATCGAGTACCACTTCTCCAGGTTCTGCTGGGTCTGTAACAATGGGGCGTTCGGGCTCTGCACTCCAATCAATTTCGTTTATACGCGTACAACGAGACATGTGGTCCGGATCTTCATCGACAGGCGTCATGCGCACAGCATGTGCATTACATTTTTGTTCATCAAAATGTTCGCAACGTGGACCGAAGTTACAGCCATGAGGGCGTTCCATTGGCAAAGGAAGCTGTCCGGGAATAGCAACCAGAGGTCGGGTATTTTTATCAGCGCCTGGCAGCGGTATGGAATTGAATAAGCCTTGCGTATACGGGTGGCGCATTCGATCAAATACTTCTTTTACTTCGCCGGTTTCAACCGCTTCGCCTGAGTACATTACTGTTATGCGATCGCATGTTTCCAGAATCAATCCCAAGTTGTGCGAGATGAACAACATGGACGTGCCTGTCTCGCGAGCCAGTTCTTTTATCAATTGCACAATACCCGCTTCCACGGTTACATCAAGTGCTGTGGTTGGCTCGTCAAGTAACAGCAGGTCAGGCTTTGATAACAATGCCATGGCAATGACAATACGCTGCTGTTGTCCTCCGGAAATTTGATGTGGATAGGCATTCATAACGCGAGCAGGGTCAGGTAGCTTTACCGCATCGAGTAAATCTAGCGAACGTTTGTAAGCATCTGCTTTAGATGTGCCTTCATGAATCATTGGTACTTCCATGAGCTGCTTACCAACCTTCATAGCAGGGTTAAGTGATGCCATGGGTTCTTGATAAATCATCGCGATTTTCGAACCGCGAATATCACGAAGTTCCTCTTCGCTCATCTCTCCCATATCGCGGCCCTGGAATTTTATTGAGCCACCAACAATCTTGCCGCGATTACCCATGTCGCGCATGATGCCCAATGCCACTGTGGATTTACCGCAGCCTGATTCGCCAACAAGCCCCATGGTTTCTCCAGGCATGACCTTGCAGGAGAAATCCATCACCGCAGGAATTTCACCAGCGCGCACAAAAAACGAAATGTTGAGCTTGTCGATTTCCAGAATCGGTGATTGTGTATCGACAACTGGCGCGCCGTCAGGGCCCAGGATAGTTTGGTCGGCTGTTGTACTCATGGCGCTATCGCTCATTAATTGGCTCCCCTTAGTCTCGTAGAGATTCTTCGCGCAAGCCATCGGCGAGCAGATTTAATCCCAACACCAACGACATTAAAGCTAATGCCGGTGGTAGTGCAGGGTGCGGATAGACAGCGAGTAGTTTTCGACCTTCGTTAATGGTCATTCCCCAATCAGGGCTCTCAGGCGATACGCCAAGGCCGAAAAAGCCAAGGGTGCCGAGCAGGATAGTTGTGTAACCGATACGTAAACAGAAATCAACAATCAGTGGTCCACGTGCATTGGGCAGCACTTCCCACAGCATGATGTACCACGGTTTCTCACCTCTGGTTTGAGCAGCAGCGACATAGTCTCGTGTTTTTATATCCGCGACCAGGCCACGAACAATTCGAAAAACGGTGGGTGAATTAACGAATACCACCGAGACAAAAATATTCAACAGGTTCGGATCCATATAGAAAACACCGAGCGGGTCGGCATTGAAGGCCAGACCCGAGTAGGCCCAAAAACCAAGCACTAATGTGATACCCAGCAGAATGGTTAACTTGGTTGGTTGTTCTTGAAATCTCGACCAAAACAACAACACAAAAAATATGATTGGAAACAGAAATAAAACGCCAGACAAATACAGCGGTATACCAGTAGAGCGAATTTCGGGTGTTACCAATAAGAAGAACAACAAAATGACAGGAAATGCCAGAACAAGGTTAGCTAGAAAGCTAAGTACCGTATCCAACTTGCCTCCGTAAAAGCCTGCGGGAAGGCCAAGCGTAATGCCCACCATAAATGCAAACAAGGTTGCCGCAGGTGCTATGACAAGTACGATGCGGCTGCCCATAACCATGCGGCTGAACACATCACGTGCCAGATTGTCGCCGCCGAGTAAGTAGTAACTGCCTTCCATGCCGTTTACTGGCCAGCCGGGTTTTTTATTCTTCATACCAGAGATCTGGCTTAGCGGATCCATGGTGATAATGGAGTCTGCGAATATAGCGGTCAGTATCCAGAACAAGACCAAGATCAGTCCAACGATCCCGATAGGGCTGGTGAACAATCTGCCATACAATCCAAGCTTCTTTTGAAACACAATTGAGATGGCCAAAATGACCACAAGTCCAATCCATACTGGCATGAACTGACCAAGAATTGACGTGAATATATCTGCTGCGGGTAATCTGTCCATTGTCGTCTCCTCAGCTCACCCGAATCCGTGGATTTAGAAAAACGTATCCAATATCGGAAATTAGTTGAGTTATTAAAACAACGACGACTGCGACAACAGAGCAAGCCAGCAACAACTCAATATCGTTGTTGCCAACCGCTGCAACCAGCGTCCAGCCAAACCCTTTAAAATTGAACAGGGTTTCGATGATAACGACACCGGTCAGTAAATAAGGTATTTGCAAAACGATAACCGTAAAAGGGGCAATCATGGCATTGCGTAAGGCGTGTTTTAAAACAACGCCGTAAAAACTCAAGCCTTTTAGTCTTGCCGTTCGAATGTATTGCTCTTGCATCACTTCGGCCATTGAGGCGCGCGTCATTCGAGCAATGTATCCCAGCCCATACAAGGCCAACGCAACAACCGGGAGAGTAAAGTTCTCGAAGGTGACGTTTTCCATCGCTGTGGCTGAGGTACCTTTAAACCATCGAAGCCCACCGGCTTTACTGGCGAAAACGACGATTAATATCACACCCCCTACATATTCAGGTGTTGAAGTTGTTAGTATAGAAAAAGTGGATAGCGAGCGATCCGTTTTTGAACCTTCCCGCATGCCGGCAATGATGCCGATAACGAGCGAGATGGGAACCATAACGAGCATGACGGCCAACATCAATTTTGAGGTATGCCCAAGTTTTTCTTTGATGATGCCGCTAATTTCTTCTTTAAAGACCAATGAGCGTCCCCAATGACCTTGAATAATTCCGCAGAACTTTGGTGCTTCGTTAGTCTGTGCATCTTTATAGCGAAGACAACGGCCTGTTACCTTGTTTGTATCCGCGTCAGTGCGCACCCATCCAGGCATAACGCCTAGCCACTGACCGTAGCGAGAAAACAAGGGTTGGCGATACCCATTTTTGTCTAACCACGAATTAACTTCAACATCCGTCATACGCATGTTGCCTTCGCTCTTGGCGAGCTTTTCAAGGTTAGGTTCGAGATTGGTTAGGAAGAATACGGCAAAGGTAAGACACAAGGCGGTAAGCAACATCACGCCGGTTCGTTTGATAAGGAATATGCCCATTCGTGTGTAAGACCTTTTGGATCGGTGGGTAAACTATCTGACTGAGCCTATCGATCTAAAGTTCAAACAAGTTCAAATGAATCACGAGATCTTACAAACTCACAGCTACTAAAAAAAGGGCTGTCAAAAGACAGCCCTTTCTTGCTCTAACGTAACTGGATTAAGCTTCTTTCCAGTACATATCTTGAGGGCGATACTCAAACGTGATGTGGTGGTCGCATCCACCAAGGTTTGGCTTGGTGTAATTACTTAGCGTGCGCCAGTATGGCTGAACAACAACGCCTTCGTCCTGCATGATCTTTTCAAGCTTCGCAACCACTTCACGTCGCTTATCGACATCGGCAATGCCCACAGCTTCAGCAAGCGTTTTGTCGAATTCCTCGTTGTTAAAACCTGCTTCGTTCCATGCTTCACCAGAGCGATAAGCAAGGCCAAGTATCTGAACACCGAGTGGTCGGTGGTTCCAGTTGGTAGAGGAGTAAGGGTACTTCACCCAATCGTTCCAGAAGGTAGAACCTGGTAGCACGGTACGCTTGACTTTAATGCCAGCTTTGCGCAATTGATCAGCAACAGCGTCTGTGGTGTCTTTGCGATAGCCAGCGTCAAGAGAGATTAGCTCGTGCTCGAAATCAGCCATACCGGCTTCTTCCATTAGCGCTTTAGCACCCTCAGGATCGACCGGTTGAGGAGGTAGTTCTGCATAGTCTGGGTGCATAGGACCAACGTGATGGTTTTCAGCTGGAATACCTACTCCGCCAACACCAAGTTCCAAACAGATGGAGTTATCAATGCCCATTTGCAATGCTTTGCGAACACGCACATCTTCGTACGGTTTTTTGCCATCGATTTCTGCAGCCTGGTTTGGACGAATAACAATGGTTGCAGCTGTTACGATGTCGTTCTTGGACCAGTCATCCAGTGTTTCAAACAGCTCAAGAATCTCACTACCTTCTGCGCTGTACATGGCATC
>CAYTJF010000172.1:0-8982 GCA_964437945.1 uncultured Granulosicoccaceae bacterium
TCTTAAGAAACGTAGCCCACGACTGGTCTCCTCGCGGCCCGTTGTGACCGGTCTTTTTGGGCATGTATTTTCTAACCGTTCGAGGCGACACTGAGATACCGAGTTTTACCAACAGTTCGTTGGCGATTCTTTCCTCACCCCAGGTGAAATTATCAGTCGCCATTCGTCGAATTAGCTGCTGCAACTCGGTCGGGATTGGCGGCCTGCCTGGTTGCGATTTTCTGCGCCATAGCCTTTTAAAACGGTCTCGATGCCAGCGAATGAGTGTTCGTGGCTGAACGATCACTAACGCATCACGCCAATCGAATCGCTGCGATAAGAAGGCCATCGTAAATCGAGTTGCAGTATCTGTTGATCCAGGCTTGATTTTTCGCTCTTGGAAAAGTGCGAGTTGCTTTCTGAGGAATAGGTTTTCTGCAGCCAGATTTCTGGAAGGTTTTACGCAAAGCCACAGATAAATGACGAAATCGACGAATATTCTGCAGGTGATGCTGAGGTGGTTGGTGCACATACCAATAAGTTAACTGATGTGTCGATCATGGGCAAGAAATAGAGTAAATCAGTGCTGTCAGAATATTTGCGGACCACAAGCGGTTTAAATCTTAACATCGCCAATCGAGCAGATGTCACATCCGCTTCGACTTTGGCCAATACCGCTTTGTCTGTGATACCAAGTTCGTTCTGTAAGCAATCGGTACCTGGAATCAGGTAAGGATTATCCGCCACTGTGCTAGATGGTTGTTAACCGGCTTCGCGATTGTTGTCAGTGATATTGGCGTTGGCTCGGTATTTTTCAAATAGCTGTTTAACGAGTTCTTCGCCATCAGTTTCATCGCTTAATATGGCTCGACAGTTAGCGATTTGCTCATCGGTCAACACAATGCCTTCAATGGCCATTGTGCCAATCACACTGTCTAAATCGCTTTCTACTTTTCGGTCAGTGTTAGCCATGATGATGGGGCCTGAATTGGGATTAAAATGCATTGTGAGATGACCACATTATAGCAAATTTTAGGTGTTTTTTACAGTTTAAAACTGTATCCACTAAGCGAGTACGGCCTATGGGCCCCTATACGCTGGTTCTGCGTTGTGGTGTTCTACCGGTTCACACTTTCGCGACCATTTAGTCAGACCAGGCACAGTACGATCAAATCCAATCATGCCAGCGGAGTTGATTTTACATAAGTATTCAAGGCGCGTAAGGTGCAAAAACACGAATGACCGTTTCATGCAGCTTTGCGATGATAGTGGTTAAGTATTCCGCCCAATCGCTCACGACAGTAAACTGGACTATTGGCTGAACTGGCACCGACTAACGGCGTTAACAAATTGTTTTCAAAGTATGCACACACTTGAGCGAGTAACCAGCTATAAAAACTACGCCAATGTAGTCTGGCCCATCAAATGCCTATCAATCTCGCGAGCGGCTTCACGGCCCTCATTGATAGCCCACACCACTAAAGATTGTCCGCGACGGCAATCTCCTGCGGCGAAAATATTATCGCCACTGGTTTTATATTTGCCGTAGTCTGCAAGATAGTTTGATCGACTATCGTATTCGATAGCAAGTGGATCAGACACCGAATGTTCCGGCCCAAGAAAGCCCATGGCCAACAGCACTAAGTCTGCCTTCCATTCTTTTTCGGTGCCGGCAATTTGCTCAAGCTTACCGTTATTCATCGCAACTTCAACGGTACGCACACCCGTTACACGACCCTGCTCTTCAATGAACTCGGTGCTGGATACTTTATAAACACGTGGGTCTTGTCCAAACGTCTCTGCAGATTCTTCATGACCGTAGTCTGAGCGAAGAATCTTAGGCCAGGTAGGCCACGGGTTGTCATCTGCTCTGCCTGCCGGTGGCTGTGGGAACAGCTCAAAGTTCACCAGACTTTTACAACCGTGACGCAGCGAGGTTGCTATACAGTCTGTTCCAGTATCGCCACCACCAATCACGATTACATCTTTGTCTTTAGCCGATATATATTCTTTGTCTGCATGATTGGAGTCAAGCCAACTTTTAGTATTGGCAGTCAAAAACTCCATTGCAAAATGAACACCACCTAACTTACGCCCAGGTATTGGAAGATCCCTTGCAACCGTTGCACCTGTGGTGAGCAGCACTATGTCGTAGTCGGCAGACAAAATGCGAATATCTACAGAGCCATTGGTACCATCTGCAACATTCTGACTGGAACAGAACTTAATACCTGAATCACGTAACAGCTGCACACGACGTTCCACAACCTTTTTTGAGAGCTTCATATTCGGGATGCCATACATCAACAAACCTCCTATGCGATCTGCGCGTTCAAAAACGCACACAGTGTGACCTGCACGATTGAGCTGTTCTGCAGCAGCCAAACCCGCAGGACCTGAGCCGACAATAGCAACCGTTTTACCGGTTCGATTTAACGGTGGTGAAGGTTTGATCCAGCCCTCTTCAAAGCCGCGATCAACAATTGCCATTTCAATATTCTTAATTGTTACCGGGTTGTCGTTGATACCGAGTACACAGGAACCTTCACACGGTGCAGGACAAACTCGTCCGGTAAACTCAGGAAAGTTGTTGGTCTTGTGCAACCTTTCCAGCGCATCACGCCATTGATCACGATAGACCAGATCATTCCATTCAGGGATTAAATTATGTACCGGGCAACCATCATCCGATTGACAGAACGGTACGCCACAGTCCATACAGCGCGCACCCTGCAACTGCAACCGGTCAGTTTGGTGATCAACGTAAATTTCGTTAAAGTCTTTAAGCCGACTTTGTGGTTGCCGATAAGGCGCAGCAGCACGAACGATTTCTATAAAACCTGTTGGTTTTCCCATACCTCAAACCGCCTCAAGCTGTCGTGGCTGCGTTGTTTTCTGACGGCTTTGCAAAACACGTTTGTAATCCGTTGGCATCACTTTGACGAAGTGTTTTATAGACGCGTCCCAATTATTGAGTATGCGCTGAGCGGCTTGCGATTGCGTGTAGCCAACGTGATTTTGTATCAGCGTTTTGAGCTCTTGCAAGTCCTCATCTGCAGTCAATGACTCAAGTTCTACCATATCTTTGTTGCAGCGCTCGTCAAAACGATCTTCGGTATCGTACACATACGCAACACCACCACTCATACCTGCAGCAAAGTTCCGACCTGTACGACCCAGCACCACGACTCTGCCACCGGTCATATATTCACAGCCGTGATCACCAACGCCTTCTACCACTGCTATTGCACCACTGTTTCTAACGCAGAAACGTTCTGCGGCTATACCACGCAAGTAGCACTCACCGCCGGTAGCACCATAAAGTACAACGTTACCTGCAATAATATTATCTTCGGCCACAAAGTTACTTTTGCGCGGCGGGTAGATGATAACTTTTCCACCCGATAAACCTTTACCAACATAGTCGTTTGCATCGCCTTCAACTTCCAGTGTGATGCCTTTGGCAAGCCAGGCACCAAAGCTCTGCCCTGCACTGCCGGTGAACTTAAAATGCACTGTATCTTCGGGAAGCATCTGTGGGCCAACATCTCTAATGACTCTATTAGACAGTAACGCTCCAACGACACGGTTTGTGTTGATAATCGGTAGTTGATGAGAAACTTTATCACCATTGGATAGCGCTGGCGCTGCCAACCCAATAAGATGATTATCAAGCGCTGTGCTCAAGCCATGATCCTGTTGGTGAATTTGGTAAGCACCAAGAAACTGTTCAGGTTCAACAGCCTTTTGCAGTACCAGAGATAAATCAATCCCTTGCGACTTCCAGTGCTGTACAGCCTGCTCTGTTTTCAGAGCATCTACCCGCCCAACCATATCGTTAACGGATTTAAAGCCAAGCTGCGCCATAATCATTCGCAACTCTTTGGCCACCATAAACAGATAATTGGCCACGTGCTCCGGCTGTCCGGCAAATTTCTTACGCAATACCGGGTCTTGTGTGGCAATACCAACAGGACAAGTATTTAAATGACACTTGCGCATCATGATGCAACCAAGTGCAATCAAGGGTGCGGTCGCCAGGCCAAACTCTTCAGCACCAAGCAAAGCCGCTATGGCGACATCTCGACCGGTTTTAATCTGACCATCTGTCTGCAATACCACACGTGAACGCAAGTTGTTTATCACCAACGTTTGGTGAGTTTCTGCAATACCAAGCTCCCACGGCACACCAGCATGTTTTATAGAAGTAAGCGGTGATGCACCGGTACCGCCACTATCACCGGCTATTACCAGATGATCGGCTTTGGCTTTAACCACTCCAGCGGCCACTGTACCGACGCCAACTTCTGCACCTAACTTCACACTGATACGTGCTTGCGGGTTGGCGTTTTTCAAATCGTGTATAAGTTGCGCCATATCCTCGATAGAGTAAATATCATGATGTGGAGGCGGGCTAATTAACCCAACTCCGGGTGTCGAGTGGCGAAGCTTGGCGATGTAGTCATCAACCTTGCCACCAGGTAGTTCACCGCCTTCTCCGGGCTTGGCGCCCTGTATGATTTTTATCTGTAGTTCATCAGCGTTACTTAGATAGTTGATGGTGACGCCGAATCGACCGCTAGCTACCTGCTTGATAGCAGAGCGCTTTGAATCACCATTGGCCATTGGCTTAAAACGCTCGGCATCTTCACCACCTTCACCGGTGTTAGATTTACCGCCGATGCGATTCATTGCAACCGCAAGCGTTTCATGTGCCTCTGCACTGATGCTGCCAAAGCTCATTGCGCCGGTGGCAAAGCGCTTAACGATTTCGGCTGCTGGCTCGACCTCTTCAATGTCTATAGCGCCGCCGTTAACCTCTGTATTGAAGTCCAACAGACCACGTAGAGTTGCACCACGCGTGTTTTGTTCATTAGATTGTTTGGCAAATGCCCAGTAGGCATCTTCGTCATTTGTACGGGATGCTACCTGTAAGTTGGCAATTGCTGCGGGTTCCCACATATGGATGTCACCATGGCGACGCCAGTGAAAGTCTCCCGGATTCGGCAGCACAGACACATTGTCTTCATAGGCCAAACTGTGTCGACGCTGCATTTCTTCCGCAAGCACTGATAGGTTCACACCTTGTACGCGACTCGCTGTGCCGACAAACGCCAGATCCACTACTTCATCGTCAAGGCCGACAATCTCAAATATTTGCGCACCTTTATATGACTGCAAAGTAGAGATACCCATTTTACCCATGACCTTGAGCATGCCCTTACCCACAGCCTTGCGATAAGTAGCCTCAACATCAGCTTGAGAATTTATATGCGTTGCTTCTTTGAGCTGCCCTTGCTCGTACGCATTCCACAATGATTCAAAAGCAAGATAAGGATTGATAGCATCAACACCGTAACCAACCAGCAAGCAATGGTGGTGCACCTCACGTGCTTCACCAGTTTCGAGCACCAGGCCAATACTGGAACGCTGTGAGTGTGATACCAGGTGTTGGTGCACAGCACCGACTGCCAGTAATGAACTGACGGGCACACGGTCTGCACCTGCCGCGCGATCTGAAAGTACAATCAGACTGTAGCCATTGGCAATCGCTTCACTTGCCTGATCGCAAATGCGTTTGAGTGATTTTTTTAGTCCCTCACTACCAGCGCCAGTCGGAAACGTAATATCTATTGTGCTAGTGCGCCAGTCACGATAGTCAAGTGCTTTGATGGCGGCGAGCTCAGCGTTAGTGATTATTGGATGCGGTATGCGTAGTCGATGAGCGTGGGCCGCTTCAGGCTTTAATAGATTTCGTTCCGGCCCGATAAAACATTCAAGCGCCATGATAACTTCTTCACGAATGGCATCAATCGCAGGGTTAGTTACCTGGGCAAAACGCTGTTTGAAATAGTCATACAGCATGCGCGGTTTTTCGGACATTACAGCCAGTGACGCATCATTGCCCATAGAACCAAGTGGGTCACGAATTTCACGTACCAGCGGTAACAACATGAACTGCATGGTTTCAGTGGTGAAGCCAAACGCTTTCATGCGTTGGGCCAGCCTCTCTGTATTTATAAGTGCCGGTGTTGCTGGAGGCAGCTCTGACAAATGCAGATTTTGTTCTTTAAGCCAGCTTTCATACGGCGCACGAGTTGTGATGGTTTGCTTAAGTTCTTCATCGGGTATCATGCGGCCCGCTTCAAAATCAATTAAAAACATACGGCCAGGTCGCAGCCGACCTTTCTCTATAACTGTCGATGGGTCTATATCTACAACGCCGACTTCTGATGCCATAATACATTTGTCATCAGAAGTAATGTAATAACGTGAAGGCCGTAGGCCGTTTCTATCTAGTACGGCACCAATGACAGTGCCATCGGTAAATGCAATGGACGCCGGACCATCCCAGGGCTCCATCATGCAGGAGTGATACTCGTAGAACGCTTTCTTTTCTGCCGACATGGTTTTGTGGTTCTGCCATGCTTCAGGGATCATCATCATGACCGACTCTTGCAACTTGCGGCCATTCATTGATAAAAACTCCAGCATATTGTCAAACGAACCCGAGTCAGAGCAGTCAGGCTCAATAACCGGAAACAGTTTTTCTATGTCATCACCGAACAATTCACTTTTCGCAAGTGCCTGACGTGAATTCATTGAATTAACGTTTCCAAGCAACGTATTAATTTCGCCGTTGTGGCTCATGAAGCGATTCGGTTGAGCACGATCCCACGATGGAAATGTGTTGGTGCTGAAACGTGAATGCACCATGGCAAGATGAGTTTCGAATCGTACATCTCGTAAATCACCAAAGAACTTAAACAACTGCTCAGGAGTGACCATGCCCTTATAAACAATCACCCGTGACGATAATGAGCAAACATAAAATAGGTCATTGTCAGGAACTACACCCTCACTTCTTATACGCGACGAGGCGCGTTTTCGAATGGTATACAGCGTGCGCTCAAGCGCATCACCTGTTCGATGTTCACAGCCGATGAGCAGATGTTTAAACACAGGCATGGCTACACGTGCTGCACTGCCGATGTCTGCACCGTCTACATCAGTTTCAACATCTCTCCATCCAATAAACGTTGCCGCCGCGGCTTGAATTTCTTCGGCAACAATTTCCATGCATCGCTCACGCGCTACAGCATCGCGAGGTAAAAACACAATACCAGCACCATACTTCCCGGATTCAGGTAGCTGTTGATTTAGGTGCATTGCGGCATGTGCGCTGAATAGCTGATGCGGAATACCTGTCATGATGCCAGCACCATCGCCAGTGTTAACTTCAAAACCCACACCACCACGGTGTTCCATGGCGCAGTTCATCTGGTGGGCATCACGCAGAATCTGGTTGCTCGCACGACCCTTGATATCGCAGACAAAACCAACACCGCAGCTGTCTCTCTCAAGGTCCGGGTCGTAGAGACCACTCTTTGGTGGCAAGCCTGTAGTCATCACAATTCTCCTTAGTCTGGCGTGATGCCGTTGTGAGCAGCAATCAGATTTCACAGGGTTGTAAGAGAGGCTCTCGGTGAGAACATCTCTGTCTGCCATAACACAGGGTATTTGGCGATAGCTTGTACAAGGGTACACAACCTATTTTCAGAGGCTCCCTGTCGACTGAGACGCGTATAGAGCGTAACGCTATTTTTGCGAATGCCGTGGCAGAACTCCTAATTAGTTGCCTACAACAGCCCCTCAAACCTATCTTAAATTAGTGCCCGGATCAATCTCAAAAAAAACTAACAACTCAGTATTTACCTACAAATGGGTCCAAAGTCCCGCCATATGCATCACAATAACTAGATGATCACAACATGTTGGCTTGAGGTTCACAAACAGTTATCACTAACTTAGATTATTACTGGCTTAGAATAGTAATCAACACCATATACATACAGCAACCTGTTGTGATATACGTATAGCCAGTGATGATATTAAGTTTGGTTTTCTGATCAGCACCTTAAATGGCTCTCGCCACAGCGGTATGTCTCCATCACCAACAACATTACGATCTGTAGTCCTGATCCTCAGGCGTTCCGACCGCCTGAAGAAAAACTAAACGTGCTGCATGTCCGACTGCCAACAATTCAAAAGCAGCACAATTCGGCAAAGCCGAGCACAATCAAATATTACAAACACCGTCTGCCGACATTGAAAATCTAGCCGTCGACGGCAAGCAATTACCGGTGAAATTGAAAGTACGTGAAAGTGTGTTTGTACCATTAGCTAAATGGCGTAGGGTGCAAAAAAACGAATGGCCTATTCATGCCGCTTCGCGATAATAATAGTTAATCATTCCACCTAATCGTTCACGACAGTAAACTGGATTATTGGCTGAAGCGACACCGACTAGCGGCGTTAACAAATTGTTTCCAACACCTTGATGATTTCGCTCTGTGTGATAGTGCAGAACAAATTCATTAATCGAGCGGCGCAAGGATTCTTCACTAAATAAAATCAAGCGATTTAAGCATTCCTCTTTTATGGAACGGACAAATCGTTCGGCGAACGCGTTGCAGTTCGGTGCTCACACCGGACACAAGATTGGTTTTACACCTTCACGCACCAGAATGGCTTTGAATGCTTTCGTGAACTTCGTATCGCGATCCATGACTAAATACGAACTGCCTCTAAGAAATCCGCCCTCCTCTTCCGTCAGGTTTCTTGCTATCTGCTCCACGAACTTACCGTTGGGCTTAGTCGTGATACCGGCAATGTTCACAGCACGTGATGACAGTTGAATAACAAACAAAATGTAGTAAGTTACCAAGCCATTACGCGACCTGACCTCAACAGTAAAATATCGGTAGCTGCCAACACATCCCAATGTGTTTTTAGAAAATTACTCCAAGTAATTCGTTTCTGACGCTCGGGAGCTGGATCAATGCCATGCCGTAACAGGATGTTTTTAACCGTATTTGGTGTAACGATATAACCGAGATTGGATAATGCACCCTGAATTCGATCATACCCCCAAGTACCATTGTCCCTCGCCATTCGTAAGACCAAGTTTTCTGCTTCTCGCTCAACCTTGGGTCTGCCTGG
>CAYTJF010000172.1:9082-11496 GCA_964437945.1 uncultured Granulosicoccaceae bacterium
CGAGAATCTCTAGCACACCTTCGACTCCCCAAAATAACTAAACTGATTTGTTGCTCTTGGAACTCCACGAGCCGTTTTCTCAGAAATAGCCACCAGAAGCTCCTGATCGAGTTGCGATACAAGCTATGTTGTTGTCGTTAGCTTTTAAACACTTGTCACAGAAACAACCTAGGTGCAAGTATAATGTGCAGACGTTGGGCAGAGTTGTTGGTCGCAGAATGAAATGGCCGGCACGGGCGCAGAAACAAGAATGGGCGTATTGTTGTCCTTTTTTTTGCGGTAGTTTATTGCCCAAAATAAAGTAGCAATTAACTATTGCTTTTCGAAATAACCACCATTTGGAGAATGTCAAAGCGATATATGGAAACTTCTAACCTCTTCCAGAAAACACGCCTCATTGCGGGTACTGCTGCAATGGCGTTTGCATTGTCCCTCTCCCCAGCGTCAGCCGAAGTGATACTAACCGCTAATGACGGATCAATTAAAATTAGCGGCGATCTTTTGAGCTATGACGGTGAGAGCTATCTGATCAAATCAAAGATTGGCGAGTTCCAGATTTTGTCCTCCCTCGTAATCTGCGAGGGCGCTGACTGCCCTGAGATCGAAGAATTAAATCAAGAGTTCAACGTTGTAGGCTCAGAATTTTTTCTTTCGGCAATATTGCCCTCTGTAGTCCAAGGGTACGCCGCTTCGAATGAAGCTCAATTCAATGCAACGACTGACCAGAACAAGGACGTCACGTTCAGACTTAACAATAACCAAAACGAGTCCCTTGCTACTATCAGTGCGAGCAACAGCCAGCCGTCGAGTTCTTTCGCCTCTTTGTTGAGCGGCGACGCGGATTTGGCTATCACATCACGTCGAATAACAAACCAGGAAGTTGAACAATTTATAGATGCCGGACTTGGCGACCTGACAACTTTTGAACACGAGAAAATTATTGGACAGGACGGACTGGTAGTCATCGTCCCACCAGAAAATGACTTACAAGAACTGACACTCAGCCAGATTGAAGGCGTGTTTTCTGGACGTATTAACAACTGGAATCAGCTTGGCGGTACAGACCTGCCTATCAATGTTTATGCGCCGTCGTTGAAGTCGGGTGAAGCAGAATTCTTTCAAACGACAGTCCTTGATGTCGAACTCGCTGTGTTCGATTCAAACATAACGCATTTGGATAGTTTATCGGAAGTCGCAGACCGCGTCGCCAATGATCCGGCCGGCATTGGTCTCACGTCGAATGCAGTAATTCATGCGTCAAAGGCTTTGGCCGTGAACTCTGAGTGCGGAATAGTCTCAAGCCCGGACACCTTTTCGATTAAGTCGGAGGACTATCCTTTATCTCGCCGACTTTACCTTTACACGAACAATAGAAATTTGCCTTCTCCTGCAACTGATATTGTCGAGTTCGTTCAAAATCAGCAAGGCCAGGAAATGGTCGCGGCCGCGGGGCTAACCAGCCTCGCCTTCCGCACCGGTTCTCATAATACACAAGGCAACAGGCTCGCATACTCTTTATCAGATCCTTCTCAAACGGTCGAGTTAGCAAACTTAAGCGATTTTGTTGGTGAAACCTTCACTGCAGACCAGCTTTCTGTGACATTCCGGTTCTCGAGCAGCTCCAGTCAACTTGACAACAAGGCGCTGTCTGACGTTGCGCGTCTCGCTGAGGTGCTCGAATCCTCAGAATATAGCGACAGACAGATCCTTCTTGTTGGCTTCACAGACTCCATTGGTAAGTCTGAGCTCAATAAGGTTCTTTCAGAACGGCGTGCAGAACAAGTACTGAATCAACTCCTGTTAGATTCTGGCGGTCGTCTAGACATCAGCGCCTTCAATGTTTTGGGTTATGGCGCAGCAGCGCCTGTTGCATGTAACAGCAGTGACCTAGGTCGACAGCAAAACCGACGCGTCGAAGTTTGGGTACGTTAGCCGGCAAAGTCATTCCTAATTAAGTAGCATTGCTCCGATCAATGAGCGCTTCCTGAGAGTTGAAAAATGTCTTTATCTACGTTCCGCATTAACCGCCGCCGCCTGGTTCAAAGCATCGGAACCACAGCAGCCATTTTGGCAGCGCCCGCTCTTTTAAGGGCGCAGTCGCCAACCGTACTGAAGATGTCGTCTTGGTTTCCCCCAAATGATGGTGTCGTCGTCAACTTGATTCAGGTTTGGGCGGAGAGCATTTCCGCCATAACAGATGGTCGCGTTGTGGTGGAATTCCTTGAAAAACCGCTTGGGTCTCCCAATGCGTCTGTTGAACTCGTACAATCTGGTGCGGCGGATGTTGTCTATAGCGTACACGGCTTCACGGATGAGATTTTTCCCCGTGCGCGCATTGGGCAATTTTCAGGATTAGGAGACGCCTTCAGCGCCAGTCACGCTTTCTCCAAAGTATACGAAAAAGTCCTGGACGC
>CAYTJF010000172.1:11596-13104 GCA_964437945.1 uncultured Granulosicoccaceae bacterium
ACGCCTTCAGCGCCAGTCACGCTTTCTCCAAAGTATACGAAAAAGTCCTGGACGCTGAAGAAGAACATAAGAACATGCATCTTCTGGGGCTGTTTCAGCATGGGCCAGGTATCTTCATGCTTAAGAACAAAGAGATCAATACAATTGATGACTTTGTTGGCTTGCGCATTCGTACATTCGGTGGCGCAATTGCTGAACTTGCAACCAAGCTTGGCGTGGAAAACGTACCGATGTCACCTTTGGTGGTAAAACAAGCAATGGCAGACGGCGAAATTGACGGGGCCTGTTTCCCGGCAGCAGCGGCTGAAACATTTAATCTTGCCGACGAAACCACTTTTGTATCAACCTACCCTGGTGGTTACTACAACGCGACATGGTTCCTGGGTCTGTCTAATGCGGCAGCAAAGCGGCTTGATCCAACTGACTTTGATCTTATCATGAGACATTCGCGTACGACTGTCCCAACGCTTGGTGCTAAGGCATTTGACTATCTCGATTACCTTGGATATGAGCGGTACAAGGCAGCCAATATTCCTGTTGTTCCAGTCTCCGACGAGACTGCGGCCGCCGTTGCTGTCCACGCTGCCGAAAGCGAAGCAGCATGGTCGAAAGTGGTCGCCAATCAGGGATATGATGGCGCAAAAGCGCTCGCCTTTACACGACGACTTACAGGTCAGAAGTGATCAGGCTGAACCATGGCAATATCGCCAGCAAATCCCTCGGTCATTAGGTAGAACAAAAGCGAGGGCATTACTGCAAAATGCTCTAGCACGAAATAATCTGTGGTGGGTGGCGCTAATCAAATGTCGTCCGTATCGAAACAGATTACCGACTCTTGCGTGCAGTCCGAGAAATCGTTGGGCCTGTTGTGGTGATTTAAAACGTTGCATCTGTCGTTCCCGTCGACGAGTGTGTTGGTGTGAATTCTCTGCCAGATTATTAGCGTATTTTGATTGATCATGCTCAGTGGTTGGCAAACTACTATTAACAGCTGGTGCATAGCTTTTCAAACCATCAGTGACCACTCGTCGAGGTTCCCTGCCCTGTCCAGCCAGTACACGTTGAAAGAATCGTTCGGCTGCCTTTTGATTGCGACGAGTTTGAACCAGAATATCAAGCACATCACCATCTTGATCAACAGCCCGCCAAAGATAATGTTGCTTGCCTCCAATAGATACAAACATCTCATCAATGAACCAGTTGTCACCAAGCGTGTCCTCTCGTCTTTTAAGAGATTGTTGGTAACGAGGTCCAAATTTCAAACACCAGCGCAGAATCGATTCGTAAGAAACAATAATGCCGCGTTCCGCGAGCAAATCTTCAACATCACGGAAACTCAATCCAAACCGGTAATGCAGCCAAATAGCATAGCTGATAATCACAGGAGGGAATCGGTGGCGACGATAGCTGGATTTTACTTTATTCATAACGATAGAGTGCCATAAGGTGTGTTAATGTGACAATGCCGCCCGTCTTTATGCTCAAAAAACGACGCTTATTAATGGCTT
>CAYTJF010000173.1:0-13088 GCA_964437945.1 uncultured Granulosicoccaceae bacterium
GGTGTTCATTGTCATGACAGTAAACACATAATAATTCCCAATTGCTACCATCAGCCGGATTGTTGTCGTGATTATGATCGCGATGGTGAACGGTCAATTCCTGTAGATTGTCTTTTGTGAACTCGCGCGTGCATCGGCCACATATCCACGGATAAAGCTTCAGTGCTCGTTGACGATACCCATCTTCGCGAGAGGCGTAATCTGCTCTTGCCGTAGCTACCAGTTTATCGAGCTTATTCTGATCCAGCTTTTTCATAGGAATTTAACTGATTTTTGATAAACCCAATGTACCCGATATTGATATTGAGTCCTAGCTTTTTTTCGATGAAAAACCACTTGCAGTTACTGTTGATAGGACACATTCCGATACAGATAGTGAATTATTAATACGTTTATCGTTTGCTGCAAAATTGCTATTATATGATGTTGTGTAAGCCAATTTCAGGCTAATACACTCAAGCAAGGAGCTTGCATTGTGATACTTGACTGTGAAGTGATTGTCGATAAACCTATCCAAGAGGTGTGGGACTACGCCAACAACCCAGACAACTTGTCTGCATGGTTGAACGATTTTGTTCGGTATGAACACCTTACCGGGGATATAAACGCACCGAAAGTGGGAGATACCTCGAACCATACATACGACCAAAACGGCAGTGAATTCACAATGCACGAGCAAATAACGGCTTATGAAGCACCGCACCATATCAAACTGTTTATGACCTCCAAATGGTTTGATATGGAAATAACCAACAACTTTGAAGAGATTAGCCCAACCCAAACGAAATTGTTTGCCGGAGCTGACTTTGTCCGAGTTGGCTGGATCATGAAAATCATGTTTCTTTTCAGCTCAAAAAAGAAAATGCTATCCGATCACCATCGGCAGATCAATAAACTGAAAGAGCTTGTAGAAGCTCTATAGTTTAATCAGCCTGTCTTTCCAAAGTTAGTGTCTGAATAATTTGCCGCAATTATTAAGTGCCTGTGAGCCACTTCTTGAAAAATTCGATATTCCAAATCAAAGTCTGCACTTAGTTAATAAGATAATGGCTTAGCGCTGATATTGGTATGGGGCTAAACAAACAGGGTTTAGCCAGGCCTATTGACGTGGATAATCGAGACTAGTATGGTAGTTTTTCGAGTGCTAGAAACTCGATAAAATAATTACTGCAAGCAGTCTGGTTTATAACTTGAGGAGATAAAATGAATAATCCCAATCGCTCCACCTTGAAATGCCTATCGGCTTTTATCGGGGTTGTGGGGCTGGTATTAAGCCTTGTCAGTACGTCCGTTTTGGCGGCGTATCCTGAACGTCCAATAACGCTAATCGTACCCTGGAGTGCTGGTGGTGGAACGGATGCAACGGGACGCATGATCGCATCTTTACTGGAAGCAGAACTTGGGCAACCGGTTAATGTTGTAAACCGCACCGGCGGAAGCGGTGTGGTTGGTCATTCGGCTATCGCTACCGCCAAACCTGATGGATATACTATTGGTGTTGCAACAGTTGAAATTGGCATGATGCATTGGGCAGGTCTTACTGAACTTACGGGTAAGGACTATACGCCTATTGCGTTGTATAACTATGACGCTGCCGGCTTTCAAGTCAGAGCTGATTCTGAATGGAATACAGTGCAAGATGCGGTAGATGCAATCAAAGCCAATCCTGGTGAGCACAAAGCATCGGGAACCGGGCAAGGTGGTATCTGGCATCTTGCGTTGGCCGGCATGTTGAATGCGGGTGGCAATAGCCCTGATGCTGCGCCGTGGGTACCATCAAAAGGTGCAGCACCTGGATTACAGGAACTGGTGGCCGGTGGAGTTGATATCGTAACTTGCTCGATCGTTGAGGCTGGAGCTTTGATTGAATCTGGCAAAGTAAAGGCATTGGCCGTTATGGACACTGATAGAAACGCTGCATTCCCGGATGTTCCGACGCTGATAGAAGCGGCAGATCTCGATTGGCAAATGGCGGCATGGCGTGGATTGGCAGGACCTAAAGGAATGCCAGATGAAGCGACTGAAACGCTTACAGCGGCATTTGAGAAAGTCTGGAACTCGGCCGAGTTTCAAGAGTTTATGAGCGGTCGAGGTTTTGGTCTGGTCTGGAAACCGGGAGCTGAATTCAGTGAATGGATGGATTCCAGCGATGCTGCATTGGGCACGGTCATGAAAGCGGTTGGTCTTGCCAAGTAGTAAAATGTAAAAGCACAAGCTTAACAAGCATGCGCTTTAACGATGCCATAACGGGTGCGGTGTTGGTTGTCTTTGCGGTGGCAGAGATTGCCTACACACGCACCTTTCCTTCTTTGCACGGCCAGTCGTACGGTCCCGATTTGTTTCCAATGCTGATTGGTCTGGGCTTGTTTGGATGTGGATGTGTATTGATTATACGAGGACTCTATGCGCGACGAGTACACTCGGGTGAATCAACCGAGTCGACGTCATTTAATTGGATAGATTCAGGCAATATCGCCGATTCCACTCATGCCAGAATCAATGCTGTGCTGATGGTCGTATTTTTGCTTTTGTACATTCTTTTATCCGATTGGATTGGATTCATTCCACTCTCGCTGGCGACCGTTTCTATTCTTCTTTACCGGCTGGGGTCTTCACTGCTCAGCTCTGCAGTAATTGCGATTCTAACCACCATAGTCATTCAGTTTTTATTTGCCAAAGTACTATTGGTGCCGTTACCGGCCGGATGGTTACAAGGCATTGTCTGGTAGCGGCTTGTGGATGTAGTCATACAAGCGTTTATTCTGATCCTCGACCCAACGGTGCTTGGCGTTATGTTGCTCGCTGCGTTGTTCGGGTTGTTCGTTGGGGCTATTCCAGGGCTTACCGCTACTATGGCTACGGCACTGTTAGTACCGTTTACTTTTTTTATGGACCCAGTTCCAGCGATTGCTTGCATTGTAACTACCGTTGCCATGGCGATTTTTGCAGGAGACATTCCGGGTGCTCTGCTTCGAATTCCGGGGACCCCAGCCTCGGCCGCCTATTGCGACGAAGCTTATGCTCTCACTCGTAAAGGTAAAGCAGAACTGGCGCTGGGTACCAGTTTAGTTTGTGCTGTGATTGGTGGTGTTATGGGGTCAGCGGTGCTTGCTTTAACTGCGCCACTGCTCGCCGAGTTTGCGATTAAGTTCTCATCGTATGAGTATTTCTGGTTGGCTTGTCTGGGATTGTCTTGCGCGGTCATTGTATCCACAGGGTCAACACTTAAGGGTGTTGTTTCGCTATTAATTGGATTGTTTATTTCTACCATCGGCATTGACATCACAGCGGGCCATCCGCGCTTTACTTTTGGTAACGTGGAGATGATGGGCGGCATCAGTTTTATTCCTGCCATGATTGGCATGTTTGCTATATCAGAAGTTATTCGGTTTGTGGTATCGACCGACCATAAACCCAATACCTTACAGCAACCTATTAAGCACGTGTTTCATGGTATTGGTTCGATCTTGAAAAAGTACAAACCGAATGTATTTCGAGGAGGTGTAATTGGTGCCGTCGTTGGAATACTACCTGGTGCTGGAGCCGATATTGCAGCATGGATCGCCTATGCCACTTCAAAACGCTTTTCTAAAAATAAAAAAAAATACGGTACAGGCCATGTCGAAGGTTTAGTGGATGCGGGCACGGCGAACAATGCTGGACTGGCTGGTGCCTGGGTGCCCGCTATTGTGTTTGGTATTCCTGGTGATTCAATTACGGCCATCGTGATCGGTGTGCTGTACATGAAAGGAATGAATCCCGGGCCAACCGTATTTTTATCGCAACCCGAACTAATCTATGCCGTTTTTATTGCTTTTTTTATTGCCAATCTTGCGTTACTGCCATTAGGTTTTTTAGCGATTCGTTTATCGCGTCAAATACTGCGGGTTCCACGTCACGTTCTAATACCGATAATTCTGATGTTTTGCGTCGTTGGTTCGTTTGCGATCAACAACACCGTATTTGGCGTTAGCATTATGTTAGTGATGGGAGTGTTGGCTTACTTTATGGAAGAAAATGGCTTTCCGGTCGCACCTACCATTTTGGGCATTGTTCTGGGAACTATGCTTGAGGACAATTTTATGTCCTCAATGATTAAGGCCGACGGCGATTTGATGGGATTCTTCTCCAGGCCCATTGCGGCAACTCTGGGTATTTTGGTTATAGTGCTTTGGTTGGTACCAATCGGTCGTGTGCTGTACCGAGCCGGGATGAATTTTCGTGAGCGCAGCCATTGATCAACTGAGCCGTAGTCTGTGTGATCAGCAGTTTTAGCGATCAGCTGGTAGACATGTACATGGTATGTTTTATAGTGCTCACGCTGATTTATTGAGATTACATTTTAAGGGCAATGCGCTCTGGGTCTACTTTCTGCTTTGGATTGGCTGACTCATTGCCTGTACCATGGGCGGTGTGTTTTGAGCATTGTTGACTACGCTCTTGCTTTTTCTGGTATTGAATGACTATTGGAACAAACTTCTCTATGAATAGCAGCACCACAATTATTACATCGGAGCGACGGACTACTGCAGATGAGATATTTGATCAGCTGCAGTCCGATATTGTAGCTATGCGATTGCCTCCAGGTACTAAGTTGTCTGAGTCTGAAATTGCGAAACAACACGGTGTTTCCCGTCAACCTGTGCGTGAGGCGTTTATTCAATTGAATAATCTGGGGTTGTTACAGGTACGCCCTCAAAAAGCCACGTTGGTTCGCAAAATATCTATGCAAGGAATTCTTAATGCACGATTTATCCGAACTGCGGTTGAAATTGAAGTGATGCGAAAGGCATGTAAATGTGCAACAGAAAAAGATTTTGATCAATTCGATATAAATTTGAGTGCGCAGAAAAAAGCAGCGCGTCGTAATGACGCGACGAAATTCCATTCGTTGGATTATGATTTTCATCAACTAATCTGTGCAGCTGCAGAGTCTGACTTTGCATTTGCCACCATTGCAGAGAACAAATCGCAAGTTGATAGATTATGTATGATTTGCCTGACTGACAAGAAGAGTATGCTTGCTCTTATTGATGATCATAGCCAAATATTTGATGCGCTTCGAGCGCGAAATATTGACAGCATGATCGAACTGACCAGATCTCACCTTTCCCGTCTTGACAGCACACTAAAAGTGGCATACGAAGAGCACAATGAATTTTTTGAAGACTAGTTTTCTTGAGGACTAGTTTGAAGACCAATGTTTTTGCATTCATTCTTTGGCCTAACCGGGCGATTTTCTTCGATTTCATTGTTTGCCATAGGTACAACCTCGGCTTTCGGGTGGATGCTCTCGTTCTACAATGTATTGTTGATCTCTGCGTCAATTGCGAATTTAAATGTCGTTCAGGTTTTGCGTGATGTGGTGATTGTATTGGTACCCATGCTTTTGATCTTGCTTTTGATCTTGCTTTTGATCTTGCTTTTGATCATTGTTTTCCCCGAAATTGCGCTGCGGCTACCAAAACGCTGATGCCAGTGACTTTTAAATAGCCCGTTAGAAAAACCACCATAACGCTTGTCAGTATTAAAAAACTCGCAGATTTGCCAGAGTTGACCGAACGAATCAGACGTGTCGATGTTTAAGTCAGCAAGATAGTGTGTCTCAACAAAACAGTAGACTATTTAATTGAATCCACAAACACGAGAAAAGCTGCTTCAAGTGTCGGTTGCCACATTAGCCACAACGCTGTTCAAACGATCGCTTAGAAATCAAACCATTCAAAATGTACGACCAGTTAAACCGAAAGAGCAAAATATGGTTGGACCGGCATTCTTGGATGCTGGTAACTTTCCCGTACCAAGGTATTGAATTCTTGGGATTTACCCCCATATTATGGTTGACATAGAATAGAAACTTAGCGTGGTACCAGAACTTAATTAAGCCATCTGCACAAAGGACTTTCAAAAAATCAAAGTAGTCAATGTTTATAATCTAACACTCCATATTTGTGTCTCTGTTTGGCACCTGTTTACGTTCGTCCTACCGCTATGGATGCGCATAGCGTTATTCTGCACATTTTCCTCCATAATCTTTATTTTCTTTTTTAATATTGATGCACTGGTTGCACCAGTAATGAAGATGCTTTTCTTTTGTAAAGTATTCTTTCTAAAAACGCTTCCCTCATGGCTTTTCGCAGCCTACATCGCTATAAAGAAAGGTATAGCTAAATTAGTGCTTATAATTGGCGGGTGGGAAGCATGGTCAATAAAGAAATTATTTCGTCATGTTATCCGCTTCGCCGTTACCTTTGTTGCTCGTTTTACGTTTCTAACATTTCTGATCAATCTATTTGATGGAAAAGAGCGTAAGGGCATCAGGAATTTCCTCCCATGGTTTATCGGTAGCATCCGTAAAACCAGGTTAGGTATCATTATCGATTGGTGGGAAAATGCATCGGCGAGAAAAAAACGGTTGCTTAGTGGTGCGATAGTGTGTGTGGTTTTGATCGCATTTGGCCAGACCTTACTCGGCGTGTCTATTTTGTTGTTCGATATAGTTTGGGAAATTTTAATTTTGCTTTGGCGATCACTTGTTTATTTAAGTCGTGGTTTGCTGCCAATTATCAAGCGGATTGTGCCAAATATTATTGGCTCATTCTTTACTAATCGGGTTGTTCCGTTTTTTACAAATGCTATTCCGATTATTCGTGACGATGTGAAAGTCATTTACGTTCGTAGTAATGTCAGGGAGCGCATTAGAGAGTACAAGAAAAATATTCTTAAACTTGGCAGACATTCTCGCCCCAAAGTGAGAGCTAAAATCAGTCCTCTGCTACCTGAATATGTTAGAGAAAAGAAAAAGCACCTTTTGGACAAAACCGTTGCTAATCGGGAAAGCGATGATAAGGCTGATTAGTTATTTGAACTCTAAGTAACGTATGCAAACACATTTGACGCCAATGGCAAGTTCAATGCCTTCAAATGGGGCAATGATCCACGCGCAGCGTGCTCAGGTCGAGGCCAAATTGCTTCCAACATTACCATCCATATGTCATTCTCAGTCAAGCCGAACTCAGGTACCATATGTAGGTCCCAAGGGAATATGCCTGAGAAGAGAGACCTAATGAGCGTTCAACTACCTGCACGTCGTCAATTTATCGGTTTAACCGGAGCTGCACTGGCTAGTGCGGGCAGTCTTGCCATCCCAGCATACGCCAATGGCGTCGCCGCAACAAAGTCAATGCGAGGCGGTTCTAACAACTATCTACCCGATGCGCCTATAGTTGAACGTATTGGTGGTGGGGGTTTCTGGATGACGGGTACGGTACGTAGAGCAGGTGATGGTGCACCTCTAGCCGGGCAACGCATACAGATTTGGGCGCATACCACAGAGGGCCACGAACGTGATCAACGGAGTCACGGTGCTACGCTCACTGACGCAAATGGGGAATTCAAACTTGAAATGCCACAGATTGTTCCAGCGTTTGGTCAAGCCCATGGACATTTGGCCTATGATAGTGATGAATTTAAAACCGTATTCTTACGCCCCGTTATGGCCAGTTCGAAAGACACCACGTTGAGTGCCCACTTCGTGTTACAACCTGCCTAATCGAATTCAGCGAACTCTGTCCGGTCGGGTGGGGTGGTCAGTCACCTTGTGAAACGGTTGCGTGCCATTGCTATCTGGATTGGTTTTATCTTAGTAACGGTTGTGCCTGTTATTGCGGCAATGATGAGCCCTTTGCTTGAGTGGCGTAATCCAATCTACATAGTGGCAGGTTTTGGCGGTGTGATTGCCTTGTGTTTGTTGTTCCTGCAGCCCATGCTAGCCAGTGGGTTTTTTCCCGGGATATCTTTATTGCGACAGCGTCGTATTCACCGCTACGTCGGAAGTGCTCTAGTAATAGCCGTGCTTGTTCATCTTGTGGGTCTTTGGATAACCAGCCCTCCCGATGTGGTCGATGCACTTTTGTTCGTATCAGCAACCTCATTCTCTATTTGGGGTGTGATTGCCATGTGGAGTGTTTTCATCACGGCTCTGTTGGTCGTTTTTCGACGCAGATTTGGCCTGTCTGTGCGTCGGTGGAGAATAACTCATTGGTGCCTGGCTGCTATTACCGTGACAGGAAGTATTGTACACACGCTAATGATTGACGGTACGATGGAGCTTATTTCTAAAATAGTGCTATGCGCGTGTGTGGTAGTTGCTATCGCCTATGTGTTGTATAAATCCACACGTCGCTTACCGTAGGTTTTTTAAAACAGTAGTTACAACAGATCAAACACATCGGTAAAATGGAACAATACAAGGCTGTCGTATCTTGTTGCTCACGACCTGATTATCAATCTGCTGCTGTCATATGTGATTCATCCTATTATCAATTCCTACAAATATTGTGTGTTGGTAGAGAACAAATCTATAGACAGTTGTAAAACAGACTACGGTTGTAAAACAGATTTATGAGTAGTGATGGCATCGTTTAACGTTTCGCTGCATAGTAAGAAACCCGCCTCTCCAGATAGGCAAGCAGCTCAGATATAGTAAAAGCCATGGCAAACAAAACCAGCAACACAGCCCAGAAATGACTCATTAAAAAGTTGGCCGAATACAATTCGAACAGCGCACCAAATCCAGCGATCGATATAAGCAGTTGGCCGATAATAACGCCTTTAACAGCTCGGATGACACCGATGCGTACACCGCCGAGTATTTCAGGTAACGCCGCCCAAAAATACACTTTGGAAAAGGCATCCCAAGCTGATGCACCAAAACTGGTGGCCATTTCTACCAATGAACGATTTATCTGCATAACGCCTGCTCGCGCATTGAGAATGATAATCCAAATGGCAAACAGGGTAGTGGTGATGATGATAGATTTCATACCAAATCCGAACAGCACCATGAGTACCGGTACCAGAGCTGTTAGTGGCGCACTGAGAAAAATATTGACCCACGGCAACAACAATTCATCGAGAAGTCGGTTTTTACCCATTAGTATTCCTGTTGGAATACCAATGGCAACGGCAAAAAAGACCCCGGAGAAAAAAGCATAGCCAGTTTCATATAACGCTTTTTGAAATGCAGCAGTTCCGAATATCTCTAGCAGCGTTGCTACCACATCAGATAATGGCGGCACAAAGAAGGAGAATTCAGCACGACCAATTAATTCCCACAGCAGCCCCCATATAATCAATGAGGACATACCTGGCAATCGGATACCAAAGACTTTCATTGTTTATTCCACATAGCTTCGTAACGAGGCCCAAATTTCGTCGACGATATCCAGGTATTCCGGGTCCCGGCGAATAGTGAGCATGTCTTTCTCACGTAATCCGGTAGGACGAATGATGTCGGAAACCCGACTTGGTCTAGGCAGTAATATCGCTATTTGATCAGATACGTAAACGGCTTCTTCAATCGAATGGGTAACAAAAATAAATGACTTACTCTCATTCGCGACAAGAGACAATAAGTCTTCCTGAAATTTGCGTCGGGTTTGTTCGTCAACCGCCGAAAAGGGTTCATCCATTAACAGTACATCTGCATCAACTGACAAAGCTCGTGCCAGGCCTACTCGTTGTCTCATACCACCGGACAACTCGTGCGGAAAACTTTTTTCGAACCCGGTAAGCCCTACGTTATTAATGTACTTCTCGGCTATAGCTTCACGCTCGGATGTAGGCACTCCCCTGAGTTCCAGGCCAAATGCGACGTTGCGTATAACCGATGCCCATGGCAGCAGCGCGAAGTCTTGAAATACAAACGCGCGGTCTGGTCCCGGTCCATCTACCGGTTTACCATCGACCAGAATTTCACCGGCGGTGGGCTCAAGTAATCCTGCAATAATTTTAAGTAGGGTGGTTTTTCCACATCCTGAAGGACCTAGTAAAGAAGTGAGTTGTCCTCGAGGAAATTCCAGCGATAAATCTTTTAGCGCTTCTACTTCACCGTAGTTTTTAGATACATTACTGACAGACACAGCAATGTCAGTGTTTTGCAAAGCTGGATTCGCGTCGCTACTGTGGCTAGTCTGAGGCATATCCACGTACATTTCCTTCGAATAGGTAAGATTCAATTTTTTCCAACAAATTTAGAAATAAAACAGCGAGTACGATAATAGAGAATATGGCCGCATACATGCTTGCATAGTCAGCAATCGACCGACTATAGGTAATGATGTCACCAACACCTGTGGGAGTGATTTTAAGTTCCGATAGAATTGCACCGATAAATCCTGCTGAAATACCTAATCGGAGTCCAGAAAAAATGACCGGTGAAGCAGCCGGGATAATGATTTTTGTAACTACTTCCCAACGGCTTGCCATAAAGGAATGGCCCATCTCAACAAGTGTTGAAGGTGTGTTTCGTACTGCACCGGCTGTATTGAGTACAATGACAGGCATAGCCATAATGCAAACCACGAACACTTTGGATGTTAATCCGATACCGTATATCATAACCAGTAAAGGTATAAGCGCTGCCAACGGCGCCGCTTGCATAACAATGAAGATGGGTGAAAACAACCAGTCAAACCAATTATTTAATCCAGTCCATAAACCCACTGTAATGCCAATAACAGCTGATATAAGCACGCCAATCGCGAGTGGTTTAAGTGTTTCGGTGTAGGCAGCGAGTAATCTACCGTCGAGTGCCATTTCCACTAATGCCTTCATTGAATCGATAAAAGTGGGCAGGGCGTAGCTCACCGGAATTCGCCCTGCAATCTCCCAGGCACCAAATACCAGGATGGCAGATAACAGCTTTAAAATTAAAGAACGATGCGGCATAAATAAAAATCGTCTTTGATGATTAAGTTCATCGGCCCGAAAAACGGGCCGACTCATCATAATTAAATTACTTTACTTCGCGATAGCGGCTTCCAACGGTGCCATATACCAAAAATCATCGATATTCAGCGAAGCGGCATCACCTTCGAGTTGGCCTGCAGCGCTATACCATTCCATGTCTGCAGCAGCGCCTTCACGGCCACCACCTTCAGGGTCATACAGCCCACCGGCAATAGCGTCGGTGTAAAAACCATCGAGTTCATCCAAAATTTCTTTAGGAAGCTGACCAATAGGTCCATCCGGGTCGGTTTCGCGGCTGATAATAGTCGGGTCCTCGTTCATGTCTTTCCAGGTGCTGGCCAGTGCATCAACAAAAATCTGTACAGACTCTTCGTTTGCTTTAATCCAGTCAAAATTCGCGAACAGTGCTTCATCGCTAGCTTCCACATCGAACATGGGTAGCACGTTGAACTTATCACCGTGTTGTCGCATGACTTTATTTTTATTGGATAAGTCGATAATGGTTGCATCAGCCTGCCCGGCAACAAGTGCAACAACTCGGTTGGCGGACCCTGGCACATAGGACCGTTCACCAAATTTCATATTCATTTTGTCTTCAATGACATTGGCAATTGAGTCTGTGCCGCCACCACGAGAATGCAGCAATATGGGCTGACCATCCAGATCTTCGAGCTTTTCAAATTTCTTGTTGGTCACTGGAAAAAATTTAAGCTTTGAGAGTTGAAATAAAATTCGCAGTGGTGCTTTCGAGCGTTGCATGGCTGCGTAAGGTGTTCCAAAACCGATATCCATTTGTCCGCTTAATACGGCTTGAATCGCCAGTTCTTCGTCTGAAAATGCGGTCCATTCATAGTCCAGTCCGTTAGCTTTGGCTCGATCTAACGCCACGAAAAATGCAGCTAGTTCGTCAGATGGTGTTTCAGCCAAAGCGATTCGTATGGTTTCGGCTTGTGCATTGAAGCTGACAAGTCCTAAAGACAATGGAATGGCCAGAACAGCCGGTGCCAATTTTCGAATAATACGTTTCATGTAAAAACTCCTCCTGTCTTACTTTTGTAAACGTGCTTTCCCTGTTAGGGATGAATAATGGTTCGCGCTATACGTCTCCGAATAACCGAGCCGAAACTGACTGCAAATGATCACGCATGCTGTTGTGCGCGGCAATGGGGTCGCGCGCATTGATAGCATCAACTATGTGTTCGTGTTCTGCAAAACTTGTATGTTCTCGTGGTGGTCTTTGTGAATCTCTGACGACTTGTCGCCAGGCAACAGAGCGGTGTACCTGGTTCAAATGATCGTACAATGATTGCAATAAAATATTGCCGGTAGCTTCGGCAATTGAACGATGAAAAGCATCATCGTGCTCTTCATAAGCCTTCCAGGTACTGGCCGATACAGCGCTCTGACAGGCACTAATGATTCTGTGCATGGCTTCGGTTGAGGCATTGACCGCAGCCTCGCGAGCAATTGCCGGTTCCAGAGTCAAACGTGCTCGCATCATCTGGACCGGTGAGATCTCTAGGCTTATTTTTTCAATATCGGAAAATGTATCAGGGTTGGTTGGGTTGGAAATAAAGGTGCCTTTACCCACATGGCGCCAGATAGTACCTTCACGTTCCAGCGCATCAAGACCCTTACGAAGTGCAGAACGAGTCACACCCAGATTTGCAATGAGCTCACGCTCAGCAGGAAGCCGATCGCCGGGCGCGTAACCACCCGAATCGATGAACGATCTTAGTAACTGTTGAGCGTCATTGCGCTCGGTCATGTCAGAGCTTATATCCAGCATTCTTTCCTACAATCATCCTGTAACGACAAAATTGGTTGACCAATAGTTTGGATATTTGCATATTAATCACAACCAATCGTAATGTGCAAGTTTTGTTGCGATCAATCCGTAATTGGTTTAGATTGATCTACTTACAGTTCACTAATTGGAGTGTTAGGTTAATGCCCACATTTGCCATTCAATCACCCCCGGTTGTTGCCCTGCCAGTGTCGGGTACTGATGACAAATTCCCGGTTCGCCGTGTTTACTGCATTGGCAGAAACTACGCTGCGCACGCAATCGAAATGGGTCACGACCCGGATCGGGAGCCGCCGTTTTTTTTCCAAAAGAACCCGGATAATCTGGACACGTCTGGAAGTTTTCCGTATCCACCCAAAACGGCTGATGTGCATCATGAGATCGAAATGGCCGTTATGCTTAAATCTGGTGGCAACAATATTCCGGTGGAATCAGCCACAGATCATATATTCGGTTATGCCTTGTCGTTAGACATGACCCGAAGGGACTTGCAGGGCGAACAAAAAAAAATGGGACGACCGTGGGAAAT
>CAYTJF010000174.1:0-13040 GCA_964437945.1 uncultured Granulosicoccaceae bacterium
CACATACTGCCCGGCATTATCGAGGAACTTTGGCAAGCTCGCGATATTGCCAAAGAAACGTCCAACAAGCCTTTATCGCAAGCAATAAAGATCATCATGAATTCGTTTTACGGAGTCTTAGGCACTAGCGGTTGTCGTTTTCACTCACACCAGTTAGCCTCGAGTATTACTCGTCGCGGGCACGATATCATCACATCATCTCGCGATAAAATTGAAGAACAGGGTTATCAGGTTATTTACGGCGATACCGATTCCTTGTTTGTTTTACTTGGTGCCAACCATACTCGCAAAAGTGCTCATCAAATAGGTAAAAAACTCACCGATTCATTGAATACCTGGTGGCACGAAAAACTGGAACTAGAGTTTTCATTAACTTGCTATCTGGAGGTGGAATTCGAAACGCTTTATAGTCGTTTTCTTATGCCAACGGTTCGTGGTATGCCAACCGGAAGCAAGAAACGCTACGCCGGATTGGTTGTCGATGAAAATGATCAACGCGAACTGATTGTTAAAGGGTTGGAAGCTGCCCGAACCGACTGGACCCCGCTGGCACGTGATTTTCAGCGAGCCTTGTTTCAATTGATCTTTAACGATCAACCGTTCGAGGAATTTGTACGCAACACAGCTATTGATCTACTGAATGGAAAACACGATGCGGATATTGCCTACCGCAAACGCTTACGCAGAAAAATTGATGATTATCAGCGCAATGTTCCGCCACATGTGCAGGCGGCACGCAAGATGAAAACAAAACCCGGTAGTTGGGTGAGCTATGTTATTACCAGAAACGGTCCCGAACCAACCGAGAATCTAACCGGTTTACCCGATTATCAGCACTACCTGGATAAACAATTGGCACCAGCAGCCGATGGAATATTGCAGTTTATGGGAACCAGTTTCGCGGCGATTACCGACACGCAAATGCAAATGTTTTGATAACGCCAGCAAAAAATTTTGCTGGCGTTACTGAAGGAAGGACTTACTCTGCTGAATGTTTCTCTAAAAAGCCAGCGGTAGTGAAGACAAAGTCCGAATCGTAAAGGCTAATAGCTGCGGTGTGGCAACCGGCACAAAATTCGCTTGGACCGGCTTTCGCTTTCAGGCCCGCTGCCCAAGTCCAGTTATCTTTATTACGCGTGCCATCGTCAGCAGATTTGATGCTCACGGTAAGGTCACCGTTCTTACCCGCTTCCCAGTCAGCTTTATTGTCAAACTGGTGTTTTACAATCACTGACCCTTCAGGAAAATCGTTTGGAGCTTCGCCCAGAAGCGCTTCCTTACCAATATCGTTAACATAGACGTCTCGATAGCCATTCTCGCCTTTATGGACAACACCCAATAACTTGCTAGGGTCACCTGTTGGCTCGGTACCTTCAGTCACTTTCGTCCACGTTTTAAAGTCTGCCCAACGTGGATCTGGCTCTGCGAATGGATTAATTGAAGCACAACCGGTGATAAAAGCGCCTGCGATGCCAGCAACAACCACTGTTTTAATAGTAGAACGACTCATTAATATTTTCTCCAGAATTCGTAAACGTATTCTAATCTATTTTAGCCTACCAGACCAAAATAGCGACCTAACCCGCTTTTCGACATAAAGAAGTGACACAAATAACTCGAAATGATTCCCCGAAGACCAAAATTATCTGGTTATAGACGCGACAATACGGCAAAAATGGCTCAAAAATGCATCGGCCCTTGCTACCCTTGCGCTTTTTTCTCCCGACGACGGGCGGTCAAAATGAACTCAGTATAGCCATTTGGCTGATCAATTCCTTTCAATACCAGATCAAGTGCAGCCTGAAATGCGACACTTGAATCAAAATTAGGCGCCATAGGTGTGTAATCAGGGTCACTCGCATTCTGCTTATCCACCACCAGCGCCATTTTTTCCATTGTATCGCGTATTTGCGCTTCGCTGATCAAACCAGCGACGAGCCAATTTGCCAAAAATTGGCTGGATATGCGCAAAGTTGCACGATCTTCCATCAAACCAACGTTATTGATATCGGGCACTTTTGAGCAACCAACGCCCTGATTTACCCATCGCACAACATAGCCCAGAATGCCCTGCGCATTATTGTCCATCTCACGCTGCATTTCATCATCCGAGAAATTTCGGCCTGGCTCAACGAGAGGTAGCGTAAGAATGTCGGCAAGCTTAGCCGAACTGCGCTTGGCTATTTCAGCTTGCCGGGCAGCCACATCCACTTCATGGTAGTGCGTTGCGTGCAATACAGCGGCCGTTGGTGACGGTACCCAAGCGGTATTGGCGCCCGCTTGCGGGTGATCAATTTTAGCCTCCAGCATGGCAGCCATTTGATCAGGTATAGCCCACATGCCTTTACCGATTTGACCGTTGCCCTGTAAACCACATTCAAGGCCAACATCAACATTATTGTCTTCATACGCCAGTAACCAGGTTGACGTTTTAACTTCACCTTTTGGGATCATTACGCCAGCGTGCATACTGGTGTGCATTTCGTCACCAGTGCGATCAAGGAATCCGGTATTGATAAATATTGCACGTTGACTGGCAGCACCAATACATGCTTTGAGCGTGACTGATGTGCGCCGTTCTTCGTCCATGATACCTATTTTTAAAGTGTTCTCATCCAGACCCAGTGCCTTTTCAACTCGAGCAAAGAGATCAACCGATGATGCCACTTCTTCAGGACCATGTTGTTTTGGCTTGACGATATAAACACTGCCCTGACGTGAGTTGCGAGGCTCAGATGCTGATTTACGCAAATCGTGCATAGCGCACAGGCTGGTTACCATCGCATCAATGATAGTTTCAGGTACCTCATTACCTTGCGCGTCCAGAACAATATCGGACATCATATGAGCACCAACGTTACGTACCAACAACACGCTTCTGCCTGCAACGCTTATCTCGCCTCCGGTTAGAGACTCGTATTGACGATCGGGGTTTAACCGACGAACAACTTCTTTCCCGCCTTTTTGAAATACATCTTGCAGATCACCTTTCATAAGACCAAGCCAGTTGCGGTACACGAGCACTTTGTCGTCTGCATCAACGGCTGCTACTGAATCTTCACAATCCTGGATGGTTGTTAATGCGGCTTCGAGCAACACGTCCTTGATACCCGATGCATTCTGACCGCCTATGGGGTGTTCTCGATCAATCTGTATCTCAATGTGTAATCCGTTGTTTCGCAACAAGATGGCTGAGGGAGACTCTGCTGATCCGTTGAACCCCAGACACTGTTCACCATTCTTCAAGCCAATTTCGCTACCCGATGCAAGGCTTGCATGCAGCGCACCATTGCGAATAAACAGGGCTGAGACATCATTGTATGAACCCTGAGCAAGTGGTACTGCGTTATCAAGAAAAGCATTGGCATAAGCCACCACTCGTTCACCGCGCACTGGATTGTATCCGCCTGATCGATCAGCACCATCGTTTTCTGAAATAGCATCAGTGCCATACAAAGCATCGTAGAAACTACCCCAGCGCGCGTTCGCTGCGTTCAATGCGTAACGAGCATTGTTAACCGGTACCACCAGTTGTGCGCCGGCAATATGTGCCAACTCATCGTCAACATTTTTCACCTGAACATTGACGTTTGCTGGTGCATCCACCAGATAGCCAATTTCAGTCAGAAACGCCTGGTATTTCGCCGGGTCCGGAACGCCTGGATGCGCTTTATGCCAATCATCTATTTGGGATTGCAGAGTATCTCTTTTAAGCAACAAAGCTTTGTCTCGCGGTGCCACCTCAGCCAGAATATTGGCCAGTGACTGCCAGAAATCATCAGCGTTGACGCCGGTACCTGGGAGCGCTTCGTTGTTGACGAAGTCATACAACACATTAGATACAGTAAGGTTTGCTACTTTCATTTATAAGACTGAATAGTTGGTGTGAATAGGGTCCGCGGCCGTATATACGCGGTTGGCGGCACTATAACAGCCCAGCTACCGGACAGTAACTAATTCAAACCATTACCGGTTTGATTTAAGCCGAATTTGGAACATAAAGTGGGCAAATTACCGCTTTGCGGAACATTCAAGCACTATGTGGTCCAATTAACACTGGCACGTTGCTGATGTGTCACTGATCACACCACAATTAAGACACAGGTCTCAAGGCAGGCATTTCGGTCGATGCTATCATTCACTATATACAGAACAAGAAATTCTGGCGCTGATGACCATATTTTGGACAGCTTGTACCCGGCAGGCCTTGAATTTCAACTATCAGGTTCATTCATGAAAAAGTACAAAAAGATTGCCCTCGTTACCCTACTTGCTGGCACCGTTTCGGCATGTGGCTCTGATGACTCAGACGACCCAACACCTAGTCCGATAGCGAGCAATACAGCTGCCAGCGCGGGCCTAGTGGACGATCCGGTCACCAATAACGGAGACGTTGCAACTGGCGACACTACTACAGCCACATCCAGTGAAGGCACGACAACTACCACTGACTCTGCAACGCCCACTACTACCGATACGACCACAGGAACAACCGTCGGAACAACTGAGAGTGCAAACACCTCAGCTGGAACCGTCGGCACTACCGATGATGCAACCACAACAGCTGGAACCGGTACAACGGACGGCGCAGGAACAACCGATGATGGTTCAGATGCGGCCAATGCCACCACCCCAAGCGGCACGTCTCCACTCGGCAATCCCCCAACTCTGGCTGACCCGTTTGCGGACGCTGTTCCAAGCCCGGATCCCGCTGACCCATTTGGTGCGCTACTTGAAGCAGACGCGGAAGTGGCTGTTGCAGGTGGGCCCCCCACGACACCTAAATTTCTACGGGTAGATCTGGTTTCCAATGACTGGGCTGAAATCAACTGGGCACCATCGAATGATGATGTGGGAGTTGTAGAGTACCGGATTTACAGAAGTGACAAAGTTGATGGCCCTATGTACATTATTCGTGAAGATACCGAGAGCCCATCAAGTGGTACGCAAGAAGAGATCGATAAATATTGGCGTACCACTTCATTTATAGACTGCAACTTCACACGCTTCTCTGATTCAATTCACGAATGTAACGTGAACGGACCATCACCTGGAGACAGATTCAGCTATCAGGTATCGGCCGTTGATGGAGACGGACAGGAATCACCACGATCAAACTCTATCACGGTGCTCTACCACGCAGAGTCAAACGCAGCCGTGCCCAGGTACGATGATTTCTATAAAAATCCAAACGACTCATTTGCCCAAGATCACGACCTGTCTGACACTTCGTTCTTTCTTGACAAGTTCGAAATGGTATTCGAAGACAATTTCGATGGTCCAACACTGGATTCAACCAAATGGAACACTGGACTGACCTGGGGCGACACCAGAATAATTAATGGTGAGCAACAGTATTTTGTTAACACGCAGGCTCAACCGGATTTTGGGTATGACCCGTTTAAATTTGAAAACGGCGATCTGATCATTGAAGCAGTTCCTACACCCGACGAGCTTGTAAGCTCCTTACCACCCGTTTGTGACGAGCCAGATC
Organism: uncultured Granulosicoccaceae bacterium; assembly: GCA_964437945.1. Lineage (GTDB taxonomy): Bacteria > Pseudomonadota > Gammaproteobacteria > Granulosicoccales > Granulosicoccaceae > Granulosicoccus. The sequence goes on from CAYTJF010000174.1 coordinate 5,495, forward strand.
CGTTCAATAATGAACGGTGTGCGTTTCTGTCTGGCGCGCTATCGAGCCACGACAAATTCGGCATAACCTACGGCTATGTCGAAGGACGTATGAAAGTTGGTTCGGTACCCGGTATGTTATCGAGCTTTTATATGTATCACCGCTTTCCCGGCCTTGATTTGAATTTACACGGTCCTGAAATAGATATCGTAGAGTACCTGGGAGAAAACCCATTTGGTGACGAAGATGCGTTCCAGACCTACCATTACAGAGACACAGCTGACGGCGAGATTATCCGTTCAGCGCCTACCATGTTCTTCAAGAACCCTGATGGTGTGAACTACAGCGATGACTACCATACGTTCGGTGTACTTTGGGAGCCACAACTGGTTATCTGGTATATCGATGGCAAGGAGATCAAACGAATATCCGGACCACAGGTTGCTCGACAGCAGATGAACATCGTAACTTATCTTGTTGCTGGCAGTGCCTGGGCACCGACACCTGCCGATGACCCTTCAATTTATCCGTTGCAATACAACATTGACTACATCCGCGCTTATCAACGGCCGGAATACACCGAAAACGCACTTTTGCCAGGTCAGTAAGATTTAACTGGTTTTTCTGAAAAACGACCCTACACTGGGTCGTTTTTTTTTGGCCGCGACCTTCGTACTAGCGTCAGCAAAAAACACGGTCAGTATAGTTAAAAGTCAACTACAGCTGTTCAATAGTATAGCCGTCAGCTTCTAACAGCTTTAACAAACCAAACTCACCAACAAGGTGTGCAGCTCCAACCATGACAAACTCAATCTCGTCAGATTCAAAATACTGCACAAGCTGTGGCAACCAGTTTGTATTGCGATTAACAACGAGATCACGGTATATCGTTGGGTAGTCTGTGGCCAATACTTCAACCAGTTGGTCATTTAAACCTTCAGGATTACCCTCTCGCCACGCATTAACAAGCTTATCCATCGTTGTTTCTAAATTAGCAATATCAAGCAAGGTGTATTCAAGCATTTTGTCCGGGTCATCGGCGCCCATATTGACAATAAAATTGAACTGTTCTTCAACTGTTTCTAATTTAAGTTGCTCTTTATTATCTGCTACCGCTTTTTGTGAATAATATGCATCAACTCCCTGCGCATCAATGCCTAGTATTTGTAGCTCAATCAAAGTTAGCGTAACGGACAACATCGAGGGTTTTAAAGTCTCAAACTGATTCAGGCTTATTCCTCGAAGTTCCAGGTGCGCTTCTATTGCACTAATGGTTTTTGGTGAAAGATGATCATGGATAGTACTACCATCTGCGAATACCATTTTCTTATTCATTTGTTGCATCGTATCCGGGTTGGACAACGCGGCTATGTCTGTCTCGAACACCACAAGATCTGAAGCATCATAAGCTTTGTCGAATTCTGCCGGTAGTGGAAAATTCGATTTGCTCAAAATGTGTAAGGTACCACCCAGATAGATGCGACTATCGCCTTTGCTCACCTTCCAAACGGAAGTATCTGCAGTGGCTTTGCAGATGGGCAATAGCAAAAACACCATACATACAACTATAAAAGGGATAGGAAAAAATCTTCGTTGGGTATGCAATTGTATCGACGAATATCCAGATGTGTGTTTTGAGGCCGAGTTCATTTGATATGTAAGCGGGTGTTTAGTTAATTATGCAGTAATACGACGAACTATCTGATCAAGCAATTCCCCACCTATTTCAATATTGGTGAGTTGTTCGGCCTCCCAACCACAGGCACGAGCCGCATCAACGTTTTCCAGCATATCGTCGACAAAAATGCATTCTTCAGGCTTTAGTGAAAACTTATCAGTCAGGTGTTGATAAATTTTTGGATCAGGTTTGATCAGCCCGATATCACACGAGACCACAACACCTTCGCACAAAGCGAAACACGTATGGGTTTTCCTGAGATATTCCCAGGCATGCACTTGCATGTTGGACAAAATATACATTGGCACGCCTGCATCAGATGCTCTTTGCATAGCGCTCATCGTGCCTTTGATCGGTGTTAAGGACTCTGGCATGTTGTGATAGATCTGCGCGATCTTGTCTCTATCCAAAGGTACGCGCGCTTGTGCATTAGCAATTGCATTGTCAAGCGACAGCGTGCCTCTATCCAAATCAAGCCAATCAGAATGCTGAACGGTCGCCTTTAACGCTATTTGTTGATCTTCTTTTGAATCAAACACGGACCCACACAGTCGACTGGCATTCCACTCACCAATGACGTTGCCTATATCAAGAACCAGATTTTTAATCATCTATTTTAATGTGGTAAATTGCCAAACAGAGCCTTTAAGTTTAAATCAAACACACCGAACTTGCCGAAATATGAATACCGATCAGAACAACAGCAACAAGAAGACTGTGCAACAAGAATCGCATACAACACACGATGCCGAAGAGGATGTACGCAATCAGGATATCTTGATCTATGTAAACGGCAACATCGTGCCGCGTGCAGACGCAAGCGTTTCCGTATACGACAGTGGCTTCATGCTTGGTGACGGTATGTGGGAAGGTATGCGCTTGTACAATGGCGTATGGGCTTTTTTCGATGAACACATGGATCGGCTGTTTAACAGTTGCAAGGCTGTCTCACTGGATATTGGGATGGATAAACAGGGCGTGATGGACGCATTGACCAAAACTGCTGCGGCAAACAACATGACAACCGATGTGCACTGCCGGCTAATGGTTACTCGCGGAACTAAAGCAAAGCCGTTTCAACACCCCTCCTTGTCACGCACAGGGCCAACGGTTGTGATCATAATGGAACACTCGAAACCACGAGCAAGTTTGCATAGTGCTGGTATTCGGCTGGCTACTGTTCCGCAGGTACGCGGGTTGCCCATGTCTCAGGATGCCAAATTTAATTCTCACTCAAAGCTCAACTGCGTTATCGCATGCTTACAGGCTGAACAGGCGGGCGCAGATGAAGGGCTAATGCTCGACCCCAATGGTTTTGTGAATACCACAAACGCCTGCAATTTCTTTATAGTCCGACGCGGTGAAGTTTGGACATCCAGCGGTGACTACTGTATGAATGGCGTAACTCGCCAAAAGGTCATTGATTTGTGCCGCGACAACGACATTCCAGTATTTGAAAAAAACTACTCTCTGTACGAAACCTATGGAGCAAACGAGGCATTCCTGACCGGCACATTTGGTGCGCAAACACCGGTTGCCGAAATTGACGGCAAAACTATAGGCGATCATACCGGTGCCGGGCCAATGACCACCAGAATCCAGAGGCTATACAAAGAACTGATTAGTCGCCACATTAGCGCGTGAACGTTACAGCGGTTACAGCGCGTGAACGTTACAGCGCGTGATTGAAACCGGAATTCGTTCAACTCATTTTATACTTACGTTTTTTACTTCGTTTGCGAATGATACTGGAGCTGCATAGTCTTATGTCCACATTATTGCTCAAGGTATTCTTTACAATTAATTGACCTTGCAATGAATCACTATTCAACATGAATCAAAACAGCCGATTAAACCAACAACTTCAATTTCTGACTGAAGCGGACAAACTTAAATCTACTCTGCGAGCCACCCAGCTCTGCGACGGCTCGCGACGCGAGAACTCCGGCGAACATTCCTGGCACATTGCGCTCTATGCGATGACGCTAGCAGAACACGCAAGTTTACCAATCAATATAACGCGAGTCATTCAGATGTTGCTAATCCACGATCTCGTAGAAATTGATGCCGGTGATGTACCAATACACGCCGATCATGACATGGAAAAACATCAACTGATCGAACAAGCTGCAGCGGACCGTATATTCGGCCTGCTACCAGATGATCAAGCACAAAGTTATCGTGCACTGTGGGATGAATTTGAAGCAGCAGAATCCGACGATGCAATATTCGCAAAATCCATTGACCGCGTTCAGCCAGTTATATCCAACCTGGAGACCAATGGAGGTACCTGGCCAGAGTATAACGTGACTGCTGAGCAGCTTGAGTCTCGAGTTGGTGTGAAGGTGCAGCGCGGGGCTCCTGCTGTATGGGAGGTTTTGCAATCACGAATTCGGGCGTTTTTTGGTTAGCGCCAGACAGACTTTGTGCAATGTACAACTGAATAGGCGTTGTTCGCAACTTAGTGGTATTTAAGACACTTAACCAATGAGAAGTAACCAATGAGAAGCACTGATGGGATAGCTAATGATGAGAAGCTGAGGGGTTTTTACGACAGCAACAATACAATTGAAACAATCAGTTCAATTGACTGAGCACTGTTCACTGGGCTAAACAGTAAATAATTAACCAACAAAACTATCTGGCATACAACAATAAGTCAAACTTCAAGCACTGTTGAACAGCTAATTGTATTACAAAGTAAATTAAACGTTGACGTAGTTGAACTTTCAGTGTTCCACTGTTGTTTAACGAAATATTATTCCTGCTTAAGATGCATACGTATTACTTAACATTGTAAGGTAATCATCGAGAGGTACTTAGTGATGCATAACAACACAATGCTAGTAGCAATAACAGTATTAGTTTTTGGTTGTTTATCTACAAATCTTTACGCGCAGGCAGACTGCAACGTCGAGCCTGAATTCGATATAAACAACGATGGCTTTAATGATTCGTTAGTCTCTCCAAGTGCCACTATCATACGTACCGAGATCGATTGCAGCTCACATAGTATTGCTGCTGGCGTCATTTTGAAAGACTCTGGAATTAGTGAATTCGTTACTATTGAAATTGGTGCGAAACTCATCAGATCGTTCGTTTCATATCAGGCCACAGTCGGTGCTGAAGCCATGCTCATCGATTCGTTTCTTGACAGCCAGGGTGCAAGTATTGGAGCCCGTACAGTATTAAAAAATAAATCACTCGTAACTGGCTATTCAACGGTTGCTGCTGACTCAGTCATCGACAACACAAATATTTTTCAATCACAGGTTGGCGCCAATAACATCATTCGAAACTCGCAAATTACCACATTCAACTTAGGCGATGATAATCGTATCCTCGGCGAGTCTACTTTAGCTGGCAACAGTGATCGACCCTCAACGTTGGACGACGGAGCACGCATCAGTGGCGCGTATATTGAAGGCCCTATCGCCATTGGTTCTAATGCACACATTCGTTCCGGAGTCAGTATTTTAGGTTCCAAGAATATTGGGGATAATTTTCGAGTTGGTAAAGACACAGCCATAGGTTTTGGAGGCGATATACTTGGCGGTGTTACCATTGGTGAACGAGTAAGCATTGCTAACAATCCGGATATTGGCTTTAGCAATACGATTGGTAGCGATGCAATTATCGGCTATGCCGTTGAGACGCTTAGTAATGTCATTATTCGTCCTTTCGCCAACATTGGTGAAGAAACATTTATCGACCGTGACGTTGTAGTAGGACGGAGCGCCTCTGTCGGAAGAGGTGTCCAAATTGCGCCTGAGGCGATAATCAAAGCTCGTGCTACGATCGGTGATTTTGCTAAAATTGGATTTGGTGCAATTGTAAGAACAGATGCAAAAGTACCTGATAAATTTATCGTTCTGGAAAACACTATTTTCCCAGACGACTACGAATTAGCAGTGCTACCTTATGAATATTTCTAATATCAACTGATTTCCAATTGAACGTCCCCCAGGTTTACTTATAGCCTGGGGACGTTCTATCATAGAATCAGCCAATAGAATCAGCCATGTGGTTTGGCAGCTAACAGTCACTGTTGTCGGCATACCCTTGCCAAACATCATCATTTTCGACAAATTGATCGTCGGTAAAACGGTTGCAACGCACACTGGTTGAAGGGTGAGCCCCACCCAGGTTTATCGCTGCGGAATTATTCCCATTGTATCTGGCGTTGATTTTATTATCGTCTATCTGACACGTTGTGCCGTTCATGCAGGCAATTCGCAAAGAGGGCCAGAAGCCGCTAATGAGATTGTTAGCTATGCGTACGTTGGGTTTCGAATCCCCCGTTGCAGCAAGCAACATTCCCTGTAGACCTTCATATCTTAGATTATCAGGCTCCTGTGACAAACCCTTGAAGAAATTGCCTTCAATCAAGATTTCACCAGCGCCTTCAGCGTAGAGCTGAACACCGTCAGCATGCGAGTAATGCGTTCTCTCGGTCGGGTAAGCCTTTTCACGCCATTCTTCATAGGCTACACCAAAATCGTGAATATAATTATATTGAACCTGGGCTCCTACACGAACATCCACGCCATCCACTGATCCTGAAATATCATTAAATCGAACAATTGAACTGCCAGAGAAGACACCATAGTCACAGGCGGTGTCATCAAGGTTTCGCATTTTGCACACCAGTGTATTGTACTCAATCGTTGTGCCCTTACCTGTGGCCATAACAGGACCTGAGCCCGAGTATGCCGACGCACTTCTGAGATTATCGCGTGATCGATAGCATTCAACGTAGTTGTTTTTGAAAGTCACGTTATCCCCGGTCAGGCGCACACATCCAATAAATCGTTTACCCTCGATTGTGATGTTGCTATCAGGAATTGTGATGATCGAGGTGTCGGTCATGCCTGAGCGATAATCAACAAGCTTTACATCAACAGGAACACCAACACACGTTCCGGGGCTCGCAACGATATGTCCGTCATCGGTGAAACATTCGGTAGGGTTCTTGACAGGGGTATCGTCGAACGTGCTTCGATGCACCCATGCCCAGAGCCCGACAGCATTTTGTCCATAGAAAAACTCACCGCTGGTAGCAATGTGCTTGAACGATTCACCAGCTCGAAGCGATCGATCATTCGCAATGCAGGCGGAAGTTGGCCGTGTAAACATCTCACTATCGACATTAGCCGACAACACAGCATTAGTATGAAATTCAAATGGCGTTGTCCAGTCACAACTTACAGGATTTTGATTGTCGTCATCCGTTGGTTCTGATATTGGATCCTCAAACGAAGACTTGTGCGCCCAACCCCAAACACCTGAAGAAATCTGTCCGTAGAAAAAGTCTCCAGTAGTGGCAATGTGTTTGAATGACCCACCGGCGTACAGCTGTCGATCGGTTCGTGGACAATTGAAAGTTGGACGTCCAAACATCTCACTATCAACTTCGGCTGATAATACAGTGTTGGTATGAAATTCAGATGGAGATAACCATTCACAACTACCAGAATTCAGATCGTCATTGTCTTTTGGCTCTTCAAAAGAGACCTTATGCACCCAACCCCAATTACCCGAAGCATTCTGTCCGTAGAAAAAATCTCCAGTAGTGGCAATATGTGTGAACGATTCGCCCTCTTGCAGATTTAGATCGCTTCGTGGACATTGAGCCGTTGGGCGCGAAAACATCTCAGTATCAACTTCAGCTGACAAAACAGCGTTTTTGTGAAAATCGGATGGGGATAACCAGTCACAGCTACCAGCAACAGCATGGTGACTCATTGAGAGAAAAACAATAAACAGCACAACAAGACTTTTTAGTGTTAAACAAATAGATACCAGCGTAAACCTTGACATTTATTCCCCCGTAATGCGTTACTAACAGAACGCATTCTTTGTTACGAAACTATGAATTTACGAAACTAT
>CAYTJF010000175.1:0-13002 GCA_964437945.1 uncultured Granulosicoccaceae bacterium
ACAGCCTGCATAGCCGAATTTGTAAAGCTTGAATGGTGCGGCTCAGGCAGACCTGCGGGTAAATACAGCATGGCGTTGTGCCGATAATCAAACGGACTATCAACCAATAATTCATCCGCAGATTCAATGCCAAGATTGGTTTTGAAATGACTAAAATCGCCCCCTACCGCAAGCGTTGCAGAGGTAAAAATCCAGCTTGCCGGCATTGCCGCCATGGCTCTTTGAAAAGGCTGGGCAACCGTCATTGGCGTCATGTTCAGGCTGAACCCGGATCGATAGGTTTCAAACCAGTGAACGTATTCTTTGTTTGTCTCATTGGCAGTCTCATTTTCAGCCTCACTGGCGGTGAAGCGTGCGAGTGATTCGGCATGCTGAGCTGCACGACGATAACAACTCTCTAGACCTTTTCCTCGGCTTGCAACCGATTCGAGCGTATCTCGCAGAGAACCAAGTAATAGCGTGAGGCGTTCCAATTCACGATCGATAGCCGGACGCGTTGCCATGGTGACCCAGGCATCGCGTGTTGGTTCTATGTCAAAGGCTAATCGAAAATGTCTTACCCCGGTTTCTAATTGACTGGCCATATCACGCAGTTCGGCCATGTCCGGTGCTTCATGCAGTTGCTCACCTACCGTGTCTCGGGATAAATCAAGTAATTGACGACTACTGAGCTTTCGACCGAAAAACTGTGCAGCTATATCTGGAAGCTGATGCGCCTCATCGATGATAAAAGCGTTAGCGCTGGGTAATAGCTCTCCAAACCCCTCCTCCTTTAAAGCTAGGTCAGCACATAACAGATGATGATTGACAACGACAATATCAGACTCCTGCGCTTTTTTACGGGCCCGATGGATATAACAATCTTCAAGATCATCAAACTCATGTTCTGAGCAAAAATCATCGTTGGAAGTTATAAAACCCCAAACCATCGAATCTTCGGGCACGTGCATTACCTCAGCAATATCACCCGTTTCTGTGGTGCGCGCCCAGTCGTTAACAATGCGCAAGTGGCCGGCGTTTTCAGCATTATTTAATGCTGGATGGCGAAGTGCCCGAGCTAACCGATGTTTGCACAAGTAGTTGGCGCGGCCTTTTAACAAACTGACATTAGCCCCGGTATTCAAGGCTTTTTTTACCATGGGCAAATCGGTATAGAACAATTGATCTTGCAGGTGACGAGTACCGGTGGAGATGATTATGCGCTGACCGGAGAACAGTGCAGGCACCAGATACGCAAAGGTTTTTCCCGTTCCTGTGCCTGCCTCACCGACCAGAGCAGTCTGGTTCTCCAACGCTTTGAATATAGCCTCAGCAAGATGTTGCTGTTCTAAACGCGGGGCGAAATTGGGTAGTAACCGAGCTACTGGTCCATCGTAGCCGAGAATGTCTGATATGGATTCCATAGGTTCAAGCATCGGAGCCTCCGTGCGCCGATAGAGCTATTGGTCGCGCACTGCGCGAACCAGTTTTAACGATACTGATATTCCTGTACTTTCTTGTGAGCACTTCTTACACCGAGCAAGTCGCCGCGCATGCTGCGCGCATGTTCGATGATAAGCCAGTTGCGATGCAACAGCGAGCTATTATCGCCAGCGAACGTATTCGATTTGACTGCAAAATTTTCAGCCAGGGCCGCTTGTTGGTTATTGAGTTGTATTTCCGCAGCGCGGCTCCACAACAAGCTGTTCTGTGGCTGAATATCGATGCCCTCAAATAGACGCTGTAAAGCCAGATCGGAGTTCCCGCTCCGACGAGCCTGCTCCGCCTGCGTCCACAGATTCGCGATTCGAGCATCCTGGGTCTCGTAACGAACACCACTTTCTGGCAGGGGTTGATTTCCTGAGCTCACTGCAGGCCTTGGAGAGGCTGCTGGAGCTGTTGGCTGCTGCGTAGATTGGCAGCCCATCATTAAAATAGCACTGCCGACAATGAGCACATTCAACCCATTTTTCATTGTAGTTTGCATAAAAATCAAGCTGTTTCCCTGTAGTCCTATTTTGCCTGTTGTCGTACGCGCTCAGCAAGCCAAGAATGCTGTGATTCGAACCTAGTTCGATTACTGAGTGATCACACTCATTTCAATGCGGCGGTTTCGAGCCCTGCCAGCGGCCGTTGTATTACTGACGATCGGTCTGGATTCGCCAAATCCGAACGGCTTGAGCCGTTCTCCATCAACACCATTGGAAACCAGGTATTTGACTACCGACATGACCCGACGTTTGGACAGTTCCAGGTTTTCCCTGGCTGCACCGACGTTGTCAGTGTGTCCACCTAGCTGCAGTACCACCTCTGGATGTTCATTAAGTAAATCAATCAGACCCTTTAACGACGCTCTGCTGCTCGCGCTGAGACGATGATCGCCTGGTCCAAAATCAACAGCATCGAGTTGTCCGCGAAACAAAGTGCAACCAACGTTATTAACCGGAACGCCGGCCTTGGTTAGCGGGCACTCATCCAGCCCGTTCGCTATGTTGTCTTTGTCGGTATCTTGTACCCGCGGCGCTTCCTTTTCTGTCGATGGACGAAACGGAGTAGCTTCACAAGCACTGATACATGCGCTAATGAGTACGATACAGGCAAATACGGAACCTGTTCGCATTTCTCGTCGAATTCTACAATTCACTCACATCTCATACACGATCTCACACGCGGTATTGTATACCGCCAACTCAGTAACGCCACAGAAAATACTGACAACAACAGCACAATTAAATCAATTCCAGTCGATTGGACTGAGCATCCTGCCCCAGTCAGACCCGTATTGATTAATCCGCCGCTTAAATCGTCCTCCGCAGGCTGGGAATCAGTAGCCGGCAATATATCGCCTCCTGGTCGCTCTGCCGGGTCGCGCTCGACCGTAGTATCGGCATCCGTCTGCGCTGGTAAGTCAACAATGGTGTCTGTCGGGCTATCCACAACAGCCACATCAGGATTATCGTCAAGCGGCAATTCGGTTTCTGGTTCTGGTTCTGGTTCTGGTTCTGGTTCTGGTTCTGGTTCTGGTTCTGGAGGTGATTCTGTATTTGCGGGCTGCTCTGGTACAGTCACGTCACCAATTTGTGCAAATTCATCAATATAATCAGGCACAGCGTTGCCATTGCTATCCGGTGACGCATACGGGATGAGCAGAATGGCATCGTCCATACCATCGATCACCGGGGAATCGAAGAAGTTGTCGATGCGACCGTCCCCATCAACGTCATTGCCACCGGCTTCAACTATATCTGAGGCACCATCATTATCGCTGTCCAGGTCCTGAAAATCCGGCAAATCTCCTCCATCGGTGTTACGCGGAGCACTATCTTCAATACCATCACCATTTACATCACAGCAGGTTTTATCAATGGTTGTCTGCAAACGATCGGATATGCCGTCAAAGCCAACACCACCGTTGTCAATATCAACACGGGCATCATTGTTGGCGTCGTAGCTTGGGTCAATGCCGGCTTCGAGCAGATCAGTCAGACCATCATTGTCTGAGTCCAAATCCAGCACATCTGGCAGTTCATCCGCAGGCCAATCACTATTCACCAGTGAATAGCGCATTTCACCATTGTCTATAGATGTCTCCAGGGCGTCAATAAAACCGTTCGTGCTCACCTCACCCAAAATGCGACCTGACACGACACGAATGCCAGAAAAATCTACCCGCATTACCGCACCCGATTCCTTCCAGTCAAGAATCCCATCATTGTCAGAATCCAGATCCAGACGATTAGGTATGCCATCGCGATCAGTATCTACGTCTTCCCCAATACCTGAAATTTCTTCGATATCCGGAATGCCATCGTTGTCATCGTCCACATCAATGGTATCCACAATGCGATCACCGTCAGCATCGTTGGTGGTTACCACATGATCCTCGCCAACCTCAGAAGCATTGGCAATACTCAACCAAAACATCATGGTTAACAGCAAAAACAGCCCACTACTTATTAATTTCAGTAATTTCATACGCAGCCCTTTACCTTGAGCGTGTCCGCCCTATACCAGTTTTCTTCACAAAAGACTAGCAGAGGATTTCAAACACTCAACGCAGCGAACCGCAGATTATTGTCACTCCCACTCGATAGTAGCCGGTGGCTTGCTGGATATGTCATAGGTAACGCGTGAAATAGATGGAATGCTATTGCAAATGCTGCGAGATACTTCATCAAGAAAGTCATAAGGCAAGTGAGCTGCTCGTGCTGTCATGAAGTCGATGGTTTCAACCGCCCTGAGTGATACCACGTAATTGTAGCGACGCCCGTCCCCGGTAACGCCGACTGATTTAACCGGCAGAAAGACGGCAAACGCTTGTGATACTTTGTCGTATAAATCGTGTTTAACCAGCGCACTGATAAAAATATCGTCGGCTAATCGTAAAATGTCAGCGAAAGGCTTGGTCACTTCGCCTAATATGCGCACTCCAAGGCCAGGTCCCGGAAACGGGTGACGATAAACCATTGATGAAGGCAGTCCAAGATCAACACCGACACGTCGCACTTCATCTTTGAACAATTCGCGTAAGGGTTCCACCAACTTCAGCCGCATGTTACTTGGCAAACCGCCAACGTTATGATGCGACTTGATCAAATGCGCGGAACCTGTGCTTGATGCCGCCGATTCAATGACATCAGGATATATAGTTCCTTGTGCAAGCCATTTAACGTTCTCGAGTTTATCGGCCTCCTGTTCAAATACATCAATAAACAAGCCGCCGATAATTTTTCGTTTTTCCTCTGGGTCCGACACGCCTTTGAGCCCTTTCAGAAACTGCTCCTCGGCATTGACGCGTATCACTTTCACCCCCATGTTCTGTGCAAACGTTTGCATGACGGTATCGCCCTCATTCAAACGCAACAAGCCGTTATCTACAAACACGCAGGTAAGTTGTTTGCCAATCGCTTTGTGCAGCATCGCTGCAACCACGGATGAATCTACCCCGCCAGACAAACCGAGTAACACTTCATCGTTGCCAACCTGCTTGCGAATGCTCTCTACCGCATCGTCGATGATATTGCCTGATGTCCAAAGCCCATCACATGCACAAACGTTTAAAACAAAGCGCTGAAGAATCTCGGCACCTTTTAAGGTATGCGTTACCTCAGGATGAAATTGAATGCCAAAACAGTTTTTATCGATGTTCACCATTGCCGCAATAGGCGCATTCTCACTAACCCCAACAATCTCGAAACCATCAGGCAGCGCCTCAACACGATCACCATGACTCATCCAGACATCAAGTTCTGCGGCACTTGCATCACCACGATCACTCAAGTTATCCAGCAATGTACAGGTGCCTTGCAAAGCCACTGAGGCAAAACCAAACTCACTGTGCGATTGTTGTGCCCTGACCTCACCACCCAATTGATTCACGAGCGCCTGCATGCCATAACAAATGCCTAATACAGGCACATCTAAGCTCAGAATAGCCTTGGGAATACTGGGCGCGTTCTCTGCAATAGTGGATTCGGGGCCACCTGATAAAATGATGCCATTTGGATTAAATGCATTGATGGTTTTATCAAGTAAATCCCACGGATGTATCTCACAATAAACGCCGCACTCACGAACTCGGCGGGCAATTAGCTGCGTCGTTTGTCCACCAAAATCGATAATGAGAATGCGTTGAGCATGAATGTCTTGCATGGGTAATTAGGATCAGGTAATTCGATAATTAGGCGCTTCTTTCACCATTTGTACATCATGCACATGGCTCTCTCGCATACCGGCTCCGGTTATGCGTACGAATTCAGCATCACGCCGCATGGCTTCAATATCTGCCGTGCCGCAGTAGCCCATGCTTGAACGTACACCACCTAACATCTGATGGACAATCGCTGCAACCGGACCTTTATACGGCACCCGGCCTTCAATACCTTCTGGTACCAGTTTTTCTTCGGAAGACTCATCGTCCTGAAAGTAGCGATCACTGGAACCGGCTCGCATGGCATCGATTGATCCCATACCCCGGTAAGATTTGTAGGAGCGGCCCTGATACAACTCAACTTCTCCTGGAGCCTCCTCGGTTCCTGCCAGCATGCTGCCCACCATGACCGAACTTGCACCGGCAGCGATGGCCTTAGCCATATCACCCGAAAACCGGATTCCGCCATCGGCGATCAATGGAACACCCGTGCCTTTTAATGCGTTTGCAACATTATCGATTGCCGTTATTTGCGGTACACCAACACCTGCAACCACGCGCGTCGTACAGATTGACCCCGGACCGATGCCAACTTTCACACCAGATGCACCCCGTGCTACCAAATCGGTAGCAGCGGCACCTGTCGCAATGTTGCCTCCGATAACATCCACATAAGGATAGTTGTTCGAAATCCATTCAACCCGATCGAGTACGCCTTGCGAGTGCCCATGTGCAGTATCAACAATAAGCACATCCACGCCTGCGGCAACCAGTGCCGCGACACGCTCTTCGGTGTCCCCTCCGGTGCCAACAGCGGCGCCTGCAAGAAGACGTTGTTTATCGTCTTTACACGCGTTGGGGAAGTCTTTGGCTTTTTGAATATCTTTAACGGTAATCATGCCGCACAGTTCGAATTGGTCATTAACCATCAGCACTTTCTCAATGCGATGTTTATGCAGCTCTGCTATGGCATCAGCGCGCGTGGCATTCTCCGGTACGGTAACCAGCCTCTCTTGCGGAGTCATAATGTTTGATACAGGTTGGTCGTGCTGGTTTTCAAATCTAAGGTCGCGTTGAGTAACAATCCCCACCAGCTGTTGACCATCGACCACTGGCAACCCGGAAATTCCGTGCTCTTTTGTTAACGCCAGTACCTGGCTTATGGTTGTGTCAGGTGAAATGGTAATCGGTTCTGTTACCACACCACTTTCATGCTTCTTGACGCGACTGACTTCCTGCGCCTGGCGCTCGACAGAAAGGTTTTTGTGAATTATGCCAATTCCACCTTCCTGGCCCACAGCAATAGCCAAACGCGACTCGGTAACGGTATCCATAGCGGCAGACAAAAGCGGTATATTGAGCGTAATGTTACGAGTAAGCTGAGTTTTTAAATCAACGTCGCGGGGCAAAACCGAAGAGTGACGCGGGGTGAGTAGTACATCGTCGAACGTAAGTGCTTCCTGGTAAACCGACATATTCGGCTGACTCCTAGGGCTGGACAGGATGCGTCTCAATTATACAGTGATCGACACAGATGCGGTTCGTTAATGAAAATATATTCACAGACAAATTTTCGTTACTTTTGACGATTTTCTCTCTCGATCAGGTATCTTCTGAAGCATTCAATTTTTGAAACCATGCAGTAACTATGACGTCGCAGGTGCAAAAAAGACGCGTATACACCGTCTCGCGTCTTAATCAGGAAGTCCAGCTAGCCCTTGAATCAGGCTTTGGCATGTTATGGCTGCAAGGTGAGCTATCCAATTTCAGCCGCCCCGCAAGTGGTCATTTCTATTTTTCATTAAAAGATTCCCAAAGCCAAATACGTTGCGCGATGTTTCGTGGCAAAAATCGTTATATCAATTTTGAACCACAGAGCGGTGATGAAGTATTGGTACGCGGCAAACTAGGTCTCTATTCAGCACGTGGTGACTTTCAACTCATTGTCGAGCATATGGAACCTGCCGGCACTGGCAAGCTGGCTGCACAATTTGAAGCGACGAAGAAAAAGCTACAGGCGCTTGGTTGGTTTGGACAGGACGTCAAAAAACATTTACCCGAAATGCCGCAACGTATCGGTGTTATCACATCTTCAACAGGTGCTGCTATCAAGGATGTATTGCAGGTGCTGGCACGACGTTGTGCACAAGCTGAAATAATTGTCTACCCTACCTTGGTTCAAGGAGCGCAGGCAGCGCCTAAAATCGCTGCAGCAATCAACACAGCCGGCCGACGTAACGAAGTCGATGTGCTGCTGTTGGTGCGTGGTGGTGGTTCAATGGAAGATTTATGGGCCTTTAATGAAGAGAAGGTTGCCAAGGCCATATACGAGTGTGATTTGCCGATCGTGTCCGGTGTTGGGCATGAAATTGATGTGACCATTGCGGATTTGGTTGCCGATCTGCGTGCGCCCACGCCCTCGGCAGCGGCAGAACTGGCAACCCCAGATGACGATATCATCGAGCAGCAGGTTGCTGCGACCAAACACTTACTAATCAAAATAATTAGTACAAAAGTATCGTCATATAATACTGCTCTGCAGTCGCTCACGGCACGCTTGCAAACGCGGCATCCGCGCCGCTTGCTGGAAGATCGAGGTCAGCGCATCGATGAACTGGATGAACGCCTGCAATTAGCCATGCGCTCACAAATACGACAACATCGTTTGCAATTGGCGCAATTGTCGACCCGAATGCGAGCACATTCTCCGTCACATCGATTGATTAACCTGCGTACTAACCTGTTATCTATGGAAAGGAGACTCAATGGTGGTATACAGAATACGCTCAATGCTGCCACCAATCGCTGGAAAATCGTCACCAGAGCGCTTGACACAGTCAGCCCATTAGCTACTCTAGAACGCGGTTTTGCAGTTGTTAAACACAAGGACAAGGTGATCACAAATGCATCAGTGCTGGCACCAGGAGATCAGATAGCTACGCAAGTTGCACGCGGAATTATCCACAGCAAAATTGACTCAATCGAAACCACTGAGGATGAATCTGCGAAAATTAACTAAAATAGCTGAGAGGGTTAGTTTTAGGAACTTTCAGCCAATTTTAATAACATAGTATCGGTAAATTAAACGCGTTGCCTATTGCGTTAGACCGTTATTTTTGATACAAAACCGCGCTGAAATGAAGCGCGACCCCCGAGAGGCCCAGATAATGGCCAAGGTTATATCGAAAGAGAGAGCCGAACCAAAAGCGAAGGCACCCTACGCCTCCACTGTGGCTGCTAGCACCGGTACGACAGCTAGTATTGGTATGGCTGCTAGTATTGAACGTGAAGCCGCCAGCCCATCAGCAACATCGAAACAAAAGGTATTGAATAGCTCTGTGGCAAGTAAATCATCAGTGAAGAAGAGAACTACAACGGTAGCCGCCGCAAAAAAGAAAGCGACTAAAAAGGTAGCGGCGAAGAAATCTGCGGCTAAAAAAACCACGGCCAAGAAAGCGGTTGCCAAGAAAGCTACAGCCAAGAAAGCAGCAGCTAAGAAAACGTCGGCAAAAAAACCGGTCGCTAAAAAAGCCGCTGCCAAGAAAACGGTAGCCAAAAAATCAGCGGCAAAAAAACCGACAACCAAAAAGGCACCGGTCAAAAAAGCACCAGCTAAAGCCGACAAAGCCGTAGCGGTAAAGCCTGCAGCCAAGAAAACACCCGCTAAAAAAGCGGCGGCCAAAGCAGCGCCTGAGCAAAAAACCGAAGTCAAAAAAGCCGCGACAAAAAAAACGGCGGCCAAGAAAGTAGCTGCCAAAACGAGCACAGCTGATAAGAAAAAAGCCAAAGCCACCGAAAATGAACCGGTTGCAGAAAAGAAAGCAAAAAAGAAGGCGTCGGCAAAATCGGCACCAACACTTGCGGTTGGCGAGGCTGTACTGACCACCGTAGTCCCGTATGAAAGAGAGAAAAACAGCCACTACATGGACAAAGACCAGTTGGTTTATTTCAGTGAAAAGCTCGCTGACTGGAAGCAACAGCTGATGGAAGAAGTTGATCGCACCGTAGATCATATGAAAGACGACGCCACTAATTTCCCTGACCCGAATGATCGAGCTACCCAGGAAGAAGAGTTCAGTCTAGAGCTTCGTACACGCGACCGTGAACGAAAATTGATCAAGAAAATCAACGAGGCGCAAAAAAGAATTGAAGAAAATGAATACGGGTACTGCGAAACCTGCGGCGTTGAGATCGGTGTTGGTCGGCTCGAAGCACGTCCCACAGCAGAACTATGTATAGATTGCAAAACGCTCGAAGAAATTCGCGAAAAGCAAATAGCTTAGCCGTTTGCTTTTTGTCTGTTGCGTTCTGCCTGTTCCTTGCCAGACTCATACAACCTAACACCTCATGACATCGGCTGCTTATGTTGGCCGATTTGCTCCGTCACCAACCGGCTCACTGCACTTCGGCTCATTATTAGCCGCTTTAGCAAGTTATTGCGATGCTCGCAGCCACAAAGGTATCTGGCGGCTTCGTATCGATGATATAGACCCTCCAAGAGCGATACCAGATGCAGCCGGCCAGTTTCAGAAAACACTGCATAAATATGGTTTTGATTGGGATGGGCCAATTGTTTATCAATCGGAACGCAGTGATGCCTACAGGCAATGCCTGCTGCAGCTAAACGAACAAAACAAGCTGTATCCATGTGGTTGCAGTCGTCGAGACTTACGCAATAAAACCATTTATCCAAACACTTGCAAACCTTCGTTGAGCGTACCCAATAGCGCCGCCAAGGCTGCAGATCAAGTTATCACCAAGCTTTCCGGTAGTGATACAGAAAAGGCCATCCGTATGGCCATAGATACCAACGTGGTATTTAACGACTTAATTCAAGGTGAACAGCTCATCGAAGCTGGAACACAGTTAGGTGATACCGTGGTCGTTCGTCGCGATGATCTATTTGCCTACGCACTGGCGTGCGCTGTTGATGATGCTGACGGTATAACGCGTGTTGTTAGAGGTGCCGATCTATTATCAACCAGCGCGGCACAAATTCGTATTATGGAAATATTGGATTTAGCCATTCCAGAATACGCTCATATTCCAGTTGCGTTGAACGCTAACAATCAAAAACTCAGTAAACAAACACAGGCAAAACCCATAGACGCTATGGCCAAGCTACCCACCTTGCAATTAGCCTGGCGCGTACTGGGCCAGTCTGAACTGGACGTTCACAACGTAGAGTCGTTCTGGCAAGCCGCCGTTCCGGCCTGGAATTTACGCCGTGTGCCTAAAACCATGAGTACAATCCATGAGTGAAAAAAGTCGTTACGACCACACTTTGCTCATTTTCTTTGCAGCTGTATTCATATTCAACTCTCCACTGACAAATTGGTGGGCATTTGTCGGCCTGCCCTGGTACGCCATTTTCGTAGTTTGGGCCATTTTTATCCTGGTGACAGCAATAAACCTAAGCCGAGATACCGACGATGGGCGTTGAGCTATGGTGGTTGTTTGCCGCAGCCGTCGCATACCTTATCGTTTTATTTTTAGTTGCTTATGCGGCTGATAGTGGGCTGCTCCCACGACGCCTGGTCACCAGTCCGATTGTTTATTCGCTGTCATTGGGAGTGTACGCCACATCATGGACCTACTATGGCAGCGTGGGTCTTGCCGACACCAGTGGCTATGCCTTCCTCAATATCTATCTTGGTGTTACTGGTGCGTTCCTGTTGGGACCATACATTCTCAAACCCATTCTTACCCTGTGCCGGGAATACCAATTGACATCCATCGCTGACCTGCTCGCATTTCGCTACGGTGGCAGAGGAACCGGATTTGTTGTAACGGTATTTATGCTGATCGGAATTTTGCCTTACATCTCACTGCAGATAAGAGCGGTTACCGAATCAATACAAGTGCTCAGTAAACAAGTACCACCAGTCATTCTTGCTCTGGTGTTTTGCATAATGATTACTGTTTTTGCCATTCTTTTTGGCGCCAGGCATTTATCCCCACGCGAAAAACACCACGGTCTGGTAGCAGCCATTGCCTTCGAATCGGCTATCAAGTTATTGGCACTTCTAGTTGCCGGTGTTTTTGTTATTACTCAAGTGTTTGATTCACCCGTAGCGATGGGAGAATGGATAAACTCGCACGACAGCATGGTTAACAACCTCTATAAGCCTGCCAACACCGGGCTTTGGACAACGCTTTTATTTCTGGCTTTTTGTGCGGCGTTTTTACTACCACGTCAATACCATATGACGTTCGTGGAAAATCAGAATCCCAGGCATCTGCGCACCGCTTATTGGTTATTTCCACTTTATCTGTTGCTATTAAATTTGCCTGTCGTGCCCATTTTGTTTGCCGGTCGTTACCTGCAACTCAACATTGCACCAGATTTCTATGTATTAGGCATGACGTTGAGCATTGGTAAACAATGGCTGGCTGTGCTGGTGTTTTTGGGAGGCTTATCCGCAGCCAGCGCCATGATGATTGTGACATCTCTGGCGCTATCTTATATGTGCCTTAATCACCTGGTGTTACCCGCATCACTGTCCGGCAACCAACCAACCGATTTTTACCGACGTCTGCTCTGGAGCAAGCGCATTATTATCGCGTTGATTATTGCCGCCGGCTATGGTTTTTACATAGTTATAGAACTTAACGAAGGTCTGGCAAGTCTTGGTTTGATTTCATTCGTTGCCGCCGCTCAGCTGCTACCCGGTGTTGTGGGTGTATTGTTCTGGAGCAGAGCCACTCAAACCGGCTTTCTCGCCGGGCTTATTGGTGGTGCCGTTGTTTGGTTTTTATTATTAATTTTGCCACTGCTTAATCCCGACGTAATGCTGATCGAGATGATTCCCATTGAATCAGACATCTGGACGCTATCAACATTTTGTACGCTGACCACCAATAGCCTGTTATTTGTGATTGGATCGCTACTGAGTAAACCTTCCCTCGATGAGGTCACCGCAAGTGAAGCCGCTATCGAGCAGACCAGTTTTGCACTCAGCGCACCCTATACAGCCCGCTCTGCTCGACCTTATCTGTATTCGATGCAACAGTTGCTGGGTACCAAAATGGCCAATCAGGAAATGGCTCGTGCGCTGGAGGAAACCGGTCTTGACATCGATGAAACTCGACCTCCAGAGCTTCGAGTTTTACATGAACGACTCGAACGTAATATGACCGGCTTAATCGGGCCGACACTGGCCCGATCAATTGTCAGGCACAATCGACGCACGGACGATGCTGAGCCTTTGGGCCAGGACACTCGATTACTTGAAATGCGTCTCGAAGCTTCTCGCGAACAGATGCGCGGTATGACCAAACAGCTTGACGATCTGCGGCGTTATTTGCGGGATGTATTACATCAATTGCCACTGGGTGCTTGTTCGATCTCTGCCGATGGCAATATTTTTCTT
>CAYTJF010000176.1:0-2905 GCA_964437945.1 uncultured Granulosicoccaceae bacterium
GTTGGACACAGTATCACCGTCATCATCTTCAATTGAAGACTCTCGAAAGTCGGGTACACCATCACCATCGGTATCAGCATCGCCTTCCGCAATATCAGATTCACCGTCCCCATCGGTGTCAGTTTGTTGCTCGACACACGCCGCGCTGGTTTCAGAGGGAATACACGGGTCAGCGTTTTCCAAGTCTAGCTCGTTGGACACAGTATCACCGTCATCATCTTCAATTGAAGACTCTCGAAAGTCGGGTGTACCGTCCTGATCAGTATCAAGCGTTTCAGTCTCCACGCTGTCTGGCTCACCATCTTCATCTGTATCGATAGTGCAATTTAATTCAAAGTTGCTGTTAGCGCAGGGGTCGGGACTACTGGAATCTAACGGGTCGAAGCCGTTCAGCAGTTCAACCAGGTTAGACACAGCATCTTCGTCCTGGTCATGAGACTCAGTATCGAAAAGCGAGCTGGCGAAATTAAACGCATTTTCATTGCCGCCATTGCCCACTTCCTGACTGAATTCTGCCGTTGCCAGTACTAACGATCGATCTGGTTCTGGACCCCGATAAAAGGTAACTGATGCAAACTGGTTACTGTTCAGGGTTGCCATTGTCTGGCCGACCCAGGTATTTCCCTCACGAACAAGCATTAACTCCTCATCACCGACAATTGCAACCGGTGTGATTGTGCCAAGCAATGTACTATTTTCCAAAATACGGTCACTGGGTAGTTGAATGCGCACGATCAAATCCACTTGTTCCGGCGGTTGCAAAGGATCGTTTGCATCTCTCGGGTCAGACTCTTCATTGCGTTCTTGCAAATTCGATATATCATCCATGTCGAAGTCAGCACTGAAATCAAATTCATTACTTCGGAATGACAACTCCTGATTACCTGCAGCATCACCCGCAACCACAAGCGGTTTTTCAGCAACGGCCAGCTCCAGCGGCGAACCATTAAAGAATTCCGACCATCTGACAACCACTGTTGACTCAGTACCCTCAAGTAATTGTATGGTTCCGCTGCGAATCCCGTCGTCATTGGGTTCCGTAGTGACGACTGGCACACCATCTACAGTAACTTCTACAGAGAGCGCATTGGGATCAACCATGCGGGACATGGCGATTTTCTCGGGCGGAATCATCTCAATACGGGCCCCACCGTCGGATGACGCTGTAACCGTTCCGACAGGGTCGTTATTGCATGCAGACAAACAGACCAACAGAAGAGCCGCCAATCCGAACCGATTGGCGAAAATAGTGTTCATGTAGCTAAGCATTTTCGAAACCTACTGTAACGGATTTGGAGCGAGGATAGTGACGTTAACAATGTTTGGACCTTCAACAGTACCTGGCTCATCTGCGGGAGGAGCAACTGCCCCGCCACCGCCACCACCACCACCACCGCCACCGCCGAGCGCACTGGCCAAACCGCCAACCACTAACAACCCGATTACGCCATACGCCACTTTGCGTTGAGTGGACAGCCCAGATGTTGCAGCCGCAGGTTCAGCAGCTGTCGCCTCTGGTGAGGAATCAGCCACAAGAGGCGCCGCTTCTTCATCCAGCAGGGCACGCTCAAAAGGATCGAAAGCAAAACCCTGAACGGTCCGGTTATCACCCGCATCCCTGGCTTCCATGTAGTACTGGATGACGTTTGCAGCTGTGTTGGTGGTGTCGACCGAAGCGGTGTAGATGGATGTTCCTGAGATCACAGACATAGGTGCTGAAACGTATGCCGATTCGCCACCAAAGCGGTAGTGCAATGTCATCGATGCTACCTGGTCGTTGTCGGTGACTGTGGCAGAAAACACTTGTGTCTCGCCCAGCACTCCCTGTTCCACCAATTCCAGGTCGATGGTGGGCGGATCGACGTCAGGCGCTTGTGCCTGAGCAAACCCCGAAGTGGCTAACAACACACTAAACACCACGTGCAAAACGGCAGTCAGTAAGGAGGTGGATTTTGTAAAACGTGTTCGACGCATTAATTTCTCCGAGCTACCAGGCTATGGCCGACCAGCCTTCTGGTCCGCGCTCACTGGTTAACGAAATAGATGACAAATTTGAAGGTACAGTCGCTTCTGCACCGGAATTTTTAATTAGTTTTTGAATTTTGAGTTCTCCGACTATGACACCATCTGCATTGCGAGTGGCGACATTACTAACACGGGCCTGTATAGATGCGTTATTTTCGAATATTTGCAGCATTTGTTGGATGCGTTTTCCGGAAGGTTTCGTTAACGCAATGACCGTATCAATATCTTTGTTTGCAACCGCTGTCTTCAATTCAACAAACTTGCCCGCAACAAAATTAAAATCGTCGTCAGAGATGGATGTAGACGCCTGTTGGGTAGGCTGAGGCTCTGCTGGCCGATTGACCAATGCCTCTTCTGATCTAATACGTTCGGACTCTTGCACTTGAGCTTCTCGCCGTGCAAATTCGGCATCCACCTCTCTATTCAGGCGGGCACGTTCTTCAACTATCCGATCTTCTGCCTTATCTGTGGCCAAAGCCAGCGACTCGGCAGCAACTTGTGCCTGTTGTTCAGCCAGGTTTGCCGCAACTTGCTCGGCTGCCAGACGTTCGTCTTCAGCTAACCGCGCTTGCTGCCTCTCCCGTGCCAGTTCTTGCAATCTGGTTTGTTCAGCCTGCTCGGCAATCGCTAAACGTTCCTGCTCTGCCACTCGTTGCGCTTCCAACTCGGCCTGTTGGGCCAATTCTGCAGCACCGGTCTCTTCGGCTATGCGCAATTCTTCCGCCTGACGGGCTACCTCAGCAGCTCTGGCCTCCTCAGCTAAACGTAGTTCCTCAGCAACTCGCGCCTCCTCCTCAGCTAAACGTAGCTCCTCAGCAACTCGCGCCTCCTCAGCTAAACGTAGCTCCTCAGCAACTCGCGCCTCCTCAGCTAAACGTAG
>CAYTJF010000176.1:3005-4995 GCA_964437945.1 uncultured Granulosicoccaceae bacterium
CCTCCTCAGCTAAACGTAGCTCCTCAGCAACTCGCGCCTCCTCAGCTAAACGTAGTTCCTCAGCAACTCGCGCCTCCTCAGCTAACCTCTGCTCCTCAACTTGACTGGCTGCCTCAGCGACACGCTCATCGTCCGCAATCTGCTGTTCAGCCGCTTTTTCTTCGTCCAGTATGCGTTTGGCCTCAGCCAATCGTTGCTCTTCAGCCAATCGTTGCGCCTCCAGCAAAGCCTGTTCTTCAGATACTGGCTCTGCCAGCACGGTTGTTTCGGGGTCAGCATTTTCTGCCAGTTCCGACGGATTAGATTCGGCAATCAATTCGGTACCATCTGGTTGGCCACCATTCGCGGCTCTTAGCTTCGCTATCTGCTGCTCAAATCCGGTAAATTCGCTAGCACCGTAACCATAAACCGCTCTATCCATTGTGAATATTATTTGCTCGGCCTCGTCCAACTCGTTTTCCGCAATCAGCCTGTCGAGTACTTGAACCTGTTCATTGAATCGATTGAACAGGGTATTTGGCCGGTCAGTCGTTTCAGCAATTTCTGCGGTTTCAGCTACTTCCGCAGGTTCGGCAATTTCCACGGTTTCAGCTATTTCCGCAGGTTCTGTGGTTTCAGCTATATCCGCGGCTTCGGCGATTTCCGAGGGGTCGGCATTTTCTGATGCGTCCACAGGCAATGTGGCATCGGCTACTTCCGTGGGTTCGCTAATATCTGCTTCATCTGTAGGTGCAGTTGCAATTTCAGGAATCTGATCATTAGGCGTATCAAGCTGAACGATACCTGGCAGGTTATCGTCTAAATTGGTATTGGTTTTTTGGTCACCCTGCATGTACATAAAATACGCAAAAGCAGCACCAGCCAACAAAATGATGGCAAAGAGCATGGCGATGAATTTTTTAGGGTCGGAAGAATGGGTGTCAGCATTGCCAAAATACGCCTGATCATTCCGATTTGCATCATCGTGGCCAGCCGCAGATCTTTGTTGCGATCGCGAACTATCGTGAATGTCACGATCACTAACCGAAGCACTACCAATCGATTCAATCCGCACCGGTCCGGATTCGGAAACTGGAACCGGTTTTCGAATAATCGGCATTTCGAACGATCTGCGTCGGCGTGAGTTTGCCGGGCGCTCACCGCTGTTCTGCCCGCCATTGTGCAGGAAGTCAAACATTTCGTCAGGATCAACCTGCGATTTGTCAAAATCAGGCTTGGACATGCGCCTATTTAAAAAACCTCGTAGTTGAAGGTCTTACCAGTCTGTACTAGATGCCAGAACCCAGAATTTGTTACATCTTACGCATGATAGCCGATTGCAAGCGTTAAAATGCCGGTTGTGGAATGTTTACACAAGGTTTTTAAGAAACAGCTGAAATACACTCGCTACTAAGCTAGCTTGAGCAAACCTTTTAACTTTCATAAGCTTACTAAATTTAGCCAGGCCATTCTGTGTATCAGGTCCCGAAATAGCGGGTAAAAATTGCAAACTGAACAATGGTTACTGAACTAAATTCATTCGCCAGATCTGTTGATCAAGACCCAGGGTCACATTTGCGGGCATATGAACCTCCAGAATAGCGCTCTCAAATGGGCCCGAAACCACAAAAGCACCAGCCGTCAGTCCAACCACCGATGGCGACTGATCAGAACCGGTAAGAGGGGCATGAGTGAGTCTAGGATCGTTCATAAGCGCCGAAGTAATCAATACCCCATCAGCACTAAACCAAAGTAGCTTGACCTTAGAAATGGCGTTGTTGGGATTAATTTTGGATTGGGCTTCCCCTTTCCGGTGATCTGAAATTGGTGCAGATTGGCTTGCCGGCAACTCAACAACACGCAGAAGGCGGTGCCCGGTATTATCGTATTCCACTACTACGCGAATTTCGCGAATTTCGCGCTCTTCCGCAAGACAAATCGTACTGAACAGCGACACCGCAGCCAATAAGATCAACGTGTTTATTCGTTGAAATGAAAAGCCATCCATAGT
>CAYTJF010000176.1:5095-12960 GCA_964437945.1 uncultured Granulosicoccaceae bacterium
CGCCATCCCAACCGCCATCCCAACCACCATCATTGAGCCCTTACTGTCCAGTTCCAACTAAAAACACCGTCATGCGGTTCAGGTTTGCGAATCAGACCGCTAATGTCTCGGACCGTTAAAGAAACAGTGTATTCGCCTGGTGGAAAATTTAATGAAATACTGGGGCGGAGCGTTCCAGAATCTGGAATCAGCCGTGAATCCAGACTCCATTGTACAGACTGAACAGTAGAATCGAACATGGGCTGAACGGAAAAATCCACAACCTCGCCTGCGCTAACCTCTAGAAGTCGACTAACTGGCGATATGTCTATAACCGGATTGGCCTTGGCGTAAACACTCAATGCCCATTGTTCGCTGTTAACCGGACCCAGTTTTCCCTCGTAGTCGCGCATCAGGCTATTCTCGGTGGGCCGGTAAAATCCATTTGCCTGATAGTAGGCTCCTTCAAACACCCCAACCTGTGCTGATAAATCGTCTAGTGCGCTTGTAGTGTCGCTACTCAACCAATGTTGCCATGGAACCTTATCTGGGTCGCTGCTCGTGGACACATTTGCGAAAGTGCCTTCACTAAAATCCGGAATGCTGGTGTTGACTATATATTGATCTACGTATTCATCGGCTAAACCGGCAATCGAATGGCCCATTTCATGTAAAGCGACCTCAACTGATTCAGTGGATGCAATAGCAATAGTGCCGCCACTACCTCCATAGCGAGAATCGTTAACCAAAACTAAAATCTGATCGAAATTCGGGTACTCACTGATCGCCACACCGAATATTTTCGATCTATCACCACAAATGAGTCGACGCACCTGTTCACAAAAATAACCGGTGTTGAATACCGTATCGCGAACATCCCGCTTGACATTGTCATCGCTGCCAGAATCCACTGACGGAGTTTCGACCATGTGGACGTTCCACGCAGAGAAATGTGTTTCAATACCACTATCTGATTGCATTTGCTCAATTAAAGACTCAACATCCTCGCGAAACTGACTCTGCTGATCTTCGCGATAGCCATCGCCCAACACCACCAGATGGATTCCATCGCCACTCTCGTCGCGACCGAATAGTGTGCGACCTCTGCCAGTGCTATTGATCGGATGAATGGTTATCGGAACAGAGCTTCGCGTAACGCCACCACGAACGTCAGTTGCCTGTAAAACCAAAGTAACATCCGTGACTTCGCTTACTTCAGTAGCAATGACTTCGACGGAACCGCCAACAACACTTACATCCAGATACTCATTGGCTTCAAATGCGACTTTAACCGCATCGTCGTCTGGATCGTCGGGAAACAAATTGACTGTTATGGCGTCTCCGGCATCAAGCACTGCAGGAAATTGATCAATATTGAGTGTTGGCACATCATTGCCTTCGATGACTTCGATTCGCACCCCAGTCACCTCACCTGTAAGCCCTTCGGCATCGATCACGCTAAATTCAATGTTATCGAACAACCCAATATCGCTCATGGATGGTATACCGCTGAGTTCACCTGTGCTCGAATTCAGTGACAACCAGTCAGGCAAATTTCGGGATTGGTAGTCAAGAGGCTCATTGTCGGGGTCGCTGGCGCTCAACGAAGCAGTATAACTATCTCCCACTTCCACCACTCGCTGAACATCGGCAAAGATAGTCGGAGGATCATTGACGTTAAGCACACTGATTTCAACGCTGGCCGGCACTTCCTCTGCAATCAAATAGACAAAACTATCGCTTCCAAAAAAATCTGCTTCTGGCGTATAGATAAACTGAGCCGAACCAGGCACAAGCTCGAGCGAGCCATGGTTTGGTTCAGAAATTATTGAGAAATCCTGATCGCGGGTTTCTGTGTTCGATACACCGGCAGGCAGGGCAAGTACAGCTGTGACAGGCTGCTCCTCTAAAGTCTGAATTCGCACGGAGACCGGAATCTGGTTTTGCAAACCAGCGAAAGTACCGTCCTGCAAGACCGGAAAGCCATTTTCATCTGAGACTGTAGCGTTAAAATTCGGCAGCCCCCCTGTTAACGGTTTTGAACCACCATCGCCTCCACAGGCGGCAAGTACAATTGCCAGGCAAGCAAACACCGACACGCGCACTGACGCACGGATGGAAGAACCACGCACTAAAGCACGTAACGATGAGCATGCTTCTAAATCAGCTTCACAACCCGGAATACCGAAATGACAGCGATTTTCGATATTGTAGCTATTGATATGGCGACGCTTCACCATGAAACAGACTTACTCCTTATCTCTTGGTTAGTGGCACAAAAACGACTGGCACAATATTGCGATCTATACCTTATTGTAAACCGAAAGGAAAGCCTGTGATCTTCCGAATGAGCAAACTATTGATTCACATTTTTGCCGACATACTACAGATCTGCTCGTTCAAGCGCTGTTGATATGTAAACTCTACGTAACTGTTCCGTTATCGGGCCAGGCTTTCCGTCATCAATATCTTTACCGTCCACATTGACCACTGGCATGACAAATAAAGACGCGCTGGTAATAAACGCTTCTTTAGCATTCTCTATTTCTTCGACAGTGAACGGTTCTTCAACTACGTCCAAATTTGCCTGCCGCGCAAATTTAAGTACCGCAGTTCGGGTGATTCCGGGTAGAATTTCAGTACCCAAGTGACGTGTTTTAATTTTACCGTCAGCTGTAACGATATAAGCATTGTTAGACGTGCCCTCGGTAACCAGTCCGTCTTCTACCATCCATGCATCGTCAGCACCCGCGTCTATTGCGGCCTGTTTGCCCATACACGGGGCAAGCAATCCGACGGATTTAATATCCCTGCGCCGCCAGCGAATATCGTCAATTGTTATCACTTTCAGACCGCTTTTGGCTTTGGGGTTATCGAGTACGTTTTTTTCCTGGGTGAACATGACCAGCGAAGATTTTGCGTCTGGTGGATAGCCAAAGTCACGATCAGCAACCCCTCTGCTCATTTGTAAGTACAACAAACCTTCAGTGACGCCATTCAATTCAACCAGCTTGTGCTGAGCAGCTACCAGCTCTTCATTGGTACAGGCAGGGTCCATAGATAATTCAGACAGTGAGCGCGCGAGACGTTGCATATGCGCATTGTTATCAATCAATTTACCTTCGAGAACGGTAGACACTTCGTACACTGCATCGGCGAATAAAAACCCTCGATCGAATACAGAGATTTTTGCATCTTGCTCAGGTAAAAACTCACCATTAACGTAAACAATTCTACTCATAGCTTTCTCACTGGCTGATTTGCCTTTACTTAGTCACTAAAATACAATTTTTGCCGTGGCCGAAATCCACTGGATTAGTTCAGGTGAGCAACAGTTGCAGTTCCAACAAAGACTTCACCTCAAAATCGGCTCTGCGCAACTCGTCAGGCCAACTTGCATCCAATTGGTTATACCAAACCGTATTGACCCCTACATTTTGACCGCCAACCACATCTGTTTGCGGATTGTCTCCGACATGAAGCAACTCGTGCGGGGCAATGCCTAAATTTCTACAGCATGCTTTAAACATATCCGGCTCAGGTTTTGGCGGTTTCGTCAAACTTGCACTCTGAATATCTTGGAAATAGTCCGACAATCCGATCAGTTCAAGATTGGCATTACCATTAGTAATAGCCGCCACTTTGTATTTTTTTTGTAAAGCCGCCAAAATCTCATGAGTGCCCTCGTAAAGTTCAACCTCACTGCGAGCTTTATAGAACACCCTAAACGCCTCATCGACCAGCTGCTCACTGTTTTCATACTGATCGAATAGTATTTGCAACCATGCTTTTCGCATCAACGAAACATCTGTAGCCAAATGCGCGTGGGTCTTGTACATATTGCCCCGCAGCTTATTGATGGCGTCTCTGTTTCGATGAGCAACAATTTGCGGATGATGCTGTTCCAACCATGAATACAAGATCTCTTCAGCACGCAAAATTGCTGGAGCACAGTCCCAAAGCGTGTCGTCCAAATCAAAAGAGACGGCACGAATTTGTTCTAACACCGGATTCGGTTTTGCGGATTGTGCGCTATTCATCAGGGTTGGTACATATAAATGTCTGATAGTGTCGGTATTTACTAGCTGGCGGCAACCAGCAGTACATGCATGCGTCTTGGACCATGAGCCCCAAGTTCTATCGTTTGTTCTATGTCGCCAGTGCGCGACGGACCCGTTACCAGATTCACAGTTCGAGGTATGCCTGACATTAATCGCAGCTGCGTCCAGACATCTTCTATCCGATCAACAATCTGCGATTCGTGTAGCACAACAATATGATTCTCAGGTAGAAAATTTAACGTGGTTGGGGTTTGCTCGTCACTGGCTAATGCAATGCTGCCGGTTTCTGCAACAGCCGCTAAAGCGGTTGTGACGCTGGTGGATTCGGAGCCAGAAGCCGGACCAAATCGCGTTTGCTCAGGCCAGTCGAGCGCGTTTAAAGAGGGTCCAACAATCAATTCACCCTCTATTCCCTGATCTTGCAAATACCAGTCAACCGCAGCGACCACATCGGCCGTTGATTGCAAACGCACAACACTCATTTGAACCGCTTCCATTTGACGGATAAGTTCGTCTGTTGTGTCTTTTGGGATTTGCGGTTGAGTCAATGGCTGAGGGTCGCTTAGCCGTCGCTGCACTGAATCGGGAAGTTTCGCTAAAACTTGAGCCCGGCTGCGCGTTTCAGCAAAACCTGCAGAACCTGCATCGATTGATGCAACACTGTTCTCCGCAGCCTCATTTGCCTGAGCCTCAGATACTCTCCCGCATGCAGCTCGCACGCGACTTAGTATGGACTCTCTTGCATTCACAGTGACTATTTTCCTTGCTTGTATAACGCCATGAAGGTGGATTTGCCTTGTGGTGCAGGCAAATCTCTACTGTTTGTCCAGCCACCGGCTAATGGCAAGCGTTTAAAATAGCCACGGCGACGACCTAATCTGGACAAGCTGACAATTACGGCTCGAGTCAACAATTTGTACAGGCCTGGGCGGGTAGCCAGAGCAGCCCAACATTTTATACCAAAGCGTGATGACTTCGAAACCAGCTGACGTTCGAAAGTCGCTTGTCGATGCTTTCGAAGCAGCGACGGTAGTGGAATACTCATTGGACACACTTCCGCACATCGGCCATTTAACGTACAGGCATGCGGCAGATCTGGCGCATTCTCCAAACCAACCATGACAGGCGAAACCACCGAGCCCATGGGGCCTGGATAAACCCAACCATAGGCATGGCCACCAACACTTCCATAAACCGGACAATGATTCAAACACGCCCCGCAACGAAAGCAACGCAGCATTTCACGTAGCTCATTACCCAGCATTTCTGTGCGTTTGTTATCAACCAGCACAACATGAAACTGCGTTGGGCCGTCGGTGTCTCCAGATCTGCGTGGACCGCTCATAAAACTGGTGTAATTCGAAAAATGCTGGCCGGTTGCACTGCGCGCCAACAATCTCAATAAAGCACTGGCATCATCCAGATTGGGTATCACTTTTTCAATACCGGCAATCACTATATGAGTGTCAGGCAGCCCACTCGACAAATCACCATTACCTTCGTTGGTCACCAGTATATGTTGACCCGTTTCTGCTACCAGGAAATTTGCACCGGTGATACCGACATCCGCAGCAATAAATTTTTCGCGTAGCACTTGTCGGGCCTCTGCGACCAGCCCGGGACGATCAGTTATTTTCTCGTGTAGCCCGTATTGTTGATGATGTTCGTGAAACAGATTGGTAACCTGCTCTATCGTCTTGTGAATAGCCGGAGCGATAATATGACTCGGTGGCTCATCGGCAAGCTGAATTATGTATTCTCCAAGATCGGTTTCTATAGGCGTAACGCCAGCCCTTTCGAGTGCGGCGTTAAGATCAACCTCTTCCCCGACCATCGACTTGCCCTTGGCAACTGTTTTGGCGTTTACATCAGTACAGATAGTTGTAATGATGTCGGTGGCCTCTTCCGGCGTTTGAGCCCAATGCACGTTACCGCCGTTCTCCACAACCGCTGCTTCATAGGCAAGTAAATAATGATCGAGATTGTCGAGTACATGGTTTTTCATAGCGCGAACATCGTCGCGTATGGTGTCCCACTCGGGTAGCTGGGCTACCGCTGCGGTGCGTTTGCCGATAAAACCGTCTTTTGCAAAATTCAAGGCATTTTGCAAATCCTGATCTTTGAGTGCTTCAGCTGCGTTGCGTTTGAATTGAAGTGATTTGGTTTGCATACCTATGCGTGCCTTTCATGGTCGACCGGTTCACCAATGGCAGGCGTTGTAGTCATACCGGCGAGTATTTCAGCCACATGATAAACCCGCATTGGTGATGCCAGGCGATTCAATCGACCGCTGATGTTCAGCAAACAACCAAGATCTCCGCCAGTGAGAACATCTGCTCCGCTTTGTTTTGCCAACGCAGCCTTGTCAGAGACCATACGTTCAGAGATATCAGGAAATTTGACACAGAAGGTTCCTCCAAAACCACAACACACTTCGGTGTCTTCCATCTCTTTTATTCTAACGTCACTGACTGTAGACAACAGTTTGCGCGGCTGATCTTTAATATTGAGTTCTCGCAAACCAGAACAACTATCGTGGTAAGTGACCGATGCATTAAATCGGGTTTGTTGAAGGTCAACTTTCATAACGTCCACCAAAAAGCTTGTCAGCTCGAACACCCGGTCGGCCAAGTTCGTCGCTTTTTCAGACCATTGTGAATGATCCGTCAACAGCTCTGGGTAGTGATGTTTCAACATGCCTGCACATGAGCCCGAGGGTGCAACAACGTAGTCGAATTCTGAAAAAGCTTCAATGGTTTGCTTGGCGATTTTAATCGTGCTGGCCTGATCCCCACTGTTATATGCTGGTTGCCCGCAACAGGTTTGTGTTTCTGGCACTACAACTTCACAGCCACATTGCTCCAGCAAGGCTATGGCTGCGAATCCGACGTTGGGTCGATACAGATCGACCAAACAGGTTACAAATAATCCAATTCTTGGTTTCGCGTTCACTTAAAGATTTCACCCAAACAACTATAAGATTCAAACTACACAGCAAGCCTATCAGACCTATAATTCAATCTATGCAAAAAAGCCCTCAACTATACAAAATAAATCGACATACTGCCTCAGGAGATTCAATTGTGGTAGAAACCATCTCCACGACATCAAGCGATCAACCGCATGTAGTATTTTGCGGTGGTTTTCACTCGTCGATGCAAGGTGTCAAGGCAAAATACCTGCGCAATTTGTGTCAACAGCGTGGCTGGGGTTACACGCGCTTCGACTATCTCGGCCATGGTGCGTCGGATGCGGCAATTGAACATTGCTCTTTGCACGACTGGCTCAAGGATACGTTGGTAGTTTTGGATGATCTGGAGAAAAGTACCTTCCTGATCGGCTCATCAATGGGTGCCTGGCTTGCGGTGCATGCGACGATGCAACGTCCGGAGAAGGTCAGTGCATTGCTGACCATAGCAGCTGCGCCCGATTTTACCGAAAGACTTTTATGGACCGCATTAAGCGATCAACAAAAAGAAAGGATAAGAAGCGATGAATGCGCGAGTATGCCTACAAAGTATGAAGGTGAAGATTGGCGAATCAGACGTTGCCTGTTTGATAGCGGTCGAGACTTAGCGCTGTTAAACAACAACAATCCACTAGCGCTTACTGTGCCAATACGCATGCTTCATGGCACACAAGATGTCGATGTTCCATGGACACTGTCGCAACAACTTTTGGAGAAATGCACAAACTCTAAAGATGCTACCTTGACTTTAATTCGTGGTGCTGATCATCGATTGTCGGATGAACTTAGTCTAAATAAAATAAAGGTCACACTCGAACAGCTTGTGGCAATTTACGGGCAGGATCACTAGTGGTCCA
>CAYTJF010000177.1:0-12871 GCA_964437945.1 uncultured Granulosicoccaceae bacterium
GTCGAGAACGCTGGGCGACCAGGCAAAGTCACTATTGCTACCAATATGGCTGGGCGTGGAACAGACATCGTACTTGGAGGCAACCTTGAAGCCGAGCTGCAGCAACTACCTGAATCTGATGCAGGCACTGCCGAGACAGTAAAAAGTGAATGGCAAGAACGTCACGACACAGTAATGAGTGCTGGCGGTTTACATATTATCGGAACGGAGCGGCATGAGTCGCGGCGCATAGATAATCAGTTGCGTGGGCGTTCAGGTCGTCAGGGCGATGCAGGTTCCAGTCGATTCTACTTATCACTTGAAGATAGCTTAATGCGTATTTTTGCATCTGATCGTGTCAGTGGTTTAATGCAAAAACTGGGTATGGAAGAGGGTGAAGCAATTGAACACCCGTGGGTCACCAAAGCCATTGAAAATGCCCAACGTAAAGTAGAAGGGCATAACTTTGATACACGCAAACATTTGCTTGAGTACGATGATGTTGCCAACGATCAACGCAAAGTGGTGTACGAAGAGCGTGATGAACTTATGGAAGATGGCAACGAAGAGTTGGAAAACCGGGTTAGTGAACTTCGTACCGAAATCATTCCAGCGATTGTCGAAGGATACATACCACCAGGTTCTCTGGATGAAGCATGGGACTTACCTGGACTGGAAGCGCAATTATTGGAAATGACCGGTGAAACCATTGATGTGCAGTCCTGGCTGGCAGCCGATCCTGACATACCTGAAGACGACATTACGCAGCGTATTCTCGATATCCTGGATGAAAGCTACACGGCAAAAGAAGCAGCGGCTGGAGCCGAAGGTTTACGCAAATTTGAAACCTATGTCATGCTGCAAGCACTGGATGATCACTGGAAAGAGCATTTGGCAGGTATGGACTATTTGCGGCAGAGTGTTGGCTTACGTGGCTATGCCCAGAAAAACCCGAAGCAGGAGTATAAGCGTGAGGCGTTTGAATTGTTCACTCGAATGCTCAACGAATATAAAACGGACGTAGTAACGGTTTTAAGTAAAGTACAGGTGCGCGACCCCGAGCAGGTTGAGCAGGCACAGGTGGAACGGCCAGCGCCTACTGATGTCACCTACAAACATGAAGACGCCACCAGTGCATTGGCCGACTCGCCTGAAGAGTCTGCACAGTCGGGTCAGCAACCTGGCCAGCAACCAAGTCAAGGTGCATCTGCTGTGGCATCAGCCAATGCTGCACGTCAGGCCGCTATGAACAGACAAGCACAACCGGCAGCAGCACCAAGCCAACCGTTCGTGCGTGAGCAGAAAAAGCTGGGTAGAAACGAGCCATGCCACTGTGGTTCAGGTAAAAAATTCAAGCAGTGTCATGGCAAACTGGCCTGACACTCGCCGATAAGCGTCGTCAATGCCAGTCAATCTTGATCTTGCCAGCGGTATACCCATAGATGGCATTGACCTTGCGCCCATCAGTGCCGGTATTAAATCGGATGGTTCTGCAGATCTACTTTTAATTCAATTGCCTGGCACCAGTGTTTGCGCAGGCGTTTTTACCAAAAACCTGTTTAGTGCTGCTCCGGTAATTATCGCTAAACAGCATTTGCAAACGTCAAACGGCGCGGTGCGTGCCATGCTGATTAACTCCGGCAATGCCAATGCTGGAACCGGTAGTCCGGGCATGGAAATGGCTCGCGGTCATTGTTCAGCTGTGGCTGAAGCGCTGAGTATTTCCACAGAGCAGGTTTTGCCATTCTCCACAGGTGTTATCGGTCAGTTGTTACCCGATGATGTCATGCTTGCCGGAATAAAAACGGCTGCAAATGCATTTGATAACGATTGGGATGCTGCGGCAAGAAGTATCATGACAACCGATACAAAGCCCAAGTTAACATCGCGGCAAGTCAAAATTAATGATCAACTGATCACTATTACGGGTATGGCCAAAGGCGCTGGTATGATTCAGCCGAACATGGCAACCATGCTTGGCTATTTGTTTACTGATGCGAATATTGCCCTCCCGGATTTGCAGCAAGCGCTTGAGCGATGTGTTGCAACTTCGTTTAATGCAATCACTGTAGACAGTGATACCTCCACTAACGATGCATGTATGTTGGTGGCGACTGGGGAAAAAACGACATTAAGCAGTAAACACAAAGACTGGGCACAGTTTATGATCGCGCTGTCGGCGGTGGCGCTGGACCTGGCGCAAGCAATTATTCGAGACGCTGAAGGCGCGACGAAATTCATCACTGTTTGTGTCAGCGGTGGTGCAGATGATGACCAATGTAGAACAGTTGCCTACTCAATAGCAAACTCGCCATTAGTCAAAACGGCCATGTTCGCCAGTGATGCCAACGTCGGACGGTTGCTGATGGCCATCGGTAAAACTGAAATCAGCGAACTCAATGCAGACGCTATTCGAGTTTCTCTGGGAGATGTGTGTGCGTTTGAACACAGCGGTATCGCTTCTGGGTATACCGAAGCGCAAGGCGCTGCGATCATGGCTGAATCAGAGATAACCATTAATGTTGAGCTGGGCAGTGGCAAGGCCAGTGCTAGCGTCTATACCAGTGACTTGTCGCATGACTATGTCAGCGTTAATGCAGACTATCGAAGCTAGTGAATGGACCACTAGGACCACTAGTATGTCGTTAGCACATATCGATGTTGTTGCCGGAATAATTTTCAGCCCGGATAAAGCCCGGGTTCTGCTTACACTAAGAAAACCTGAGCAACACCAGGGAAGCTGTTGGGAATTTCCAGGTGGCAAAATTGAGTCTTTGGAAAGCACCGAACAAGCCCTTATTCGTGAGCTGGATGAGGAGCTGGGTATTCAGGTTACTGATTGCAGGCCGTTTTATCGGGTTGAACACGAGTACGTTGACAAAATGGTGCGGTTGCAATTCTGGCAAGTCAGCGCTTTCGATGGTATACCACGTGGACGAGAGAATCAGCAGTTCGAATGGTTTGCTATTGAAGCGTTAAAAGGACTAAAGTTTCCTGAGGCTAACTTGCCTGTTGTAAAAAAATTGTTGGATGCGTGTAAAACTTAGCGCATGGGTTTAGGTTTTAAATTTATTGTGCAAAGACAAAACCTGTTTTAACGTATCTTCCCTGGAGCCGTTGTTATCTATAATATCATCGGCAACGCTAAGTCGATCTTCGCGCTTGGCTTGTGCTGCAAGTATCGCCAGAGCCTTGTCTTTTGAGCCACCATCACGAGCCATCAGTCGGGAGATCTGGGTTTCTTCAGGTACATCCACAACAATGATTCGGTCAAAGCGATCTTGTTGCCTGGTTTCTACCAACAGAGGGACCGCATAAATAGCGTATCCATGGCCTTGATCTTCGGTTGCCTTAATTTGTTGATCTGAGCGATCACGAATCAATGGATGGAGCAGAGCATCGACAGTTTTACGGTGCGCAGGGTTGCTGAATATGAGTTGGCGAAGCGCTGCGCGATCAAGCTCATTGGTGTCGTTTAATATGTCTGTTCCGAAATGCGCAACTAATTGTCGCAGTCCAACACTACCCGGTTCGACAACCTCCCGAGCCAATACATCAGCATCGATCACTGGTACGCCAAGATTTTCGAATGCATTTGAAACAAACGACTTGCCACTGGCGATGCCACCGGTTAAGCCTACTAACAGCATTTATGTGCCCTAAGCAAACGTTCCAAGGTATGCATTGGCTAGTTTTTCACCCCATAGCATGGCAATCCAACCAGCCGCTGCAAGGTAGGGGCCGAATGGAATCGGAATACTTTTGTCACGACCGGCAATGGCGATTAGACTTAAGCCAACCACCGCTCCAACCAGCGATGATAGCAATATTATCACTGGCAGCTGCTGCCAACCAAGTAGTGCGCCAAGGGCTGCCAGAAGTTTGAAATCGCCATATCCCATGCCCTCCTTACCCGTCACCAGTTTGAATAATTGGTACACAAGCCATAGCACCAAATAGCCGGCTGCAGCACCAATTACTGCTGAGCGCAAATCGGTAAAAACCGGAATAAGCGCTGCCATTAAACCAATCCACATCAGTGGCAGTGTCAAACTGTCTGGCAGCAGTTGGTGATCGAAGTCAATCATGGTCATTGCGATCAGAAACCACGTGGTGATAATGCCGACTATACACATTAACGTGGGGCCAAAATGCCAGGCAACAACCAGCGACAACAGCATTGTAACCAGTTCAATGATTGGATACCTTATTGAGATAGGTGTTTTACACTTGTGGCATTTGCCGCGCAACAACAGGTAACTGATCACTGGAATGTTTTGCCACCAGTTAATCAGGTTGCCGCATTCGGGACATCGCGAGCGAGGCACCGATAAATTAAACGGCTCAGTTTGAGTTGTGTTGGTGGCTGTGTTTTCTGCGGCTGGTGTTGATGGTGTCGATTCGGCAGCCATCTCCTGCATGGCCTCTTGCCATTCGTTTTGCATCATTATTGGCAGGCGATAAATAACCACATTCAGAAAGCTGCCAACAAACAGCCCCAGAAACGCGACAACGCCGTAGAAAAATACGGCGTTGCTTTGTATTGCTTCAACTAGTGCCATCAGGAATATACCCGATAAAAGTGCACTAGCATATCAGAATGCATCACCCATCTTGAATATTGGCAGATACATTCCAACGACCAGGCCACCGATGACTACACCCAGAAAGGCCATGATCATTGGCTCCATCAAACTGGTCATTGCATCCACGGCGTTGTCGACTTCTTCTTCGTAGTAGTCGGCAACTTTTGCCAGCATGTCGTCGATTGAGCCGGCTTCTTCGCCGATCGCAACCATCTGGGCGACCATATTTGAAAACAAACCTGAATTTTCAATGGATGTGGTGAGTCGCTGACCGGTAGCCGCCTCATCCTTCATTTTTAAAATGGCAGATTCAAAAACCGAGTTGCCGGCCGTACCTGCCACAGAGTCCATTGCCTCCACCAGTGGAACTCCGGCTCTGGACATGGTCGACAGTGTTCGAGCGAATCGAGCTGTGGCAGCTTTCACGGCAATGTCTCCAAAAACTGGTGCTTTCAGAGACAGTCTGTCAAGAAATTCACTGAATTTTCTGGAGCGTTTTTTGGCTTGCACAAAGGTGTATACAGTCAAGCCTATTACGCCGAACATAACCCACCAATATGCCTGCATAAATTCAGATGCTGAAACGATCATCTTGGTAAACGCCGGTAAATCACCACCCATACCTGAGAACAAAGCTTCGAACTGAGGTACAACGAAAACCAGCAGAATAACGGTAACAATAAGGGCCACAATCAAAACAGCAATTGGATAGAACATGGCTTTTTTGATTTTCTTTTTAAGCGATTCGGACTTTTCTTTATAGTTTGCGATTTCACCGAGCAGGGTTTCGAGCGTTCCTGATTGTTCACCCGCTTCGGTCAGTGAGCAAAACAAGTCGTCGAATTGATCGGGGTATTTTCTAAGCGCATTGGTCAGATTGCTGCCCGATTCTACTTCCGCTTTCAAGCCCATGACCATTTCGCGCATGTTCTTGTTTTCCATGCCATTGGCAACAATCTCAAACGCTTGCACCATTGGCACCCCGGCACCCATCATGGTGGTTAGCTGACGAGCGAAAATGGCGATATCTCCGGCAGTGATCTTTTTGCCGCCGCTTCGGGATTTACGCTGTTTTTTTACCTTTGGTGAGACAATACCTTGACGACGCAGTTTGGCCTTGACCAGATTGGCACTTGGGCTGGATGCTATACCTTTCTGTTTTTGGCCTTTTGCATCCTTACCCTCCCACTCGAACATGAGGTTGTCTTTGGATACTTTCGACGAGTTTGCGGTTATGGCTGCCATAATTAGTCCTTAGTCACCCGGTTCGCTTCTTCCAGACTTAGCAGTCCGGCCTTGACTTTCATCAGCGCAGAATCGCGTAAATCCGGAATTTTCTCTTTCTTCGCTTGTGCGGCGATATCAATTGCATTACCACCTGCCATGATTAACTTGCCAATGTCTTCGCTGATTTTCATTACCTGGTAAATACCGGTTCGACCCTTATAACCACCGTTGCATTTCTTACAACCAACCGCTTTGTGAACGACCAGGCCTTCCAGCTCGTCTTCCTGGAAGCCTTCGCTCAAAAGAACTTCTTTTGGTAAATCATCCGGGGCTTTACAGGTATCGCACAATCTTCTTGCCAATCTTTGCGCAATAATCAAACTTACAGCGGTCGCAATGTTAAATGGCGGAACCCCCATATTGATCAAACGACCCAGTGTTTGTGGCGCATCGTTGGTATGCAATGTTGACATAACCATGTGGCCTGTTTGTGCAGCTTTTATGGCGATACTGGCTGTTTCAAGATCACGAATCTCACCAACCATAATGATGTCTGGATCCTGTCGTAAAAAGGCCTTGAGTGCTTCGGCGAATGTTAAGCCCGCTTTCGGGTTAACGTTAACCTGATTTATTCCTGTAAGGTTTATTTCTGCCGGATCCTCAGCTGTCGATATATTGGTATCGGGTTCGTTAAGAATGTTCAGGCCTGTATAAAGAGAAACGGTTTTACCACTACCTGTTGGGCCGGTTACCAGAATCATCCCATAGGGGCTGGCCAACGCGTCCAGGTACAGTTGCTTTTGTTCTGGCTCATAGCCCAAAGCATCAATACCTAGCTGAGCGCTACTGGGGTCAAGGATACGCAGTACGGTTTTTTCACCAAAGAGTGTAGGGCAAGTGTTTACACGAAAATCAATGGCTTTGGTTTTAGATATTTTTAGTTTAATGCGACCGTCTTGTGGAATACGTTTTTCAGAAATATCCATACGGGACATAACTTTTATTCGTGCAGTTAAACGAGTAGACATGTTAAGCGGCGGGTTAACTACTTCCTCTAAAATTCCATCGATTCGAAATCGAATCCTGAATTCTTTCTCATAGGGTTCAACATGAATATCCGATGCCCCGCGTTTAATGGCATCCAGCAGCACTTTGTTGACGAACCGGACAACCGGGGTTTCATCAACTTCGCTACCTTCGTCGTCGCCTTCGGAATCTGCGCTTCCTGCATCAACTTCCAGGTCAAAACTGTCGTCAAGGCCCTCTGATAGCGCCGAATTACCATCGAGAACGCGTGTTTTAAGGTCCTGAAGTTTGTCTTCCTCTACAACGACTGCTTCAACACTCAAACCCGATGTGAACTTGTATTTATCAAGCGGCTCACTGTTTGTAGGATCTGATATAGCAACGAATAGTTTTGTGCCTCGACGTGCTATTGGAACAGCATTGTGGTTTGCTATTAGCTCTTCTGAAATCAAGTCTTCAGGTATGCTGGAGGCCTCCAGGCCGCTCAGATCGTAACAAGGGAGGCCAAAGTCGGCAGCAATAGCTTGTGCTATAACACCGGTTGTCAAGTCACTGTTATCGACCAATGCGTTGATCAATGGTAACTTGCCTTTGGCATCGTTGCTCTCTTGCACAGCTACCTGGGCCGCTTCTTCGCTAACAAGGCCTTGATTGACCAATTGTCGGGCGAGCCCGTTCAGCGTCATTTGTTGTGTAGTATTGTCGCTCACATCCGTACCTTGTAAATGGTTTTATAACGTACTCCTACAAGGTACATCGGCCACTTGGGTTGGTGCTGAAGGAGTTCATGTAAGATTTATATGAACAAAGTTGAAGAACAATGTTGGCCACACAACAGACGAAATCAAAATGGTGTTATTTGTGTCATTACGTAAGCCTGTGAGTTTGGCTGGTAATTGTATATTTGGAAGTGAAATGCAGAAGGCCAGTCACTGGGACTGGCCTTCGGTACTGCGATAGTTTGTGCTTTGTTCAAGCACTCACTACATATTGATTAACACCAGCCAGCAGTACAACCAGTACCACTTTCTACCCAATCCTGGATGAATGCGTCTTCAGTACCAGTAGCAGCAACAACATCAGCTGTTATTACGTAAGTCTGTCCGGTAAAACCTTCGTCGTTAGCAGAAGTGGCTGTGATTACTGGGCCAGCTCCAAGACCAACTGAAGCAACTAACTTGGCTGAAGCAGCGCGAGTCAACATAGCTGCTGTTACGCCGCCGTTGATTCCGCTAGTTGGGTCGGCACAATCAGCATTACCAGCGTTTCGCTCGAAACATACTTCAACACCAGTTTTAATAGGTGAAACAGCCAGCTTTACTTCAGAGAACTTAGCACGCTTTGTGTACTGAGAATACTGAGGTACTGCTACCGCTGCAAGAATACCGATAATCGCGATTACGATCATGAGTTCGATTAGTGTGAAACCTTTTTGTACTTTAACCATGATTGGTTTATCTCCAGAGACTAAAATTTAGTTTTATAAGTTTGTTGTCAAGCCAAACCAAACCTACAGACGTTGTATCGTCCGTACGTCTGATTGGTTAAGTGCATCTGCTGTGCCATATCATCAAGCGGTAATTCCGGGCAATAAAAATCTTGAAAAACAGGTACATAAAGTCACTGTGAACTGTCTCTCAGTGCGCTGGTTATCGGTCCGGTTTGTCATTTTTGTCACTTAATGACAAACGCTGTGTAACTAGTCTGACAAAGTGCGCAATGGAGAGCTTTTGGTGCAAGTAAAATCAGGCAAAAGGTAAGCGATTCTGAGTGGTTTGATTTTGATCGCTACCTTTGGTCGCCATTTATATTCAGTTGCTGGATACGATAGCGTAGTTGGCGATAAGTTAAGCCCAATAGCTTTGCGGCTTCTTTTCGATTCCAGCGGGTTGTATTCAATGCGTCCAGAATACGCCTGGATTCATCATCGGCGATTGGATTTACAGGTGTTAACTGATTTGTGTTTGATAGAGGGGTCGGTGCTGCGATTGCGGTACTGAGTTGTAGATCATCTGCAAAGATTGTATCGGTCTCAATCAGGGCCAGTGCTCTTTCCAATAAATTCTCCAGCTCACGTACATTACCGGGGAAGTGATAGGTTGCCATAGCAGTAAATGCTTCATCGCTGATATGTTTGATCGAATGATCAGTTGACTGAGATCTGAATTTATCCAATATGCGCGTGCATAATTCGGGGATATCTTCCGGGCGTTCTCGTAAACTGGGTGAATGTAAGCTGATAACATTGAGCCGATAAAATAAGTCGTGACGAAAACGTCCGGCCTCAACCTCAACTGCCAGATCTTTATGGCTGGCGCTGAGAATTCTGGCGTCTACCGGCAGTTCGTTACTGCCACCAACGGGCCTGATGCTGCGTTCCTGGATAGCTCGTAAGAGTTTTACTTGCATGTGCAATGGCAGCTCGGCGACTTCGTCCAGGAATAAGGTGCCACCATCGGCAAGTTGAAATAACCCGTCTTTGTCTGCGTTTGCGCCGGTAAAGCTACCTTTACGGTGACCAAATAACTCACTTTCCATTAATTCGCCAGGGATAGCTCCACAATTTATTGCAACAAAATCATTGCTACTGCGTGTGCTGTTTGTGTGTATTAGTCGGGCGATCAGTTCTTTTCCTGTGCCAGATTCTCCGGTTATCCAGACCGGTGCGTTAGTGCGAGCAACCTTGGCAATCATTTGGCGCAAGGCTTTCATCGGTGCCGAGCTGCCCACCAGTTGTTGTGTGGAAATGGTATGCAGATTACCTGAGCGGGACTGGCTACTTTGTGTATCACTGCGACCAGAAAGCGTATGTAAGTTCGAACTGGTGTGTACGCTATTTCCCATTGGTGTAGCCGAATCTGTGTCGGTGCTAATATTGGCGTCGCTTTTGGTGTTCGAATGGTCAATAGTGTCGAATTGCTTATCGTTGCTGGCTTTTTCATTGTTATCGTCTGAATTCAATGTAACTGCTTGCACAACAAGTTGGCGTAGTAGCCGAATGTCTACAGGTTTTGATACGAAATCATAAGCGCCATTTTTCATCGCTTCAACAGCGGCTTCCATATTCCCGTGTGCCGTAATCACTGCCACTGGCAGGTTTGGTTTTATAGAATGGATATAGCGCACGAATTCAACGCCGTTGCCATCGGGCAGGCGCATGTCGGTCAGGCATATGTCAAAATCGTAGGTATCGAGTAACTGCC
This sequence comes from uncultured Granulosicoccaceae bacterium, assembly GCA_964437945.1. Classification (GTDB taxonomy): domain Bacteria; phylum Pseudomonadota; class Gammaproteobacteria; order Granulosicoccales; family Granulosicoccaceae; genus Granulosicoccus. The sequence continues at coordinate 10,022 of CAYTJF010000177.1, forward strand.
GGGCTTCGTCAAGATTGGCAGCACTATGATGATCCAGCCCCATACGAGACAATGTCATTGCTATCAATTGGCGAATATCGGCTTCATCGTCAATAATAAGCGCCGTGGTGGTCATGCTTACTTATGCCGCCATTCTCTGGGCAGTACTTAATGTAATGCAAAAATGTGCCCCACCACTGCGCTCCAGGCACTCGATATGTGCTTTGTTCAAGTCACATAGTTCTCTGATTATGTATAAGCCCAGCCCAGAGCCGTCGTGATGTGTGGAGTAAAACGGTTCGAACAGTTGTTCCCGGTGCAAATCGCTAATGCCTACTCCGTTGTCGATAATATCGATTACCGCAGCGCCTTGTTGTGATTGCCAGCAAGCGATGTTGATCTGAATAGCCTGATGATCATTATGCAAGCGTGAATTCGTACACAGATTCCATAACACCTGATCAAGATGATCAGGGTCGAATAAGGCGACGATATTGGGTTCAGTGGTGTGCTGCAGCTGTGATTCGTGCAGTTGGTTCTCGACAATGAATCGTTTGCAAAAATCAGCTATCACCTGACCCAGATCGATAGCTTCGTGCTTAACATTATTTCGATTGGATAGTTGCAATACATCCTCAATAATTCGATTAATTCGATTGGTGTGTTGATAGGCAATAGTAAGTAGTTCGGCATCCTGTGTGTTTAAGCTGTTTGATTCCTGCAACAGCTGTACAGCGTGTGATATTGCTCCAAGTGGGTTTCGAATTTCGTGGGCAATGCTTGCTGATAACCGACCCAAAGACGCAAGCTTTAGCTGTTGATATTGTTTGCGGATATGCGCATGATCGTCTAGCCGAATTAACATTCCGCCAGATGACAAGCTGATGTATCGTGGTAACAAAGACAGGCCTGTGGTTTCCACCATAAAAGGCTGTACGCTTGTGCTGCCTCGTTTGGCGAATGTCAGGTTTTCCAGTAACGAAGGAGACAGCCGGCCAACGCCAATAGGCAAAGGTGCAAATTCGCATGCCAGCAGTTCTCTGGCGGTGTCGTTGATGAGTTGCACGTAGTTTTGATCGTCAATCACCATAACGCCAGAATCCAATTCGTGAATTATTTCTTCATTTAAATTGGCTATTTGTTTTACGTCCAGGGCCGCACGATCGTAGGTGGGGTCCGGTATCTGTCGAGCGCCAAGTCGTCGCAGTGGTACGGTAAGCAACCAGGCTACAAGCAGCAACATCGAACCCAAAAAAGCGGTGCGTTCGAAATCGGCTGCAGCCGGCCCCAATAATAACTTGGCGACAAGCTCTTCAAATAGAACAAGAACGCAGGCCAATGCTGCGAAAAACAGCGCATATCGAGTCGTGTTTAGCTGGCTAAACAAGGCAATAGTGATAATGAGTAAGATGCCAAAACCGCTTTGCACACCACCGCACGCATACATCATCAAACAAATGAATGTGATATCGAAATAGTTCTGCAAGTACAACCTGGCTGACGCCGAGGGCCGGTCTATGCGTTGCAAATAGATGAACCCGAGGGCTGCGACCAGATATCCCAGGTGCGCAATTTCGAACAACGTGGCATCGCGTTGACCGAGAATAGTTTGCGTGTCTGACAGGTAGTAGAGCGCGGCAATCGCAGACAAAAGAAATAGCCGATATTGGCTAAATAACCGCATTGCCTGGGCATCGGGCAGCAGAGGCCTTTGAGGCTTGTTTTTTTCGTTCAGGAACTCAGCAGAATTGATCACAGGCCGCGTACACAATATAAAGCCAGATAGCGTGTACGTGAGCAAGATCCAGACCACGGGAACCACCTGGCTTTGCAAGTCCAGGATCATCTAAAGTCCGGCAATAATGGCCATCTCAGGTCCGCTGAAAAATAAGAGCAAATTGCGTGTGAATGAGGTTATTCGTGAATATAAAGCACACTTACACGCTGTTTCTTGATTTTGACAGCATTTATCGAGTCTGCAACCCAGTTTGCTATCGGCCGTATTCTAAGAAAGTGCTAGCAAGAGAGCCCGTTATGCACCTCATTGCGGTAGTAGATTAAGTTTGAGAAAATTGAAAATCAGTTGGAATAGAAAATACTCTTCAGTGCTCAATATAGTTTTTCAGTCCCGTTAATTCAGACGGTTAGCGGCTGTTCACGCCAAAATGCAAATGACCGGTTTGGAAAAATGAAAGTTAATAGTTTGCTCAGTAGTTTTTAGTTGAGCCGCTACTCACTGCGTACAATTTCGCTATAGTCACCATTGAGATTCAGTGTCACTGTGACAGCTGACTTGTCACGGTTGCGCCAGAACCAACCATGTTCACCTTTGAACTTCGCCTGAATAGAACCCTTACCTTTCGTTGCGCCACGCCCTTTCTCGTATGTGGCCGACTGCCCGCCACCGTGCGCGTGAAGGTCGAAATTGATTTTACCGCCAGTTGAAGTCCAGTCATAGAGTGCTTGATCACCGTTGTTCATGACCAATTTAATTTCAGTATGATCACCTGGCTCAAGTGTGAAGGTTATCGTATCCCGCCAGGTTTCCTGAGCATGTACGGTACCGACAAACACGTCGATAAGGTTGAATGAATGGTCATCCCCATGCTGTTGCTGATCTTGCTCTGCTTCTTCATGTAGTTCTTGTTTAATTTCCCCCATTTCGGTCAAGCCCAACATCTGACCTGCACGAGTAGGATCGATTCCATATTCTGCGGGCAACACAACAGCGACGAGAACCAACGCTCCTCCGATAACAGCTATAAGGGTGGAACGCCGCAACTGAGCTAGGCTGGGCAATTCATCCAAACTTGGTTTTTTAATGTTGAACATAGATATTCTCTTAATTGGTGCCTAATGAGCGTGGTCGTG
>CAYTJF010000178.1:0-12833 GCA_964437945.1 uncultured Granulosicoccaceae bacterium
CCTGATGATCACCAGCACCATCAATAGGGATTTGATTTGGGAACCAATTTTTTTTTGAGTTTGACATCAGTTTAAATGTTCAATTTGCGCCGATTCAAATCCCAGGTACAAAAGTTGGGATTTGAATCGGCGTTTGGCAGGCACTGACAATAGATAAACTCGGATAGCAGATTTACACAGACAACAGTTGAGTAACTTCACGCCTGAACGGTAAATCATCACCAATTGGCGGCGCATCCAATTCACGAGCAAATCGGTGCCCGGCATAGGTTGCCCAGGCGATCGGTGCTGGTGCCTCAGCATCACCGATTATTTTTATTGTTTTAATTCCGTTCTCCGCCCATTGCTCTTGCACAGCCATTAACGAATCCCACAGAAAACGCATCGGTTCTCTGGCCGTTACCATCAAAACGGCATCTGCCTGCAACTCGTGAATTGCACCTGAATACACACATTGCAACTGAACACTGTCACTGGCAACTGATGCAAGAGAAGTGTTCAGTGCAAGCGTTACTCCCAATTCCAGCATACGTGATGCAATAAAGCCTTGCTCAAGTGTGTTTAAGGTCCATTCCGATACGTACGCTGATGGTGTCACCAAGGTTACTGTGCAACCCTGTTCGATTAATCGTTCTGCAAGCACAGAGCCCATGTAGTAGTGATCGTCATCAAAAATAACTACATGGCCTAAAGGCTTGGCGCCTGACATCATGTCGTCGGGTGTGAAGATTGGCATGTCGTTATGTATATCAAGTGGCAACACGTGTTGACGAGCGACGCCATCGTTACGCCACTTTGATCCGGTCGCGATGGCAATATGATCGGCACCAAACTCAAGAATGTCATCGGCATTTAAATCGTTATCCAGATAAACATTAACGTTTTCCATCTGACTGATCTGATATTCCCGGTAGTCACGGACACGCGCCCAGGTACTAAGACCTGGCAATGCAGATTCCAATGTAACGCGCCCACCAAGCACTTTATTCTTCTCCGCAAGTGAAACCTGGTAGCCACGCCTGCCCAGTGACATCGCCGCCTCCAGTCCAGCTGGACCTGCTCCAACAATCAACACCGTGTTCGAATCACCTTTTGGATTCATGTTTTCCGGGTGCCAGCCTTTACGCCACTCCTCCATAAACGAGGGGTTTTGGGTACATCGCGACAAAGACATGGTCATGTCACCGGTGACACAAATGTTACAGCCAATACATTCACGTATGTCCTCAACACGCCCTTCATCAATTTTGCGTGGCAGCCAGGGGTCTGCTATCGACGGACGCGCGCAACCAATAAAATCCAGTAGGCCCGATTTTAATTGTTTGACCATGACATCCGGTGATGTGAATCGACCAACGCCAACAATCGGGCGATCGGTGAGTTCTCGAATCCCCTGCACCAAATCCTGTTGCGCAGCTTCGCTAGTGAAGCGCGATGTGCCAGAACATTCTTCCCAGGAACCATGTGCAAGATCCCACAGATCTGGCAGCTCGCTGTGCATACCGATAAGGTCACGCACTTCATCGTTACTAAAACCGAGTCCATCAATCATTTCGTGCAACGACAGCCGCAAGGTAAACCCCATACTATCGCCTGCCTCCTCTTTGGCGTCAGTGAGCAGCTCGCGCATAAGTCGTGAACGGTTCTCCAGACTACCGCCATATTGATCGGTGCGATGATTGGTTGTACTTGATAAAAAGTGTTGAATGATGCCAAACCCATGGGCACCGTACAGACAAACAAGATCGTATCCGGCTATGCGTGCCCGGCGAATAGCATTACGATGCCAGCGTCGCAAATCGGCGATGTCGGACAGCGTTAACGCTTTCGCACTGACGGGATCATTGGTGAACGTTCTGATTGGCATCGCACTGGGTGCCATGGGCACTTCACGTGAATACAGGTTAGGTCCGTTAACACCTGAATAAGCCAATTCAATACCGGCTAATGCATCACCTTCATGCATGCAATCCGCCATTTTGGCCAGCATAGGTATATCGGCATCGTCCCATAAGCGAAGTTCTATAAAAGGGGTAATCTCAGAGCTATGATGTAATTCTACCTGCTCGGTAAATATAACGCCCCACCCACCTTCAGACTTGACTCTTCGCATTTGGGCGGCAGCCGATGGGTCTCGGTATCCACCGCCATTGCAATGTGGGACCTGGTAAAGCCGATTCTTCGCGACAACCGGCCCTATGGCCAGCGGCTCGAACAAACAGTCATAGCGTTTATCTCTTTTCATTTTATTGCTGCTTTAAAAAACCATCGAGTACGTTAACGGTATTCACACCTATGTCTGCAACTGCATAGCCACCTTCCATAACGAACAAAGTGGGTAATGCAAGTTTTGCAAGCTGTGAACCGTAATGGATAAAGTCTTCAGACTCCAGTTTGAAAAAACTGATTGGATCGTCCTTGAACGTATCTACCCCAAGGGACACAACCAGCGCGTCCGGTTTGTAAAGTTGAATCTGCACAATTGCTGATTGCAGAGCAACATGCCACTGCGAATAGGGTGTGCCTGGTGCCATCGGATAATTGAAGTTATAGCCTTCACCATCGCCAGCACCTGTTTCATCTGCATACCCGAGAAAATGTGGGAACGCATGTACCGGGTCGCCATGCAAAGACAAAAATAGAACATCGTCTCGTTGATAGAAAATATCTTGTGTGCCGTTGCCATGATGAAAGTCCACATCCAGCACCGCTACCCGTTGTGCGCCATCATCAATAAATCCCTGAGCAGCAATAGCCGCGTTGTTCAGAAAACAGTAACCACCGTATAAATCGGTGGCCGCATGATGACCCGGTGGTCGACACAAAGAGAATGCGACAGAATCACCTGCAGTGATCAGTTTTTGCGCCGTTTGCGCGCAAGCCGCACTACTACAGGCAGCCTCCCAGGTTCCACTGGTGATCGCCGTTTCAATGGCCATCGCGAAATAGCCCAACTTTCCATCTATAAACTCTGGTGCACGTTGCTGCATTCTGCGAGCCGGAAAAACCGTCGGGATGGCGTCCCCGTCAAACCCGGCTGCTTGCCATTCAGGCCACGCAGTTGCAAGAAATTGTACAAATTCACTACTGTGCACGGCATAGACGCTCTGCTGATTGAACGGCTCAGGAGCAATAAACTCAGCCAACTCGCGATGCCTTAGCTCATCGACAACATACTGCCAGCGTTCTGGACACTCAAAAGGGCGAACCAGAACACCTCCGGATAGCTCACCTTTGGGGAAATGGCGGGCGTGGGCCTCGCTATAAACCACTTTCATTGCAAACCTCGTTAATCTTCCCGCTACTCTGCCGAAACCAGTGGTTGTGGTTAAAGCACCCTTTTCTGTGCCACACTTGGGCAACTGATCAATGGAACTTGCACTACGAGCACATGAATACCACAGACCGATCGAGTGATCGTACCTCAAATACGCAAGAACGGAAAATTCTGTCAGAAACCAGTGACGCAGTGGACACCTCGATTTCCATACAGAATTTAAGCAAGCACTACGCAGATGTAGTGGCCCTGGACGATGTCTCGCTATCGATTAATGACAAAGAATTTTTCACTTTGCTCGGCCCATCTGGCTGTGGTAAAACAACTCTGTTGCGCGTCATTGCAGGGTTCGAATCGGTAAGTACCGGATTGGTACATTTACATGGCAAATCTATCGCTGATTTGCCGGCCAACAAACGACCAGTCAACACCGTTTTCCAGCAGTATTCGTTGTTCCCACACATGAGTGTTGCCGACAACGTCAAATTTGGCATGCAAATGAAAGGTAGTAGTACTTCACATATAAACGAGCGCTGCGAACAAATGCTGGCGTTGGTACAGTTGTCGGATTATGCAAACCGAAATCCGTCGCAGCTCTCAGGCGGACAAGCGCAACGGGTTGCACTGGCTCGTGCTTTGGCACCAGAACCCGAAGTGCTGTTACTCGATGAACCGTTGTCAGCACTTGATTTAAAGTTGCGACAAGCCATGCGCCTGGAACTAAAACAAATTCAACAGGAAACCGGCATCACATTTATTTTCGTCACGCACGATCAGGAAGAAGCTTTAACCATGTCCGATCGAATTGCTGTCATGTCTGCCGGCAAGGTTCAACAGATTGGTAGTGCAACTACCATTTACGAGGAACCGCAAAACCGGTTTGTTGCAGACTTTATCGGTGAAACCAATATGCTTGATAGCACTGTTGTACGTGCTAGTGCTAGTGCCAGTAACGGCACGACACAAAGTTTAGTTTGTGATCTGATCGGTCTTGGTGAACTCACGGCATCCGCAAGCGCTGAACTTGCACCGGGAACCAAAGGTTCGATCTGTATCCGTCCTGAACGCATTCGCATTCTGGACAAAGAACATGCAGATGCAAACTTGAAAGGTAACCTGGAACAACTTGTGTACCTTGGTACTGATACACAAGCCACTGTCAGGCTGAACAACGGTACACCATTGTTGGTTAGAACCCCTAACAATGCTGCGCAGAGAATCGCTGCCCAACCAGGCGACACTGTAGGAATTGGTATCGACGAGCATGCTGCCCGTTTCCTGGTCGATTAATCTTTAGTTACACGCCATGACAATGCAAGCGCAAAGCCAGCAGAATAATATTGCACCTGCCAACGCAACATTCCATAACCAAAGGCATAGGCTGTTAATGCCTGCATGGTTAGTAATCGGTTTTTTCCTCGTGGTTCCAGTACTGATGATGCTGGTGTATTCGTTTTTGACCAAGGAGTTTCGTGGCGGTGTCATCTGGGAGTTTTCACTTAGCGCGTACGACCAGTTTTTCTTTGATAGAGGTTTGTTTGGCGATGAACCTGCAAAAATTGATTGGACCTACATAAATATTTATATACGCTCTGCTTTACAGGCGTTGATTGCAACTCTTTTGTGTCTGATTATCGGATTCCCAACGGCGTATTACATTGCAACGCGACCAGCACGCAGTCGGCCCTTATGGGTATTTTTGATCACTATTCCGTATTGGGTGAACCTGCTAATACGTACGGTCTCGATGAAATTTCTGATACGGGACAATGGACCGTTGAATACGTGGTTGTTACAAGCCGGCATAATCGATCAACCAATACATTTAATCAACACAAACCTGGCTGTGCAACTTGGGCTGTTCTACTCGTACTTACCGTTTATGGTATTGCCAATTTACGCATCAATAGAACGATTTGATTTTTCGCTCTCAGAGGCAGCCGCTGACCTATACGCATCCAGATGGACAAGCCTTAAACGAATTATTCTACCTTTAGTAAAACCAGGCATTATCGCCGGTTGCATTTTAGTATTCGTACCCAGCCTTGGCGCGTTCCTGGCACCTGATCTGCTCGGCGGTGCGAAGAACTTCATGATCGGGTCTCTGATAGAGGAACAATTTAAAGGAAATGCTGGAAATTGGCCATTCGGTGCTGCATCTTCAATGATTCTGTTGGTCATCGTTATGCTGGTTCTACTGGTCTATGCTCGCAATGAGGCTCAATCTCAACGGAGCAATCGATAATGTCCGAAGCGAATCTATCTATAAAACGGTACCCTGGTTTTTTTGCCATAACGCTTTTTTGTTTGTTTCTGCTCTATACACCATTGCTGGTTGTCATGGTGTATTCGTTTAACGATAGCTTGTCGATAACGCGTTGGGGCGGTTTTAGCTTACGTTGGTATTACGACGTGTTCAATGGTGCGGAGACAGCTAAATTCAAAACCGCTGCCTGGAACTCAATCAGCATTGCCGTTATGGCGGCTGTTAGCTCTACCATTATCGCCACATTGGCGGCGGTTGGTATGATAAGAAGTGCGCAATGGCGCGGTAAATCTGCAAGCTTTGCGTTGATCAACCTACCCTTGATGGTGCCGGAGATTGTGACAGCGGTAGCTACACTGATATTTTTCAGCGCCATCGGATTTCGTACAGGTTACGCCAGCATCCTTGTAGCCCACATTGTATTTTGCATTCCATTTGCCTATTTGCCTATCGCTGCGCGCATGCAAGGTGTGGAAAGCATTTACGAACAAGTGGCCATGGACTTGTATGCAACACGCGCAAAAGCTTTTACAAAAATTCTAATGCCACTACTGATGCCAGGCATAATTTCAGGATTTCTATTGGCCTTTATTATCTCGCTGGATGATTTCATTATCACCAACTTCGTTAAAGGCGCCGGGGTGGAAACACTGCCTACGGCCATTTTCGGCGCTGTAAAACAAGGAATCAAGCCCAATATTATGGCCATTTCGACACTGATGCTGCTGGTTTCTGTACTGATAGTCTGTATATCGTATATGGTAGGACGCAGCGGCAGTACCACACCGAGTAAGAATTAATAAGCTGTCAGCAATGTATTAAAAAAATGTGACCGAACGATCAGAGTAATAAATGAAAAATTGGAGAATTAAATGAAAAACCGTTTCACTACGACACTCACTAGCACCGTTGTCAAAGCAAGTCTGGCAACCGCCTTTATGCTGTCGTCAACCGCAGCCAACGCCGAAGGCTCTCTGAGTATTTATCACTGGTTTGAATATATACCCCAAGAAGTGCTCGATAAATTTTCAGAGGAGCACGATGTTGAAGTCACCATGGACACCTATGATTCCAATGAGTCGATGCTTGCCGCGCTAAAAGCTGGCAAATTAGGTAGTTACGATGTGGCCGTTCCGGGTGACTACATGGTTGAGATTATGCGAAACGGTGATTTACTCGATAGCTTTGAGCCTGCTGAGTTATCAAACTTCGACAACATGATGGAACAATGGGTTGATGTTAGTTTTGATCCAGGTCGCAAACATTCCATTCCATACCAATGGGGATCGACCAGCTTTTCGGTCAACCGCGACATGTACGAAGGCGACATCAACACAACCAGTATCTTGTTCGATCCACCAGAAGAGCTTGCCGGTAAAATCAACATGCTCGACAGTCAAGGTGAAGTATTGGCACTGGCGTCCATGCATCTTGGCATTGAGCAATGCTCCACCAATCGAGATGAACTCAAAGCACTGAATGCGCTACTACAGGAAGCTAAACCAAAGTGGGCGTCTTTCAACTCAGATGGGGCCAAAGATGTCCTTGTTTCCGGCGATGCTGCAGTGGGCATGATCTGGAACGGATTTAGCGCCAAAGCACGAATTGAAGGCGCGAACATTGAGTATGTTTATCCAAAGGAAGGTTTAATCGTTTGGATGGACAATGTGGTTCTATTGAAAGATGCACCCAACCGTGACAACGCGCTGAAATTCATGAACTTTTTGCTCGAACCTGAAAACATTGCAGCCGTAACCAACTTCGCGCAATACACTGCTGGTGTTGAAGGCGTTAATGATTTACTCGATGCGGAGCTATTAGCCTCTCCAGAAACTAATCCACCCGCGGACGCTCCAACCGGTTCTTTTGTCGCTGTGTGTGATGAGGAAACACAGAAACTGTATGATCAAATTTGGACCAATCTGAAAAAGTAATGCCTGGGTGACATTGACAGGTAACAGATAATCAAAAGCACAACGCAAAAACAAGGACGTTTAGCGTTGCACAGTGTTTCTAGACAATGCATTTTATTTCAATGTTAGCGTTTGTAAAAATAATCAACAGCGCTGCCGATTAAAATCAGCTTTTCTCAGTATCCTTAGAGTCAACATAATTTTCTTGCTGTATAGTACATGTTACGCAACGACGCAGAGCTCCGGATTGGTTTGATTTCAGGTACACCGTGTTTGGTTGGTCAGAGTTCAGTTGATCTGACTTTAGTTGCCCTGAATCTTTAGTTACCCTGAAACTTTAGTTGCCCTGAATAGAGTGAAGTAAGTATCCCAGGATTTCACTATTTAAAGGAATGACATGCGTAAGTACCTTGATAATATCGTGAGTTTTATCGGTCGCACCTCTTCCTCCACCGCAATCATTACGCCAAATGTTGAAAGAAATAAGAAAACGATAGAAGCGCTGATTGCTGCTGGATCGGACCCTGAAAAACCCCACCTGATCGAGCATCATTTTTATTGCTATAGCCGTGAACTGATGAATGGTTTAACGAGTAAAGGCACTGCGCTGGGGTATCGCGTTTCCAACGTAGGGAACAACCAGTACGAAGGTGCTCGACGTTGCTACGCTGACCTTGTAAAAGACACGCCACTAGACTTAGAGTCCATCAATGAAGAAAACTCTGGACTATTAAGGCTGGCGTCAGAATTTGAAGGTAGTTACGCTGGCTGGGGCGCAAAGGTGGTTTTGTAATAGATTAGTTTTGTTATAGATTAGTTTTGTAGTAGATTAACTAGGCTGCTTGTCCTTTAATCGCTCCACTGGACCAACGTTTGATTTTGCGTCGGACTTATCATCGAAAATGCCGTAAAGAATAATTTTATGATCGGTCAGGCTATAACCGAGCTCTTCAGCAATCTCCAATAATCGACGCTCAATTTGCTCATCTTTGAATTCCGAGACTTTACCGGTTTTAACGCACACTATATGGTCATGGTTATCGCCGGTGTCCAGCTCGAAAATGGCTTGCCCGCCATCGAAATGATGGCGCGTAACTAGTCCTGCAGCTTCGAATTGGGTTAGTACCCGATATACTGTGGCCAAACCAATATCGCTGCCTTTTTCCAATAGTGCTTTGTAAACATCCTCAGCACTTAGGTGATGTTGCTCGGCATGTTCTAGAATCTCCAGTATGCTGAGCCTGGGTAGCGTCACTTTAAGACCAGCGTTTTTTAACTCGCGTGTTGATGTGTTTTGCATGCGTTGCCATGGCCCTGTTCCGATATGTAACTGGCGGATACGTAGTAATTTGCTAAAGTATACTGTAACAACCACAATTTATTCATGGAAATTACTTAAGTGAGATATTTGCTCGTCTCTTTGTTACTGATCACTATGGTCGGCTGCGGCGGAGACCCATTTTGGTTGCCACGCGCTCACCGAATCACCATTCAACAGGGAAATCTGCTTTCGGAGCGCCAATTAGCCGAGATAAAAATCGGTATGGACCAGAATGCGGTTCGTACCCTGCTTGGAGCGCCAATCACCAGCTCACCGTTTACTGAAGGTCGCTGGGACTACCTGTACACCCGCGGACCAGCAGGGGCAGCTGTTGAGGCCAGAAAGCTGGCCATATTCTTTGAAAATGAGACTGTGTCACGCATCGATAACAATGCTGACAATACATCCGGAGAGCTGCCCCAATATCGCAATTGGTGGGAGAGGCTATTTCCTCCGCTTCGAGAGCCCACCGGACTCTGACGCGGCCCGTTGTCGCCTTAGTTCCATAGGGTCTTGCTGAAGTGGTCGATATATCTCGACCCGATCACCTTCGCTCAACTGTGCCTCGTCGCTGACCCGCTCTCCATAGATGCCAAGCGGTGCATTATCTAAATCTACTTCATTTGTAGAGAACTCAAGGCCTGCACCTTTTGCTGCTTGCACTGCTTGCCTTGCTGTACACCCGGACGCAACACTCAGTTTTATAATTTGTTGGCGCGTTGGCAAGGCCAAAACAACAGATACCTTCATTGGTTATTGCCAAGCTGGTCAGCACGTTTTAAAAAAGCGTTGACGAGTGTGTCACACACTTTGTTGAAAGCCGGGCTGATTACGCGACCCACCATCGGGCTGGCAAATTCGAAATCGATGTCCAACGTTACCTTGCATGCGGTGTCACCCAGCGGTTTGAATTGCCATGTCCCCGTGAGGTATTTGAATGGTCCATCCACCAGTTGCATTGTTATTGACTGGTTGGTCTCAAGGGCATTTCGCGTTGAGAATTCGGACTGATTGATCACCTGATTAATCGTTACCGAGGCCAGTTGATGAGTTTCGCTGTGTTCGTCGACTCTCGCCGCGCTACACCAGGGGAGAAAATCCGGGTATGACTCAATATCACAAACGAGCTCAAACATGTCTTGCGAGGTATGTTCTACCAGGGCAGTACGCGAAATCGTGGGCATAGGTTCTTGTTTTGGTGCTAGTGGTCCAACCACATGATATGTTCGAGTTCAGCGAGTCTGTCTGCGTTTTTATGCCCTTTAGGGTGCGTGGCAGGCACTATTGCGAACGCATATTGGGATACGTCGAGCAAGAGTAACACAGGCACGAGCGCGGGCAGCCTCGCCCGTAGGGAGCTCACCAGCCACCCTCCTGACTGCGTTACGTTTGTTCAACCGGGACGCGCAGTTGTATGCCCCCCCCCTTGAATATAAACCAGGGGCCTTCACAAACGCGTGGGGCCGCCAGCGGTATTGCAGGACAATGGCTGGTGATACCGCAGCCGGCCGACTCTGAACCCTAATTTATCTGGTTGACGGACTACCATGCCCCTATAATGCCTATATGGCAAAGAAAAAGAACAAAAAAGGACAAAAAGCCCCCAGCGCAACCATTGCGCGTAACAAACGGGCTACTTTCGACTATAAAATCGACGAAAAGTTTGAAGCCGGCCTGGTTCTGCAAGGTTGGGAAGTCAAAAGCCTGCGTGCAGGAAAAGCACAGTTGACCGACGGCTACGTGCAGATTTATCAGATGGAAGCCTGGCTGTACGGATGCAATATCTCGCCGCTTGTCTCTGCATCCACCCACCACAGCACTGAAGGTATCCGCCGTCGCAAGCTGTTATTGCATCGTCGCGAACTTGCTCGATTGATTGGTGCTGTCGATCGCAAGGGTTATGCTGTTGTGGCCATGTCAATGTACTGGAAAAATGGCAAGGTCAAAATCGAGATCGGTTTGGGTAAAGGTAAAAAGGAATTTGACAAACGGGCATCAATAAAAGATCGCGACTGGCAGCGCGACAAGCAGCGAGTCGTTCGCATTCATTAATTCCTTATGAGTGTCACTGTTATTGGTGCTGGCCTTGCCGGTTTGGCAACCGCTTTTCGACTACAGCAGGCAGGGATCGATGTACACGTGCTCGAGGCCAATGCAGTCGCAGGTGGTCGAATTCAACCAGCCATAACAGCTGGGCATCAAGATCTTGGACCAACCTGGGTCTGGCCGTACGCGCAACCTGTTGTCACGCAGTGGCTGGAGGAACTGCAGCTGGAACTGTTTGATCAATACGACAAAGGAGCAGATCTTATTGATCGCGACCCAAATGCAATGGCGCAAAAAAGCAGCCTGGCTTCCCAGTATGGAAGTGCACGCATTAAAGGTGGCACCCACGCGCTAATTGTTGCCCTGCTCGACAGGCTCAGTGGCATCATTCAATTTGAACACGTGGTGAACAGCTGCACACGACAGGACCAAGCCTGGCAGCTAAACGTGTCGACAACGCTGGCAAAGCACAAAACATATCGTTTAACCAGCAGTCAGTTAGTCGTAGCCACACCACCGCGTTTGGCTGCCAGTATGCTCAGCCACAATAGCGATGTCCGAAACGATGTACTGGAACAAACCATTCAAATATTAAACAGCACTCAAACCTGGATGGCACCCCATGCAAAGGTGGTGGCCGTTTATGAAACGGCCTTCTGGCGCGCGCAGGGTTTGTCTGGTCGAGTGGCAAGCCAAGTCGGCCCATTGGTTGAAATCCATGATCACAGTGGCCCTGAGGGTACGCCTGCAGCCTTGTTTGGATTCGCTGGCGTGTCTCCACAATCACGGCACAACAACCACGACCAATTCAGGGCCGCGATCAAGCAGCAGTTAAAACGTTGTTTTGGCAAACAAGCGCCAGAACCATCGGACATACTTATCAAAGACTGGGCGTTTGAGCCTTATACGACAACGGATGCTGATCGCCGTGGTGATGGAGCGCACCCGCAAGTGTTGTCAAGATGTGTACGAGAACCGCATTGTGAGCGCAGTATGTGGTTTGCCGCTTCGGAGACATCCGAACGTAACCCGGGACTAATTGAAGGTGCTTTGGCGAGAGCCGATCAAGTAGCTGACGATATAATTATGGCAGCAACTTAAGTAGAGGTTGCAGATAAAAGAACACTCGAAACAATAGTAATTAAAATAGTAATTAAAATGCAGTGACGTGAACAAAAATATGGCGATACTGTTACGACACGGGTTGGTCTTTTCGCCACACGCACTCACCCTGTTGTTCCAGTTTGCTTAACCACGTGTCATGCGCTGCCAACTCCGATTCATTCGCTTGCACTATCAGCAACTGGTCGGTATTCAGCGCTACCTCTTTCGAATTGCCGGTATCCGATGAAACCTGGTCAGCATCGAGCACAAGGGCCGTCTGACCACCGGTCATAGTCAGATAAACATCGGCTAGAATTTCTGAATCCAACAATGCCCCGTGCAAGGTTCGATGCGTGTTGTTAACGCCAAGCCGCTTACACAGTGCATCTAGAGAATTGCGCTGCCCAGGGTATAGTTTTCTAGCCATTGCAAGCGTATCAGTGACAGTGCATATGCTGGTCAACGCAAACTCATCACCGATGATCGAGAATTCAGACTCAAGAAAACCAACATCAAACGGTGCATTATGAATAAGCAACTCGGCTCCGCTCAGGTAAGCCTTCAACTCTGTTGCAACCGCCTCAAAACGCGGTTTATCCAAAAGAAATTCATTGGTTATGCCATGCACTTCGATAGCTTGCTGGTCAATCTCTCGATCAGGTTGTAGATACAAATGCAGATTATTACCTGTGAGTCTTCGCTCACGCAACTCGACACATCCAACCTCTATTACTCGATGGCCGGTTTTCGGGTCTAGGCCAGTGGTTTCTGTATCAAGAACGATTTGTCTACTCATATCCAATAAATGCTGTTCCAGTAAATGCTATTAAATGTTGTTTTATAAAACATGATCGTACCTAGTGCCACGCCAACAATACGAGTTGATTGAAGGGTAACTTTTACTAG
>CAYTJF010000179.1:0-12730 GCA_964437945.1 uncultured Granulosicoccaceae bacterium
TTGCCGCCATCAAAGAATATATGGCACCCGGCACCAACACGTAGTGAAAATGAGCCACAACAAAGTAGGTATCGTGATATTGGATGTCAGCCGGCGTGATTGCCAGCATGAGCCCGGATAAACCACCAATGGTAAACATGATGACGAATCCAACGGCGAACAGCATTGGCGTTTCAAAAGTCATTGAGCCTCGCCACATAGTAGCCACCCAGTTAAACACTTTAACTCCGGTTGGAACTGAAATCATCATGGTGGAGAACATAAAGAACAGTTCCCCTGCCAACGGCATACCCGTAGTGAACATGTGGTGCGCCCAAACGATAAATGAAAGAAACGCTATTGACGCTGTCGCATACACCATGGAGTCATAACCAAACAGCGGCTTTCTTGCAAAAGTCGGAATGATCGAAGAGACGATACCAAATGCAGGCAGAATCAGGATATACACTTCAGGGTGTCCGAAGAACCAGAAGATGTGCTGGAACATAACTGGGTCACCGCCACCAGCGGCACTAAAAAAGCTTGTGCCAAAGAATCGATCGGTTAACAACATGGTTACAGCACCAGCAAATACCGGAATAGTGGCAATCAACAGATACGCCGTGATTAACCAGGTCCATACGAACATAGGCATTTTCATCATGGTCATGCCTGGTGGGCGCATGTTGAAGATGGTTGCAACAATGTTGATTGAACCCATCACTGATGAAATACCCATAAAGTGAATGGCGAAAATAACAAACGCGAAGCTATCACCCATCTGCAGAACCAGTGGTGGGTAGAGTGTCCAGCCACCAGCAGGACCACCACTGTCCATAAACAACGTTGACAACATGATGGTGAACGCAAACGGCATAATCCAGAACGACCAGTTGTTGAGCCGCGGAAGAGCCATATCCGGTGCCCCGATCATCATCGGTATCATCCAGTTGGCCAGGCCGACAAACGCGGGCATGATCACGCCAAATATCATCACGATAGCGTGCATTGTCGTCATTGAGTTAAAGAACATCGGATCAACAAACTGCAGACCAGGCGAACCCAGCTCAAGGCGAATAATAAGCGCCATGGCGCCACCGATAAAAAACATAATTAAGGCGAACCAAAGGTACAGGGTTCCAATGTCTTTATGGTTAGTCGTTGTAACCCATCGCATTAAGCCCGGTGCTGGCCCATGATGATGGTCGTCGTGCCCAGCATGATCGTGAGCTTTGTCTGAGTAACTCATCAGTTAACTCCCTTGAGATTATTCTGTGGCACAAGATGACTCTGTGGTACATCTAGAGCAGATTGTTGTGAACCTTCCCTTAGTGAGCGCATGTGTGATGGCTGCAAAGTGTCACCTGCCTGATTGCCAAATGCATTGCGTTGAAAGGTAATGACCGCGGCCAGATCGACGTCGCTTAAACGCGAACCAAATGCCTGCATTGGAGAACCAGCCACACCGTTCAACACCGTGCTGATGTGCTTGTCTATATCACCATTAACGATGTCGCTACCAGCAATCGGTGGAAACATACCGGGGATGCCCTGTCCTTCCTTTTGATGACAGCTTGAGCAATTGGCAGCATAAACGCGTTCGCCGGTTGCAACCAGCTCCTGCTGAGACCATTGTCGAGTAGTGTCCATTTTGACCGATGCTGTTTTGGTTTGCTGCTCACTCACCCAGGTGTCGTATTCTTCCTGTGGAACAGCTTTAACCACGATAGGCATAAAGCCATGATCTCGGCCGCAAAGTTCAGCGCATTTACCACGATAAACACCCGGCTTTTCAATACGCGCCCAGTTCTCGTTAATAAACCCGGGAATGGAATCTTTTTTTACTGCCAGATCGGGTACCCACCAGGAGTGAATAACATCTGCAGCGGTGTGCAGAAATCGAATTTTCTTGCCAACCGGCACAACCAGTGGGTTATCAACATCCTTCAGATAATGATCGATAGTGCCCACATCAATACCTGAATCAGCCTGCCGAGCCACGTTGTGCTCAGGATTCAGTTGGCTGTAGAAACTGATATCTTCATCAAGGTATTCGTACTGCCAGCGCCATTGATACGCTGTCACTTTAATACTCATCTCGGAATCGCTGAAGTCTTCCATCTGAATGAGCACTTTGGCTGCCGGAATAGCCATAACAATAAGAATGATCAAAGGCACGACTGTCCAAATGACTTCAACGGTTGTGCTCTCATGAAAATCGGCCGCAACCGCACCTTTGGATTTTCGATGTTTGAACATGGAATAAAACATGACGGCAAAAACAATTGCCCCGATTACACAGCACCAAATAAATATGCGCATATGCAATGCGTACACTTTGCCACTGATTTCAGTCACACCCACAGGCATGTTCAGCGCTCCCCAGTCAGCCCAGGCAACCGACGGCAAGGCCAGTGCACAGACTACGAGAAGCATCCAACGATAGACGTTAGATGTCATAACCAAATCTCCAAAAATAAATCAAAAACCAATTGACCTGCCGTGTCGGACACCACCGGTCTAAACTTTTAAATATTTACACTCAAACAAATACACTCTTTGTATTTGCGTGGTTTGGTAGTGTCACATTCAACCTATGCAAGCACTGCCATCTAATATTCTCGCTGCAAATCGGCCAATCCAAACTTGGCCAATCCGTTACCGTCAGGTGCGATTCGCTAACGATTCACGTCCGGTTCAGGGCCGAATCCAATTCGGTGAACAGTTCTTTCTTTTCATCGCGGCCGAGACACTGTCCCAAAGCATAATACTTGCCGTGTGCGCCCAGACTCAAATGGCCCACTTCAAACGGGCTATCCGGACAATGATACTTCAGCTTCGACCATTGTCGCGGTAAATCCACACGCGTATCCGGCTCACGGTATCCCCACTCAAGCCGGACTGCATCCTGATCAACCGTAATGACTTCCTTACGGCTTAGTCGGTGCATGGTCCAGTGCAGACAAAACACAATAAAAACGACTTCGGCACCGGCGAACGGAATGATCATCCAGAAGCCAAACGCCGCCATGGCAAACGCGACACCAAGGCAAACAACCCCCAGACTCGCGGCCAGCCACATATTGGCTTTCCAGGACATGGATTGATTAGACTGGACTACTAGTTGAGTCGTCATCAGCCTGGTCGTCCTGTCCACTCTGTTTTGGACGTCGATCATAGCGCGTAAACGCAAACCC
Organism: uncultured Granulosicoccaceae bacterium; assembly: GCA_964437945.1. Lineage (GTDB taxonomy): Bacteria > Pseudomonadota > Gammaproteobacteria > Granulosicoccales > Granulosicoccaceae > Granulosicoccus. The sequence continues at coordinate 3,177 of CAYTJF010000179.1, forward strand.
CTAACTATAGCGTAGCTTAGCCATTTCTCTCAACGCTTTGGCCTGTTTATTTGCCAATCTGTTGCATATCGGTTCTTCCGTCTGTCTCCAACCTGGCAGTATTCAGACCAGCACGATTGTGCAATACGTTCTATAACAGCACCTTTAGCCCGTTGAACCTCGCAAAGACTGTCTGAGGCTGTCCACCGATACCGAAAACTCATCAGAACTGTTGTTCCGATTTTGCCTTAATGAGCCTTTCCAGCCATGACCCTGTACCAGTTCGAGCGTCACCGCAAACCGCTGGCCTGTTGCCTGTGCTCTGAGTAATTTACGCATTTGGCTTGCCATCAGACCAATTCGCCGGCCACAGGCAATGTTAGCCGCACCGACGTGTCTCATCTCATCTTGTAGCGCATCAATCGAAGGATAATCAACCGTAATGACCTCTCGGTCCAGAACCGGTGCATTGAATCCTGCATTAAGCAACTCATCGCCTGTCTGGTGCAGATCAGCAAGCCCGAAAACATGCTGGGTTGAATCGATACCACGCCACAAATCACTGTACTCCTGCAAGGTATCCGGTCCAGCTGAGGTGAACATGAATGCACCGTTTTCTGCCAAAACCCGCTCGACTTCGGCAAACACTCCAGCCGGATCATGACACCAAGGTAACAGCAAATTCGACACCACCAGGTCAAAACTGCCATCAGTGAATGGTAAATGATGCGGATCGGCGGCGAGTTTGGCGGCATTTTTAGACTTGCGCTGCCACCACCTACGCATACTTGTGACACTGGCCGGATCGACGCCAATCACTTGTGCATCTGGAAATTGCTTCTGCAAGGCTTTGATTTGATACCCATCACGGCAGCCAAGGTCGAGTACACGAAGCGGTTTGATCGCCAGAACCTCCATTCGGGCCAGCATGCGCTCACTGGTATTTTGAAAAATCGCGTTGTGCTGACTGAACGTGCCATTGACGTCTGCAAATTGACGTCTAACGTGCTCGAATCGATCTGGCTGTATAGGAGGCTGCATTAAAAAGTCGTCCACAATGCCTATCTGTTTTAGAATGCGTATCTGATTTACAGCCGCCTCATCCAACAGCAGACCATACCGTGTTTACCGCATCCCTGTTCATACCGGCAGTCATAGCTGCCACTTTGGCGTATTTAATTGGTTCCTTATCAACTGCCATTCTTATCTGCCGACTGATGGGCCTGCCCGACCCGCGTGAATCTGGATCAGGTAATCCGGGTGCGACCAACGTTTTGCGCATCGGCGGCAAATTGGCTGCTGGCCTGACATTGCTGGGCGACGCGCTAAAAGGTTTGTTGCCTGTGGCGATTACTGGTCTGATTATCCCACACCCACCGACGATTGCCCTGGTTGCCACGGCCGCATTTCTCGGACACGTATACCCGGTTTTTTTCGATTTTCGTGGTGGTAAAGGTGTTGCAACGGCATTGGGCGCCTTGTTTGGGCTGAGCATACAGGTTGGTCTGTTGGCCTTAGTGACCTGGCTGGCGATCTGCCTGGCGTTTCAAATGTCGTCGCTGGCAGCCCTGCTCACTTTCACACTAATACCCCTTTACCTAATGACTGGCGGGCATTCTGCATATGCAATGACGTATATCGTTATAGCGGTGTTTCTCTTCTACACTCATCGCAGCAACATAAAGCGGATTCTGACAGGGACTGAGCCCAAGCTTGGAACATCGTGAACCACATCTAAGGCGTAAGCTAAGCTCGGCATTACTGTTGAGCCTGATTGCGGCAATAGCAAACTCAAACGCCATGGCGACGGTATGCGAACCATGGACACCCGATGCGGCCAGTAATACGCAACTGCGCGTCGGGTCGGTTCAACTCAGAATTAACGACGTATTTAACAATAGTCTGGATTCAGAGAATCAGCCAATACATCAGCTGGCTAATCAACTACACGTAAAGTCTCGAAGAGAGCTAATAGAAGCGCAATTACTTTTCTCGCAAGGAGAGTCGTTTGATGTGGACCTACTAGCCGAAACTGAACGAAATCTGCGTAGTAACCGTTATTTACGTAATGCCAGTGTGACCCCGAAACAAATTTGTGACGGTGAAGTCGACATTCTGGTTGAAACAGACGACAACTGGTCATTAATACCAAGCTTTAATTTCGCGCGAGCTGGCGGTGAAAATCAATATTCATTCTCTTTGGCTGAGTTAAATCTTTTTGGCATGGGCAAAAGCCTTAGTCTCGGACTGGACTTCTCAGTGGATCGCGATCAACAGGTGTTGCTTTATCAAGATCCAATGTTGCTTGGTACCAATACTCAATTCAGCTTACAGCTCCAGAACAACACCGACGGCGAAGCTCAGGTAGTTGAATTCAGACAACCATTTACTTCACTGGATACGCGACGCAGCTGGCAAGTACGAGCTGGCAATACGGAGTTCGTGCAGAGCCTGTACGACAATGGTGCCGTGGTGAACCAGCTTAATGTTGACAACGAGTTTGCCAGCATGGCATTCGGTACTTCAAAAGGGCGTCAGTTCGTGCGCAAACGGTCTGACGGCCGGAACGTTAGTCGGGTTTTTCGCTGGAGCGCCGGCTGGGCTTATCAGCGCCTGCAACTTAACGCCAACGCACGCTTTCCGGAAAGCATGCCGGTGCCCGAACGCATATTCAGCTACCCGTTTATCGATTTGAATATTCAGCAACCTGACTTCATTGAGTTATCCAACCTGCAGCTCATAGAGGCGATCGAGGATATCAATGTGGGTCATCAACTGCGCGCCCAAATAGGCTGGGCAGCAAAGACACTGGGTAGCAGTCAAGACACATTGGTCGCAAGCGCTAACTATCGCAAGGGCTGGCGTGGTGGGGATCGTTTTTTAAGTTTATTAGGCACAGGCTTTGAGGGTTTTGCCAACGATGACGGAATCGAGAACGGCATAGCCAGGGCCACAGTTGAAAACTACTACTTTGTGTCACCAAAAACGAGCTTGTACGCATCAACCAACCTGGTAACCACAAACAATTTGTTCGAACACTCACAAATAGTACTGGGTGGCGCCACAGGCTTGCGCGGCTACCCACTCAGATTTCAAAACGGCTCTCGACGCGCGCGCCTGACTCTTGAACATCGCTATTTCTTTGATTGGTACCCGCTAAGACTGGCACGCATAGGCACAGCGACATTCGCTGATGTTGGCTCTGCCTGGGATAAAGGTGAAGACCCGCAAGTGCTAAAAGACGTGGGGTTGGGTTTACGCATAGTTGGTACACGTCAGGCCGATTCCCAGGTGTTACACCTCGACTTTGCCTTTCCACTCGATGAAACAGATCGGATAAGCTCGTTTCAGTTTGTGGTTACTGCCAAATCGCAGTTTTAATATAAACCTGAACCAGGCTGTTTCAGTTCATCCAATGACCATCGAGGACGCACCGATAGATCAAGCGCTGATCGCTCATCTTTGTCTAGTCGCAGAGCACCCACCAACGCGATCATGGCACCGTTGTCAGTACAAAACTCCAGACGAGGATAAAACGCCCGCCCACCCAGCTTGCTGCACATCTGATCTGCCTGTTCGCGCAAGTTTTTATTAGCGCCTACACCACCAGAGATAACCAACGTCGTTAGCTGTTCCTGCTGCAGTGCTCTTTTGCACTTGGCCAACAACGTATCCACCACCGCCGCTTCGAACGAGGCAGCGAGATCTTCGTGGGCAAGCGCAGGGTTTGCCCGTAACTCGGTGATAGCAGCTGTTTTCAGGCCACTGAAACTGAAATTCAGTCCTGGGCGATTAAGCATGGGACGTGGCAAACTGATCGCTTGAGGATTGCCTTTTTGAGCCAACTTGGCCAGATGCGGCCCACCCGGATAAGGCAAACCAAGCACTTTCGCTGTCTTATCAAATGCCTCACCCGCCGCGTCATCAATGGATTCGCCTAACACACGATATCGACCAATTTCATCGACCCGCACTAATAACGTGTGTCCACCAGACACCAGTAAACAGACAAACGGAAAATCCGGGGTTTCAGATTCAAGCATGGGCGCCAGCAAGTGGCCCTCCATATGATGTACACCAATCGCCGGGCAATCCAATGAGTAGGCCAAAGACCGGGCCATTATCGACCCGGTCATCAGTGCACCAGCCAATCCTGGCCCAGCAGTGAACGCCACCCCTTCAATTTGATGCCGATTCAGGCCCGCCTTGTGCAATATTTGTTGCGTCAGCGGCACAAGTCGACGAACGTGATCACGCGATGCAAGCTCCGGCACAACCCCACCGTAAAGCGCATGCAGGTCGATTTGTGAATGAATTTCATGCGCCAATAAGCCATTATGGCTGTCGTAGAGCGCCACCCCTGTTTCGTCACAGGACGATTCAATACCAAGAACGATCATAGTTGATTGAGTTTACCCCCCAAATCCCGCTATACTAGGGGGCTATTCTGCCTATTTGTAAGAGAATTTTAAATCAATGCCATCAGTACGAGTAAAAGAAAACGAGCCATTTGAAATGGCACTTCGCCGATTCAAGCGATCATGCGAGAAAGCCGGTGTGCTAACCGAGACTCGCCGTCGTGAATTCTACGAGAAACCCACTGCTGAGCGAAAGCGAAAAGCAGCGGCTGCAGTCAAGCGTCACCAGAAAAAACTGTCGAAAGAAATCACGCGCCGCGTACGTCCTTACTAAGTTCTGCGCTTTAGCATTATGGCTTATCACTACGGTTCAACATTGCACCTGGAATTATTGCGCCCAAACGCCATGTCCAACGTCATGCCCAGCTTTCAATAAGCGAGAACTGGTATGAGTGAGACTCGACAGCGCATTCTAGACGATATCAAAACCGCGATGAAAGCCGGCGATAAGCCGCGCCTGGCAACGCTGAGGTTAATATCAGCAGCAATAAAACAAATTGAAGTCGATCAGCGTATTGAACTTGACGAGCCAGCCACTATTGCAGTGCTGGACAAAATGCTGAAACAACGACGTGAATCAATAGCACAGTATGAAAAAGCCAATCGCGACGACCTGATCGCCGTGGAGCAGTCTGAGCTTGAGTTAATTCAGGAATACATGCCCGCCGCCCTTGCAGAAGATGAGATCAGCAGCATCATCGACGATGCCGTTGCATCTTCAGGTGCAAGCTCTATAAAGGACATGGGCAAAGTCATGGGTATTGTTAAACCTGCCTTGCAAGGCAAAGCTGACATGTCCGCCGTTAGCCAAATAATCAAACAACGCCTTAACGCTTAAATCGCTGTATTAGCATCATGCGCCTCGACAGGTGTCTTGACATCGAGTCAGAATATTCAGCCCAGATTTTCCACTCGTTTTTGCGGCAACTCACATTTGCCAGATGATGCTGGAAAGGCGAATTAGTAGTCCTGTATAGTCTTGGTAATATGAGCAACAACAATTTCCAGTTTTTGGATGCACCACGACAAGACCCCGAAAAAACCGAGGTTGTTGTCCGCATCAAAGATTTCAAAGAAATCTACGGCCAGTTCGATGCCGACCAGGCAGCTTCACAGGCTGATCGCTGCCTGGAGTGCGGCAATCCGTACTGCGAATGGAAATGCCCGGTGCATAACTACATTCCCAATTGGCTGAAACTGATTGGTGAGGGCAATCTGTTAGAAGCCGCCGAGATGTCGCATCGCACCAATTCATTACCTGAAATGTGCGGTCGGGTTTGTCCGCAAGATCGCCTTTGCGAAGGTGCTTGCACACTCAATGATGGATTCGGTGCTGTATCGATCGGTTCAATTGAAAAATACATTACCGACGAAGCCATAAAACAAGGCTGGCGACCAGACATGTCGGCAGTTGTGAACACCAGTCAGCGCGTGGCAATCGTTGGCGCGGGACCAGCTGGCTTGGGTTGTGCCGATGTGTTGGCTCGCAACGGCGTCAAGTCAGTTGTGTTTGACAAATACAATGAAATTGGCGGTCTGCTTACCTTCGGTATACCACCGTTCAAACTTGAAAAGGAAGTGGTTTTTACGCGTCGTGAAATCCTTGAAGGTATGGGCGTTGAATTCAAGCTTAATACCGAGATCGGCAAAGACTTACCGTTTCAAACGCTGTTGGATGAATACGACGCCGTGTTTTTAGGCATGGGCACCTACACGTCGATGCGAGGCGGTTTTCCTGGTGAAGATCTACCCGGTTCATACGAAGCACTACCGTACCTGGTTTCGAATGTTAATCACCAATATCAATGGGACGCGAATCCGCACAATTTTATCGACTTAAAAGGTAAACGTGTGGTTGTGCTTGGCGGTGGAGACACTGCCATGGATTGTAATCGGACCGCGATTCGGCAAGGTGCAGAATCGGTCAGTTGTGCTTACCGGCGCGATGAGACAAACATGCCAGGTTCACGTCGAGAAGTAAAAAATGCCAAAGAAGAAGGTGTTGAATTTTTATGGAACCGACAACCAGTTGAAATTATTGAAGGCAACGGTGTGGTGAAAGGTGTACGTGTGGTCACCACCAAACTCGGCGAACCAGATGCCCGCGGTCGCCGCATGCCCGAAGAAGTCGCTGGCACAGAAGAATTTTTACCGGCAGAAGCTGTACTGATTGCCTTTGGCTTTCGGCCAAACCCGCCAGTCTGGTTCGAAAACTTTGACATCAAAACTGATGATGGTGGACGAGTAGTCGCACCTGAAAATGGACAGTTCATGCACCAAACCAGCAATCCGCGCGTTTTTGCTGGTGGTGACATGGTGCGTGGGTCTGACCTTGTCGTCACTGCTGTGTTTGAAGGCCGCAATGCGGCAGAGGGTATTCTTGGTTATTTAAAAGCACATGCAAGCACTGCCGCCTAGACGGACCTAACCAGCAAACATAAAATTACTTGAATCGCATGAGCACACCTCTTCAAAACGATCTGTATCTGCGAGCCCTTATGCGCGAACCTGTAGAGCGTACGCCAGTTTGGGTTATGCGCCAGGCAGGACGGTATTTGCCAGAGTATCTTCGGGTGCGTAAACAAGCCGGTGACTTCATGACCTTGTGCAGTACACCCGAGCTTGCCTGCGAAGTCACACTGCAGCCGCTTGAACGATTTAAACTCGATGCGGCCATTCTGTTCTCTGACATTCTTACCATTCCTGATGCCATGGGTCTTGGGCTGCATTTCGTCGCCGGAGAAGGACCGAAATTTTCTAATCCAATAACCTGCAAAGCCGATGTCGACAAGCTACCCGATATCGACCCGACAACAGAACTTCGATACGTGATGGACGCGGTTAGTGTTATTCGCAAAGAGCTTAACGGTCGAGTACCGCTGATAGGATTTTCTGGAAGCCCGTGGACGCTTGCCACCTATATGGTTGAAGGTGGTGGCAGCAAAGATTTCTCAAAAGTAAAAGGCATGATGTTCAGCGACGCGCAAACCATGCACGCCATGCTCGATAAAACCGCTGATGCCGTTATCAACTACCTGAATGCACAAGTGGCTGCCGGTGCCCAAGCACTGATGGTCTTCGATACCTGGGGTGGCGTGTTATCTCCTGAGCGTTACCGTGAATTCTCTTTGCATTACATGGAAAAAATAGTTAATGGCTTAACCCGCGAAGCCGACGGTCGCAAAGTACCCGTGGTGTTGTTCACTAAAAACGGCGGGCAATGGTTATCCGCCATGGCCGACACCGGCTGTGATGGGCTGGGTGTGGATTGGACAATGGACATGAGCGACGCAAGAAAGCGGGTCAATGATCGAGTTGCGCTGCAAGGCAATCTTGACCCGTCGGTTTTGTATGGTTCTCCCGAAAGCATCCGCGATGAAGTTAAAAAAGTACTGGCAAGCTTTGGTGATGGACCCGGCCATGTGTTTAATCTTGGCCATGGTATTCATCAGTTCGTTAATCCGGAGCATCTGGGTGTGATGGTTGATGCCGTACACGAATTCAGTGCGCGTAATTAAATGCGCATCCGCAAAATCTAGCGCCAATGCATTCCACCACCAACATCGATCGAGTTAAAGCATTCTGCAACCAGTACGAACTCCGTGTACCTGTATTGATGGCACCTATGGCGGGCGCCTGCCCACCTGCATTGGCAAGTGCTGTTGGTAACGCGGGTGGTATGGGTGCCTGTGGTGCATTACTGATGGACAGCGATGCAATAAACGCCTGGGTCACGGACGTGCGTGGTTCAACCAACGGCGCATTTCAACTCAATACATGGATACCAGACCCTGAGCCTGTGCGAGACCCTGCACATGAAAAAGCGGTACGTGAATTTTTGGGCAACTGGGGACCTGATGTTCCGGCCAGCGAAGTCGATGCGCCACTAATCGACTTTAAAGAACAGTGCAATGCCATGATCAATGCCAGCCCTCGTGTTATGTCGTCGATTATGGGATTGTACCCGCCCGACGTTATTAAACGCATGAAAGCCGAAAGCATTCACTGGTTCGCCACAGCCACCACTGTCACCGAAGCGTTGGAAGCCGAAGCTGCCGGTGCTGATGTTATCGTCGCTCAAGGCATGGAGGCCGGCGGACACAGAGGTGCGTTTAATGCCGATGAGGCAAGCACAGCGCTGGTTGGTTTGTTTTCATTGTTGCCATCAATCATGGATGCAGTACAAATCCCGGTTGTCGCAACCGGTGGTATTGCCGATGCAAGACACGTTGCCGCAGCCATTACCCTTGGTGCATCAGCGGTTCAGATAGGGACAGGATTATTACGCTCGCCAGAAGCTTGTTTAAACAAAGCATGGAGTGATGCAATCGCTGGTGCGAAACCTGAAGACACTATGGCCACACTGGCATTCTCCGGACGCCTTGGCAGAAGCATACGCGCCGCTTTTCCTGAAGCTGTCGCACGAGATGACACACCAGCACCCGCACCTTATCCATTACAACGAAACCTGACACGGCTAATGAAAGAAGAGGCTAACAAGTTATCAGATACTGATCGGATGCAGGCCTGGGCGGGTCAGTCATCGGCGTATGCGCGCGATAAACCTGCGGGGGAAATAGTTAGTGAACTGTGGGATGATGCGCAGGCTCTGCTACCTTCCAGTTAGCGAAGTTCCACAAACTCTACAAGTTACTCTTATACCTCGAGGCAAAGCTGCCCAATCTGTCCCGGCGGATTACCGACCTTAACAATAGTCCATTGTTGATTTAACGCATCATCGATCCCGACCATCTCGACAGAATATCGTGTAGATCCACTTGGCAAAAAGACTGGATTGACGACGCTAAGTGCTAACTCATTACCTAAGTCGACGTTCACGGAGTAGCACTATTATAATCCGCTACCAACTCACTCCTGATACGCAAGAATTCCTGCTGATCCTCGACTGTGGAGAACCTGGGTAACCCGTCCAACCCATTGTTGCCAAAGCCATCTAAAGCATGCACCATTTCGTGAGCAACCACGTCGTAACTGTCATTTGGATTGGCGAAACTAAATAGCGTGGATACCAGGTCAAGCGTAATGTGGCTTTTCATTGATTTGAATATAGGTTGCCAATAAGTGTAGCGTCCACCAGCTCCTGGAATGTCGTTAGCCACGCTCCAACCTCGATCCAGGTCGCTGATAACCATTGAG
>CAYTJF010000180.1:0-261 GCA_964437945.1 uncultured Granulosicoccaceae bacterium
CAGATGGTGATGGCATCCCTGACAGTGTGGAAGCGGGCGCTGATCCAGCGAACCCGGTAGATACCGATGGTGATGGCATACCCGATGTGCTCGACACCGATTCGGATGGTGATGGAATCGATGACTCTATCGAAGCCGGAGCTAATCCAGGTGTGCCGGCCGACACTGACGGCGACGGTACCCCGGACTTTCTCGATCAGGATGCGGATGGTGATGGCATCGATGACTCGGTTGAGGGTAACGTCGATTCCGATGGTGATG